>JAWXCD010000125.1:0-65448 GCA_034440535.1 Verrucomicrobiota bacterium | reverse complement strand
TTTTGAACCCCCAAAACCAGAGGCTTAATCTAGGGCATTCTCGGCCCAACAACACATTACCTCATCGATATAATTTAAAGTATTTTGGACACCGTTGTTGTCGGGCGATGTCGACAACTATTAGCCTGTCCCTAGTTTTGTCTGTCCCTAGTTTTGTCGGGCGTGAAACCATCAATAGCGTATGGGCCGGAGATATCACCTTTATCCCAACCAGCAAAGGATGGCTCTATCTGGCAGTCGTCATTGATCTTTGCTCGCGGCGAATCGTGGGCTGGAGCCTGGCCGACAACCTGCGCGCCGAGCTTGTCGTCGAAGCGATGAATCAGGCTCTAAAATTTAGACAACCAAATCACACCATTTTTCACAGCGATCGAGGTAGCCAATATGGCAGCGCTTCATTTCGAGCGGTCCTCAAGGGGGCGGGGTATGAGCCAAAGTATGTCAGCCCGTGCTAACCCTTATGACAATGCTTGGACCGAGTCCTGCATCGGCACTATTAAGCTCGAAATGCTTCAAGACGGATACTTCGAAGATGCGACCGACGCCCGCATCGAAATCTTCGAATACATCGAAGGCTACTACAACACTCACCGCAAACACTCATCTATCAGATATAAAACACTGCACCAATTCGAAGCTCAGATTCAATCGATAAATAACCCATAACCTGGTCCAAAAAAGCGTTGCACCTCAGTCCCTAGTTTTGTCCAGCGTTAAGAACTTAGCAGCGAGAATGAGCAAGTTTCTCGAGAAATAATCTTGGATATCATAAGCTCACGCGAAGGCGCGAAGACTTGGGAAAAAGGGAACATAACCAGGATTGTGTGTGGTCTTTTAGAACATAACCAGGATTGGCTTTCCAACGCTTTGGGGCACTCCGGTTGGGGGCCATACGTCTAAAAATAGTGTTGCGATAGCTGGGGGAACGATTAATCAGGCTTTTATGGCGACATCATTACCAAAGACAAAAGTGGGCATCATTGGCACGGGAGCAATCAGTGGGGCTTATTTTGATGGGTTAAAATTGTATTCCAACATCGAAGTTTCTGCATGTGCCGATCTCGACACCGCCCGCGCAAAGAGTGTTGCGGAAAAATACGGGATTGCTAAGGCGTGCTCAGTTGAGGAGCTTCTGGCCGATAAGGAAATCCAAATCGTGATTAACCTCACTATTCCAAAGGCCCATGCGCCAGTGAACATGCAGATACTTAACGCAGGAAAACATGCCTACTGCGAAAAGCCTTTTGCTACAAACAAGGACGAAGGCCAGAAAGTTCTAGACCTTGCTAAGCTGAAAAATCTTTTTGTAGGATGCGCGCCGGATACCTACATGGGCCCAGGCCAACAACTCGCTCGGAAACTTCTCGACGACGGGTTTATCGGTCAACCCATCGGTGGCGTCTGCAACATGATATGTCATGGGCATGAATCGTGGCACCCTTCACCCGAGTTTTATTATGAAGTTGGGGGCGGCCCACTTTTCGACATGGGTCCCTATTATATTAACGCGTTGATTAACCTCCTTGGGCCTGTGAAACGGGTTACATCCTCAGCACAAACGTCCTTTGCGGAGCGAACCATTACGAGTCAGCCAAAACACGGAAAAGTGGTGAAAGTGGAAACTCCGACTCATATCTCTGCCGTTCTAGATTTTCATAATGGGTGTGTGATCAGCATGCTAATGACATTTGATGTTTGGGGATCCACCCTACCCAATATTGAGTTGTATGGCACAGGAGGATCAATGTCTATTCCCGACCCAAATGGCACGGGCGGAGTTGTAAAACTTTCACGTCCAGGAACGGATGGATGGCATTCCGTACCGCATTTGCATGCTGACTGCGGGTTTAGGGGGTTTGGAGTGGCAGATATGGCAGCAGCTATTCATTTAAAACGGACTCCGCGCATGGCAAACGAACTCGGGTTCCATGCATTAGACGTTATGCAATCGATCCTTGAAGCCTCTGAACAAGGTCGCCATATTGAAATTAAATCCACTTGTCCTCGTCCTAAAGCCGTTCCAGCTGGAATGCGCCAAGGTCAGGTTGATTAACTTTTAAAAGTTCATTTCCTACCATCGCTTAATAGGGCTCAAAACCCGGTGTGTTGAGCATTAAGGCGGAGAGTGCAAAAATCAGCTAATGATTAGGACTTTTTGTCTTGTAGTGATTTCCTGCGGCGATAGCCCGCAACGATGATTATCAATCCAATGACCATCAACACGTATGTTTGCGGTTCTGGAATCGGAATTAGTTCGAATAACCCACCTGAAATTCCATACGTCGCCACACGTCCATCGCCCAACAAGGTGATGCCAGAATCACTATAAAAGGAGATTATGTTCGTGAGCACGCCCAAGTTATTCGAGAGGATAAATTGGTCAGCACCCCCAAGGGTGAAAGCCGTTCCACTCCAGTTATACACACTAAATTGATTTGTACCGCCTGCACCCAAGTTAAGAAGACCCGCTTTAAAAAGTGTGTTAAACGATGAGCTCCCAAAATCAAAAACAACGCCCGAAGTGCCGAAATTTGTTACATTGCCGACCGTCTCACTATTTCCATTGAGTTTAAGTATGGCGTCATTTTGGAAAGAAATAGCAGCCGTATCCGCTATCTGATTCGAAGTGAGAAGGCTTACTGTCGCGTTACTGATAGAGAGGTTTCCAGGAATAGCAGTCACGCCCGGAGCCTTATTAAGTTCAACCGTTCCCCCATTCGCAAAAAAGTTAGGAATGTTCGAGTTTGTTCCCGGACCCGTTAAAGTAAGCGTACCCGCTCCAACTTTCGTAATATTATTTCCACCCCCATTGATCGACCCCGTATGAGTCAAAGTTCCAGCGTCCACTCCTATGGTTGAAGCCGAGGCAAAGCTTATTCCGCCCGTGATTGCACTATTTCCACCCGAACTACGTAAAACCCCATTTCCATCAGGACCAGATCCATTAAGGATGAGACCTGCGTTGACATTGACTGTGCCATTAGAGAGCTCAAGTCGGCTCCCAGCCCTGTAAATAAAGTTACTTCCGCCTTCAAGGATCAAGGTGTTCGTACCCAGCCTTGTCGTTCCGCCAAGCGACAAATCACCCCTTCGCGCACTCCAAGACTGCGATGTTTCAAGAATGATATTATTGCTGATGGTCATCAGATTCTGATTATTCTGAACAATTCCATAAGCGCTTCCTGAGGTTGTTTCAATCGTCACGTTGCTTCCCGTGAGAAGGTAGGATTGAACATTATTACTAAACACCAACCCGCGCACGTACCAAGGGGTATCAGCAATTGCATTTGTTCTGAGGTTATTGGCCCCGAAAATTAGTTTAGCCCGTCCATCGTTAGGTGGAACTATATCGCCAACCCAATTTGTGGGTGAACTAAACAGATTATTATTGGCCTCGCCATCCCACACATAGTTGGCCAAGATCAAGTTGCTTAACACAATATTTTGACCCACCTGCAGCACAGACCCTGAATAAACATTCCCCAGCCAATTTGTTGCCGTGAAAGAGCCCGATCCAAGAGTTGCATTTTGATAGATCACAAACATGTCAGTGGGAGTTGGATCATATTGGAAATCAAGATTTAAGACGCCACCGGGAGTCATCGTCCCGGCTACAAAGTTGCTGTCAAAACTTCCAGAGGGTAATCCGAAAAATTGGAAGCTCGAAGTAGAAGCAGCCGTTAAGAACAGGTTTGATCCAAAAGTAAATGTACCAGCTGATAAGGCGGACCCGGGATTAAAATTGCCGTTGTTAGTGGCTAGGCCCGCAATAGCTCCAGAACCAACCATCTCAGCACTCCCATGCACAATTACGTTACCACCCAATGCATTTACGAGACCTGTTTTCGCAAGATTGAGTACACCGTTGCTGACCGTCGTAATTCCCGTGTATGTGTTGGCTGTGGTTCCTCCGTAAGTAAGGGTTCCACTCCCTGTCTTCAGAACTCCTCCTGCTCCATCAATAGGACCGTTGATGAGTAAATCGCTCGGATTAGACCCGTCTTCGACATAAATGGTTCTCGTCGAAGCACCCAAACCCAAATTTCCATTGATAGACGCGGTCGTTGAGTTGTTTAAACTCGTGATAGAACCATTCATGGTCAACTTTCCAGCCAATGTTTGGACCGATCCACCCGACAACGTCAGTGATCCGATGGTATCGGTCATTCCGTTTAAATTAAATAAACCATTGTTATTAACCGTAACACCCACTGAATCGTTGAGCTGATTATTGAGCGCTTCGTAACGCAGCGTTGAAGTGCCTGCGCTCACACCGTCTCCGATAATTACATTGCCGGGATGCGAATTGGATGTGTTTAAGACAAGCACCCCGCCATAAACATACGTATCGCCAGTAAAACTATTTGAAGCACCAGCTAAAGTTGAAGTGCCAGTCCCGTTTTTAATTAACCCACCCGTCCCGGAGACACTACTATTGAATCGAATATCACCCGCACCATTTAACGTTAAGGTATTCCCGGCGTTGCTCACTTCAAACGTCGTACCATTAGTACCTAAACTTAAAGTGTTCGTTGTTGAAACAATGAGCGTATTCCCCGAAAGGACCAGAGGCGAATTAAAACGGTTGTTACCGCTTAAATTGTTTAAAGCCCCATTGGTTCCCCCAACGCCATTACCGGCCAATGTTAAAAGCTCACCGGTAATCGTGATATTATTTGAAAGACTTAGAGTCCCGCCCGAAATGACGCGTGTTCCAGTAGCGGCGTTTGTATTAGCCGAACCTAAAGCTTGAGCGGATCCGACGAGGAGTGTTCCGTTACTGACAGTTGTGGACCCAGAATAAGTATTTGCGCCCAACAAATTCAAAGTTCCTGCGCCAACTTTTACGAGGTCACCCGCGCCATTGATCGTATTGGACATGAGTAACATTCCCGAATCGACCCCGATTCCAGCCAAACCTAAGAGCGAGACATTCCCCGTCACCACGCTATTACCGCCCAAACTTCTTAAAACCCCTGTCCCGTTGCTGCCGGTGCCATTGATAACCAAACTTCCCGCTCTGTTATGTAAGCTGTTATTTGAAAGGACAAGTGACGACCCGTTTGTAAAAATAAAGTTTGAAATGCCGGCGAGCGTAAAATTGAATCCAGCCGTATCCACTACTCCCCCGAGCACTAAGTCGCCCCCTCCAGCCAACCAGAGTTGGTTTGTCGCCAAAGTCACGCTGTTATTAATGCGCTGTGCGTTGGCCGCGTTTTGTACAATACCAGTTCCTAGCTGGCCTTTAATCAGGATGTTACTGCCCGACATTGTAAATGAATTGATGTTGTTCGTGAATAAAAGTGACCGAACAAACCAGTTGGTATCAACAAAAGGCGTGGAACGAATACTGTTCGTTGCAAAGATGAGTTTAGCGCGACCATCGTTTACCGGAGTGTTATCACCAAACCAATTTGTCCGACTTGACCAGTTGTTATCAGAGGCGCCGCTGTCCCAAACATAGTTCGCTGCGATGACATTACTGATGACTACAGACCCATTAGCATTGGTTACAAACTGACCGCTCAAAGCAGATCCGAGGAAATTTATGTTGGTGAATAACCCAGAAATATTGCTTGAACCCACTTGGAAAATTGCGAACGAATCTGTAGGAGTCGGATCGTATGAGAAATCAAGATTCAGTGCTGCATTCGGCTGGATAATGAGGACCCCGCTTACGTAATTACTATCAAAGGAGGTGGTCGAAAGAAAATTAAACAAAGACGTCGAGGAGTTCATCAAAACTAAGTTCGTATCAAAAGTCATCGTTCCAACCCCCGATGCACCCCCGGGCGAAAGAGTCCCATAGTTTGTAACGAGTCCTGCGACCCTACTCGAAAGGCCGCTGAGCGTACCATTGGAATTAATCAAAACGGACCCGGCGATTCCCACGACTCCAGATGGATTTCGGAGATCAAGGGTGCCTGCGTTGATGACCGTTTGGCCGGTATAAGTGTTCGCGTTTGAACCAATGAAATTTAAAACTCCAGTGCCCTCTTTAATCAAACCCCCGTTAGTGATCACCGCACCAACGTTCATATTTCCGTCGATTGTAAATGTGCGACTGGTGCCACCTAGGTTAAGATTTCCGTAAATAGAAGGGGTGTTAGTTGAAGAAAGACCCACGACATTTCCATTGAGCGTTAGTACCCCCGTGCCGCCCGTGATTGTTCCACCGCTCATCCTCAATCCACCCACAGTTTCAGTGAAATTGCTGTAATTAAATGTACCCTGATTATGCACTTCGACTAAGGCCGTATCAGCAATCTGATTCCCATTCCACAAGATTGCTGTGCCATTACTGATAATAAGGTTTGTGCGGAAAGCATTAATTCCGGTTGGTTTATTCAAAGCTAACGTACCGCCGTTAACGTAGGTATTCCCCATGTAAGTGTTTGTCCCCGTCCCAGCCATGACCAAGGTCCCGTTACCTGTCACAGTCACCGTTGTATTGGATCCCCTAATGACCGCGACATTCCCATCACCATTTATTAAAGGATTATTTGTCAAAACGAGGGAGTCATTAACATCCGCTATATTAAAGGTGAGTGGCCCGCCATGGATTTCCGAACCACTTCCATAAGAATCATCGTAAACCGCCGAGGCGGCAAGACCCACAGCATTGTTGTCCCAACCAATTTCCCGGATATAGTTAATTCGGTTTGCAATGCCATTAGTGTTCGCGTCCTCTGACATCATAATTGTCCCGCCGCCTACTGCTAAAATGATGTCCTCAGGAAAATAATCTTGCCCAAGTGCGATTGTTCCCCCCTGCAAACGAAAACGTGCAGAAACAAGGGCATCACCATTCGTTTCAGTGCCGGACCCCATGTTTGTGCTGCCTTCTAAAATTCCACTTACCAAAGCAATACGACCAGCCGCTCCCACTGTAGGCATCCAACCCCCTGCAGCGGTCGCCCTCCAATATTTAGAATATCCATCACCCGTGATACTCACAATTTCACCAACATTGGTTGTGGCCCCCTCCAATTGGAAACGTTCTTGCAACCCAAGATAGATATTCGTCATCACTTCGATCTTTGAATTTTGACCAGCAATATCATGCCATCCAGAGCCCCACGTGTTCACGCCGTACGTCTGGTTGATTGTTGAAATCCGCCAAGTCCCTCCAAGAAAGTCTGGGTAAATATTACCAAGGCCATTGGTCAGATTACTTTGCTGAGAAACCGTCTCCAAAGTCCCTTCGCGGAATTGCCACCAATTATAGGAATTAGCATTAGCAAAAGTGTAATTGACATTACTGATGATCAAGGTACCAGCACCTATTTTTGCTAGGGGAAAATATCTATCGGCGGGCAACGCAAACCGGGCCGCTGTGGCAGCTGTTCCTAAAATCAATGTACTATTTGCTTGAACATCAAAATTAACAACATTGTAAGCGACCGCATTACCGTTAAGTGTAATGGTACCATTGTAAGTATTCGTTCCTGACCATGAACCGAGCCCAGCAACACCATCACTTTGATTACCCTGAGCAAGCGTGTTTATAGTGATCGCTTTGTTTACAAGAATGTTGTTATCAAGATAAAGCATACTGCGGTCATTTGCATTATCTCCATTGATGGTAACCGCACCAGCTCCAAGAGCAGAAGCATTTGCAATTCGCAACGTGCTCGTTCCCGAATTTCCGACTCCCGACCCCACATTAATCGCTGCCGCCAAACCGGCATTAGGCCCTGTTAAAAGCACAGGCCCACCCGAAGTCGTACTGTAACCTATATTAAGTGTACCCCCGCTCATTGCGAGATTACTCATTGTGACCAAGCCTAACCCGCTCTTGTTCAATGTTCCCGTACCCGTGATCTGGCCCGCAAGAATTAAGTTTGTATCTGCAATCAGATAACTCACCGCAGGATTCTGAACGACAATTGAATTACTGTAATATTGAGGACGTGTCGTTGCCCTCCAATTGCCGCCGTTTAATGTAACAACACCTGAACCTAATGACGACCAAAGTGTATCCCCAATTTGGGTTTCAAGGGTTCCCGCTTGGATTAACGTACCGCCTGTATAAGTGTTATCACCAGCAAACACAGTCGTGCCACCGGCCGTGATACGTTCGACAGAGCCGGACCCGTAAATATGACCCGAGAAAGTTTGACTACCCGCTGCATTTTGAAAGGACAGTTTTGTGCTATTTGGACCGGACAAAAAGAGACCGCCCTGATAATCGAACCCATTTCCGGTGAGGTTGAGCGAGGATGTGCCTGCACCAGTGTTCGTAAAATAAAACGTCGCCCCCAATTGACCTGAAATACTACCACTTGAAAAGGTGTAACTATTACCATTTGTTGCTACCAAATAACTATTAGTGAGGACGTTTAACGCATTGGCATAGGTGTAACTTCCGTTAGCTGTCAGCGTACCGCCATTCATGGTTAATGTTCCAGAACCCATGGCCGCCGCGTTATTAGCCTCCAAAGTTCCCGCATTCACTTGGATTCCACCTGAATTGTTGTTGGCAAATCCCAAAATAAGTTTTTCTGCGCCTTCTTTAATCAGCATTCCTGACCCAGTTAATTCATTCGCCGCATTTCCAAGAGTTATATTTGTATCAGTAATAATAACTCCATTTGAGTTCATCGTAATAACCCCGAACAAACCCACGGGTGAACTACCTGCCACCGCCTGAAGTACACCCCCATTAAAATTAAAATTATTTGCTACCGCATTTAAACTTTGTATACGATTTGTGCCACCCGCTAAAGTGACGTTTCCAGAGCCCATGGCCGAGTTGTTCCCAGTAGCCACCAGAACACCATTACTAATTATCGTCCCTCCTCCATAAGTATTGATCCCACTTAAAATCGTAGTGCCCGTGTTTGACTGTAGAACCGTTCCGCCCGCTCCCGAAATGATTCCCGACAACGTTTGCGTCCCTGATGCATGGCTCATTTGCAGAACCCCTGGACGTGCTGCCGTTCCTCCGTCTAGGTTAATTGCCGCAGTATGAGTAGCGTTCGTGTTGAGAAGGTTAAGCGTTAATACTCCCGTTGTATTCACGCCGTCGCCCACCGTGACGCCACCCGCGCCGGAAATTGTTCCGTAGATATCGATTGATCTATTAAGTGCAGTAGCTGCAGCCTCATTGATTTGCAAAGTCGCCGCTGATGTTGCGGTTAGATTGCTCAACGTCAAATTACCGCCTCGCACCCCCAAAATACCTGCAGCCGTGTTAAAAGTGACATCCCTACCACCGAGAGCATTCACATTGGCCCCGATAAGTTCCCCGGCTTGGATGATGGTACCGCCCGTATAGGCATTAGAAACTGACAAAATGCTCGTCCCACCCCCACTTTTAAGAGTAGAACCTGCCCCATAAACCAAGCCTGCAAAAGTTTGAGTTCCAGCTCCATTTTGCAAACCAAGCTCAGTGTTAGCTAGAAGCTGAAAATTTCCATTATACGTGAATCCATTTCCAGAAAAACCCAACGTTGAAGGGGTTGCGCCCGTATTAGTGACTGTAACAACAGAACCTGCCGCTCCTGAAACCGTGCCGCTTGAAAAAGTGAAGTCATTTCCGTTAGTCAGTACAAACATCACATTTGTATTAACAGCCAAGTTATTGGCCACAGTGCGAGTCGCATTCGCACTAACGACCGAGGTGCCGCCTCCATTAATCGTCAGAGTGCCAGCACTAGCACCAAACGCGGCGTTATTCCCTGCAATAACAGCACCCCCATTGTGGATAAACCCGCCCGAAAATGTATTTGCGGCTCCTAAATATAAACTAAACGTCCCATCTTTTGTAAAACTCCATGGGCCACCATTTTGAGAAACTATTCCGTTTAAAGAAAGAAGACCCGCACCATTTCCAGTAAATGTTTTCGATGCATCAAAGCGAATTGTGGAGTTTACGGTTACGTCTGCGGAAGAATTTTGAACGATACCCGTACTGGTCGTTGCTTGAAGTCGGAATCGGTTATTATTAAAAGTATAAGCGTTTGTGCCACTAAAGATTAATGAATCAAAAGTCCGGTTTGCCCCAACGTCGATCGTAATGGTCGTGTTGGTGAAGAAATTTGTAAAATAAGCGGCGGATGTTGCACCGGGAATGCCGCTATTCCAATTGCCGGCTGTACCCCAAGTAGTCCCAGCTCCGTTCGTCCACACTGTTTGTGCACGACAAAGTTCCGCTGTGCTCATAAAAGCAAAAAAGAGAAATATCTTGAACGTTATGTTTCGAAATTCGACCAGCATTCATTTTAACGGATAGACATCAATGGCAGAGTAACTCCGCAACAAGGAAGGCGTTTACGAGATGGATTTTCGCATAAAAAACTGTAAATATCTATATTTATATCAGAATTTAAGAGATTTCATTACGGTAATTATAGTCGTTATTGTTAGTGCGTTATCATCGCCATATATAAGGGCATTCCTTACACTTAAGTGAGTCTTTTGCCTTTCTCAACTGAGACAATCCTTTCAAACAAGGCTGCACTCAATTAATTTGCAACCCTCATCGAGGTCGATTTTTATTCACGTTTGGTGGATGTTTTGCCAACATACGAAATGCCGTTTTCATCAACAAAAGATTTTGCCGAAAAACTTATTCTCACGGATGAGTTGATTCAAATCGTGGAGCCCATCGATACAAACTTGGAGATAACTGAAATTGCCGACCGCGAAATGAAGAAGCCAGGAGGAGGGAAAGCACTTCTTTTTCAGAAGCCAATCATTGATGGAAAACAATCCGAATTCCCCCTTCTCATCAACGCATACGGTTCCTTTCGGAGGATGGAAATATGCTTAGGAAAACCGATTGACCAAATTGCCCATGAACTTGGGGCCCTTTTAAAAACAAAACCACCCACTAGTTTTAAAGAAGGACTTCAGTTGTTGAGTCAGGGAATGTCAGTACTCAATGCTCGAGGAAAGTCTGTGTCATCCGGTCCGTGTAAGGAGGTCATCCATCAGGTCTCCCCTCAATCCAATTTTTCGCTGAATAACTTACCCATTCTCAAATGCTGGCCCAAGGATGGAGGTCGTTTTATTACATTTCCAAATGTGTACACACAAGATCCGGACACAGGAGAACGAAACATAGGCATGTATCGCATGCAGGTGTTCGATGGTGCTTCCACGGGTATGCATTGGCAACTTCACAAAGTCGGTGCGCGGCACGCCAGAGCTTATGAAAAAGCGAGAAAACGGATGCCGGTGGCGGTATGCCTAGGTGGCGACCCTTTGCTCACATTTGCGGCCACCGCCCCATTACCCGATGGCATCGATGAACTCCTTTTTGCGGGGTATTTGCGCCAAAAACCGGTCGAACTGGTCAAATGCGAATCACATGACCTCATGGTCCCTGCTGAATCCGATTTTGTCATCGAAGGTTTTGTTGAACCGGGCGAGCGCAGAACCGAAGGCCCTTTTGGAGATCATACTGGCTTCTATACTATGGAAGACGAATATCCTGTTTTTCACGTCACGGCAATCACCCACCGAAAAAATGCGGTGTACCCAGCCACCATTGTGGGACGGCCTCCAATGGAAGATTTTTATTTAGGGACAGCAAGTGTGCGAATCATGTTCCCTATGATGAAAATGCTCTTCCCCGAAATCGTTGATATCCATTTACCTGCGGAAGGCGTTTTCCATAATTTGGTCTTTGTCTCAATCAAGAAGCAGTATCCCTATCATGCGTACAAAATCATGCACGGCCTTTGGGGGATGGGGCAGATGATGTTTACAAAACTCATGGTGGTTGTGGACGAGGACATTGATGTTCGGAACACAAGTGAGGTGTTGTGGTGGCTGTGTGGAAATGTGGACCCGGGCCGTGACGTCATCTTTTCAAAAGGGCCTACCGATAGTCTCGACCATGCCCCGAATATTGCGAATATCGGGACTAAATTGGGGTTTGACGCGACACGCAAATTGCCCGGTGAAGGGTATCATCGATCATGGCCGCCCAAGCTGGAAATGGATATCGCCGTGAAAGAACGAATTAACAAAATATTACACAAACTCCAACTATGACCGGATAAGTCTAGCGCTCATTACGAATGCCCTTATAATCGCTTTTAATTTACTAACTTGCGCAGATTATGGCAGAAGAGATTAAAAAAAGTGAGCCACCATCAGAGTTAGGCGAGCCCACACATTTTTCGTGTGCTATTAAGCCTCTGCCCCTTTCCTTCCATGGATTAGTTATTCTTTTTCTCACGTTTGCCATACTAGCAGGTGGAGGATCTATTACAGCATACATGGTTCTTAAGAATTCATTGTTGGGCATGTGGTCTGCCTGCATTGCCGTTGTATTTATGGTCATCGGAATTTTTTTACTGATCAAGCGTTCGAGAAACAGGGCGAGGATTCACCTTTTTGAACATGGGATTAAGATCAATGACAAACCCGTTTTATTGAACCAGATCGATTCTTTTAAATACGATATTTCTCATGGCAGAATAAGAAAAACTGCTGCCTTACATCGAATTGTGATAAAGGCAGATGATAAAAAATTCGATCTAAGCCACGTGATTCCCTATGAAGGAGGTGACCCCTTTTTTCCATGGTTAGGAGCATTCGTGAGTAAGATGGCTGAGGAAATTGAGAGGCGCGTCAATGCCGGTGCCTCGTTTACCGGTAAAAATTGGAAAGTGGATCAAAAATCTTTTTTTTACAAAAAGAACTCGATGCCCCGTGCTGAGATCGCTCACTGTGACATTTTTGAAAGTAAAGTCGCCGTATGGTTGATCGGGAAAACTTACCCATCCATTTCCATTCCACGAAACAATGACAACGCCGTTTTGCTGCATGCTTATTTATCAAAGCTTAATCTTGATCAATTCTCGGAACCCACATCAGCCAGTGAAATGGGACGTGTTATTTTTAGGGTTAAACCCGCCCACTTATCCATTTGCCTAGCGTTGATGCTCCTCGTCCTTGTCATCGCTGGAAGTGCGGAATTAGCCGAATTGAGTTGGAACTACATTGCGGATCCCATTTGGAAATGGGTGACATCGAGTCTTATCGTCGGTCTTTCGGTTACCCCTGCCATTATTCTTCTAGGTCGAGCATCGCGAAGTCATGCCTGTCATCAGTATGGGTTCTACGAAAAAAACTTGTTTCGTAAAAGGTGGCATCCCTATCACACTGTGAGCTCCTTTGACTATACCGTGGTGCGCCATTCCACTGGCGGAGCGAAAACCTACGGAAAACTTTACGATAATGCGACGGCAACGGTTATTTTTGTTCTCAAACACAAAAATCGCAAAATCAGAGTTACAGAACGAGGTGACGGTCTTTCAGAAGATTGTGACCAACTTCGTCCTTACCTTCACCAGCAAATCAAATCTCGTTAACGCATACGACAGGGAGTTGGATCGCGGATGATTCAAAGGCCGTAGTTGTAGATCTCAAAGCAGGGCAGTGCATGTTTCATCATTGCCAAACATTGCATTACACTCAGCCCAATGTAACTGAGTTTCAGAGGAGAGCCATGGCTATTCATTTTATGCCCATTGGCACTCGGGATCGAGAAGGGAAATTGATGACTGCCAGTTTAAAGCATCCCGTTCTCCGGATGTGCAGTTAATGGGACGATAAGTTGGCCTGAGTGCTGCTTATATCCATCCCGTGAGCCGACATATATATAAAATAGTAGTTCATCAATCAAATGATGAAATCAGTTGTGAAAGCGTTGGGGCAGATTCACCAGATGAACTCCACGCACACATAATCTCCTATTCCCAAGTGGAAAAGGTTTCAGTGTTCGAAGTGGTGGGTAGTGGGTACACCGTTTTTGTGGGTTCATTTTCTCCCTTGGACGAATATAAATTTCAGGCAGCGTGAAACTCAGATAGAAAAGCCAGAGGCTTTCTGGCGTTCGACAAAGGATAAAAAGATCTTTTCAGAAATGCGGTTAAGTGTTTCAAAAACCATTTGACCACTAGCGGCGGATGCCTCAAAAACCTCGAAATAGTTTTGGCCGTTAAGATAATAATCTAACGTTTCGCGTGGCATAGCACTGGGGAGGTCTCGTTTGTTATATTGAAAAACAAGCGGGCATTCGTATGGATTAATTGCGTACCCTGCGAGGTAGTCGAACATTTCCTGGAGCGCTACCGTGTTCTCCTCTAGTTTTTCGGGTTGCGAATCTGCCACAAAAACCACGCCGTCCGTACCACGGAGAACCAACTTACGTGTTGCGTCATAAATGACCTGCCCCGGAACTGTGTAAAGTTGGAATTTAGTTTCGAACCCATTTACCGACCCCGCTGTGAGCGGCAAGAAATCAAAAAACAAGGTGCGGTCGTTGTTGGTTCCAAGACTAACCAAATCCCCTCGTTTGCCTGTTTCCACATTCGCGTGAATATATTCAAGGTTCGTTGTCTTCCCGCACAACGCTGGTCCGTAATAAACGATCTTAAACTGCACTGTCTTCCGCGCCATGTTAACCACTGCCATAATCAAAACTTGTCAGGCTTTATAGTAATACACAAGAATTATGAATGAATATTTATCAGGCAGGTCACCGAAGAAATTTAATCCCACTCCTGTAACGCGCTCATATAGATTTAAGGTTTGATTTCCACTTTGCCCGCAATGAAACGTTTGACCTCATCGAAGCCTTTCTAAGCTCCTCCCGTTGTTCCAATCGTACGTATCAGTTTATTTTCAGGAGAGAAAATTTTAAACTGCAAATCTTTGCCCGCGTCGAAGACAAGCATATTGCCCTTGGCATCAAACTTGATTGCTGATGCTTTCTCCAAGCCAGAAAGAACCACTTTAGTCCGAGCGCCCGCTGCATCACATGTGATGAGTTCAGAGGCATTAGTGTTTGAAGAAGCTTATCCCTGCGGGAGGGTTTAGGTCCTTTGATCCCGCAGCGGCTCGGTATTTTAAATTGGTGTGTTATCACGTCTCCAGAAGATTCGGCAATCGTTATACTCATGTGTGGGCTTGGTTTCGTTGATAGTTGGACAACCCCACAGAATGAAGACAAAGTCGTGAATCACGAATCGCCGCATTCTATATGCAGGTTGTGTCTCGAAAACTCCCAGCAGAATTAAATAACTTCCTGTAATCTTTTCCGAGTGTGAAACGTCATTAAACATGATGAGAACGCAAAATATGATTCTTTTTGGGGCTGTGGCTTTAATTCTTGGAATGAGTTTTGGGCAAGCTCAGCAGTCTGATTCGGGGGAGGTTCAACCGTATGTTAAGAAGAAACCAGCCAGCGTAGGAGTGCTCCTTTACGATTGGGTGGATGCCAGCCGTGAGCACCGTACAGTGCCCGTGAAGATTTATTACCTTAAAAACTCTCTTGGCCAAGTCCCGGTCATAGTGTTTTCCCATGGGCTTGGAGGGAATCGTGAAGGTTATGCTTACCTCGGCCAGGGCCAGTACTGGGCTCAGAACGGGTACGTTTCTGTCCATGTTCAGCATCAAGGAAGCGATGATGCCGTTTGGAAGGATGTTCCTCGTAATCAGCGCTTAAAAGCAATGCGGTCTGCAGCGCGTAATGCTGAGGTCGCCATTCAAAGGCCCCACGACATACGATTTGCCATCGATCAGATTTTAAAAATGAACAAAAGTGACGGTCCCTTGAAAGGAAAAATTGATCCTGATAAAATTGGAATGGCGGGGCATTCCTTTGGCGCGTGGACAACAATGGCCGTGATCGGTCAGGTGTTTACCACCCCAAAGGGGAAAGATGTTTCAGTGCCTGATGGTCGCATTAAAGCGGCCATCGCCATGAGTACGCCAAAAGCAAAGAATGATGTCAAAACTGCCTATGCTGGAATCGGTATTCCTCTTTTTCATATGACCGGGACGGAGGACAATACTATCGTGACCAACGCAACTCCGGCAGATAAACGGGTGGCGAAATTAAATAGAAGTGGTTTCCTTAAGAGTCGCCGATTTCCTTTAGGTCGTTATAAAGCTATAAGTTCAATTCAGTATGTCCAAATTGAGCGGACCGGCGAGCGAGAGCTGGGATGATGATTTCTGCATGCACATCAATCACCGATTTAAAGAAACGGGACCAGAGCGCTTTTGTATTATAAAAAGGATCACAACTTTGTTCTTTATCGAAACTCGGACGATAAACATCAACAATTCTTTGCAAAGCCTCGATCATTTCAATCGCAGTTGGGTGACCGGTGGTTTGCTGAACTAATTCGAAAGCTCTAAAGTCCTTTTCTTCCATCCGTTAATTTTCGATGTGAGAATATCGATTGGATGTGGAAAAAGAACAGTAACATTAGATTCCTGATGAGTATAGGCCCTCCCAGTCCAGTCTGGGGCGACTGTGAAGGTTCCTGCATCGCAGGGCTCAAGGTAATAAGATCTCTGACCCTTCAACAAGCGTGCTTTCGCGAAAAGTGATGTGAACTCCGGATCAGTAATCACATCAACGTCGTTACTTAAAAAGGAAGAAAATAGCCCCATTTGTAAGGGGCAAGACCAAAAACAACCAATTGAACCTGCCGATCGGAAGGTAAGCACCCAAGAGCAGCCTTAAGAACAAGGCCGGCCGGAGAGGATTAATCAAAAGTTGGATTCCACCGCTCTTTCGACCATGATTTTTTCATAAACTCCTTTTTTCACGGCGAGCGAGGCCACGGCTTGTCCCAGTAATCGTGGAGTCACAGCTCTATCATTACAAAGATGGCTTGCCAGCCGTTTATCACGTGCGCTCAATGGTAGACTCAGGCGCTTCCGAATGACAATTCGTCCGGCGATGAGTGCTTTAACCCATGAAACGTCCCGATGTTTAGACATAAATATAAAATATCACAACCAGTCCTGAAAACCATTCATTTTATCTGACCGCACCGGTCTATGAACCTGTGATTGCAGGCGGTTAAGGATTCGTCTTAGGAAACAAAAATTTAAGGGGCACATGAAGACGTTCTCGCCATGAAGATTCGTGGTGTTTTCCACCGGGCACGATTTCGAAAATGATTTGATTGCGGCGCAAACTTGAACAGGACGCCAAATGAGTGGCCACTTTTTGGGAAAGCTTGATGGCTTTTTTTGCCTGCTTTGCCTCTTCTAAGTTTCCTTCGTCGAATTCGTTCGTTCCGTAATCAAGATAAATACGCGAGTTGCATTGGGTAGATTTTAAGAACTGATAATAACTTTCGAGGCCGTCGGAGTCATCTGGGTGCACATCCCAGAAGCAGGTTGATAAACCAGCCGCCAGCCCAAAAACGGCATTTGGCATTGTGGCCAAATAAACGGAAATGAGTCCACCCAGTGAGCACCCCAACGATGCTGTGTGTTCGGGTGTAGGCTTTGTTCTAAATTCCGAATCTATAAAAGGTTTCAACTGATCGATGATAAAACGTGCATACTTCTGGCCATAAACCGCAGGGGAATATTCCTGATGGCGTCCATCCATGCTATCTATGGCAACAACGATGAACTCCTCGGATTCCTTATTCCGAAAAAGAGAGTCTAGACAAGTATCTACCCCAATTTTTGGAATATCGTTAGGGAACCGCGGATCGAGATCAAAGGCGTGTTTACCATCGTGTATATAAAGAACACCGTAACGGCGGTTCACATGGTGACTATACGAAGGAGGAACCAAAACTGCGATACCACGCTCGGCCGCGAGGGGCGTGGATCTCATGGCCACGAGACTGAGGTGATTTGTTAACTGTTCCATATTACGCAATTGAAGTGCAGCAATTGCCTTAGGCTCATCCTATGGCCCGCTTTGCTGCTTGTATAGAACAACGACAATTTACTTTCAGTCATTATTAAACTGGACTCGCCCTGTTCTGGTACATTTTCCGCTCTTTAACCCGCATGGAAAAACAAACCACGGATGAGACATGCCCACATTGTCATTACAGGATCCCTGATCTTTTGAGTTATTTCGATGAGAGCGAAACACGGGAAATGTTGTGCCCACAATGTAAGGGCCTTATTTTTGCAGAGCGTACGGGGCCACTGAAATATCGATTAAGCAAGGAAACAGAAAGTCACTCGACTTAGGAAAGCTGATTTTTAACAAATAAAGTAAGGGATGCGGTATATCCATGAATGTAGTTGGTGTTGCCGATGGGACCGATTTCACCATTACAAAAAAATCCGCCCAAAGGAAAATCGCCGAGTACTGCTTCAATAGCACCCGCGTCATGGCTCTCAGAGCCGAACAAACTTTTTCCACGACCGTTACAACAACACAGGACCCCGCCCACAATGGCTTTTTGTTTTAAGTCAGCTTTTTTCTTTTTTAAAAGATGTTGAATATCTTCATCAGCCGCATCGGAATCCCTCAACTGAAATTGAATCGTCTGACCTGAATGGATAAGGGCGCCAATCGCAAGGGCGCCTGAATCTTGATCGGCACCCAGCAGATGGCGGACAAGGAAATCACCTCGTTGAAATTTTTCTTGGTATTCGTTGGTCACAAGACCCACAAATAAATTTCCGCCCAACCGGTTTTTTATGGGTTCAGGAAGGAGGTTAATAGTTTCTGCAAGCACTTCGTAGGCAGGTCTTGAGCCCAGTTGAAAAATGATATTTTTATCGGCTTTGGTCACAACCCACGGATCGCCAATGGGTCGGCAACCTTGAGAAACAACCGAGTGCACCTCAATTCCACCTTCAAATGAAAGGGCCAGCCCTCCATCCGTGTACACGTGACCATCAAGGTAAATTTGTGTTTGTTGCTGATCAAAATTTCCGCTGGCTAATCCGCCCAAAACGGGGATGTGTGGATAAGCGTCGTTCCACTGTTGAAGCCAGCGGGTTGCATCGACCGTAAAGGGGTCCGCAAAAGCGAGCCACGATTGGGTTGCTGACTTTCCAATACGAGTCGCTCCCGTCCAGTCTTCGGGGGCATTTATGCCATCAATATCATTTTGGGTGAACCTAAAAGCCGTGACTTTTGTATCTGGCAAAGACAAGAGAAGGAGACTGATACCCGGAGCGCCTTCCGTTTCAAGTCCTGTCCCTACAAGCCCTTGGCCTGAGCATCCGGCGACTAGGGGAACATGTGCGTTTAATCGGAAGATTTCCAAAACTTCCTCCGCCACCTCGAAGTATTCTGGACTCATGAAAATAAGACCTAAAGTGACAGGGGCGTCTTTAATCTTATGGCGGAGCGCGATAGATTGTTCCGCGAGTAATTTTTCGTCGAACTTCCCTTGGATCAACGCGGCTGCAGCCTTCATTTCAGTCATATTGTCTTTTATAAGACTACTGATCCAACCCACTCACGCAATAGAAAAACCGGAGTTTAAAACCTTATCATTTCCCTTTACAATCGCTATGTATTGCGACCCTTGGTGAGCCATTCCTGTAAAGCGATTAAATTTTCGCCATCACATCTTCAGCTATTCTGAGCGTTTGCCCAATTTCAGCATCTGTATGAGCAAATGAGACAAAACCCGCCTCAAATTGGGACGGTGCAAAATAGACACCACGATCCAGCATTCCATGAAAAAACTTTGCGAATGTTGCGGTATCGCTTGTTCGTGCATCGTCCAGATTTTTCACATCCACAGAAGTAAAATACCCACAAAATAATGAGCCTATCTGTTTGCCGCAGAAGGGAATCTTATTTTTCTTGGCAATTTCCGCCAAACCCAAAGCTAAGTCGGATGTCATTTCTTCCAATATTCTGTAGTTCCGACTTTTGTCCGGCGCATTCTCAGGACCAAAGATATGTTCTAGGTTCGTCAAACCTGCGACCATAGCCAAAGGATTACCGGAAAGTGTGCCGGCTTGGTACACCGGCCCTAGTGGCGCTAGGTAATCCATGATATCAGCCCGGCCTCCAAAAGCTCCAACGGGCAATCCGCCTCCGATCACTTTTCCAAAGCAGGATAAATCTGGACGCACACCATAAACTTCCTGTGCTCCTCCACGCGCCAGCCGAAAACCCGTCATGACCTCATCAAAAATGAGCACGCACCCGTATTCATTACTCAGTTGTCGTAACAGCTCCAGAAACCCAGGCTCGGGCAAGTACAACCCCGCATTTGCTGGAACAGGTTCAAGAATAATGGCAGCCACTTCTTTCCCTTGTTGTCGCATCAAATCTTTTATGAGTTCGGGCCGATTAAACGGCAAAGTAAGTGTTAGCGCCGCCAAAGCCGCAGGAACACCGGCACTGTCTGGCTGTCCAAAGGTGAGCGCTCCTGAGCCCGCCTTAACCAACAAGGAATCCACGTGCCCATGGTAACATCCTTCAAATTTAACAATTTTATCACGTCCCGTAAACCCACGAGCCAGCCGAATCGCGGACATGGTGGCCTCAGTTCCACTATTACAAAACCGCACCTTCTCCACGGATGGTACATTCGCGCAAATCAATTTCGCCAAACGAATCTCGTGCGGATTCGATATTCCAAAACTAATGCCCTCTTTCATTACTTGCTTGAGCGCATTAAGAATCGCGGGGTGAGTGTGCCCTAGAATGGAAGCGCCCCAGCTGCACACGTAATCAATGTATTCATTATCGTCCACATCCCACACTCGTGGACCTGCCGCTTTCCTCGCAAAAAAAGGTTCACCACCCACAGCTTTAAATGCGCGGACAGGCGAGTGAACTCCACCAGGGACGTATTTCAGTGATTCCGCAAAAAGTTTTTTCGAAAGTTCGTGTTTGAGTCTCATGCAAAAAGAAGTCTTAATTTTCTCTCGAATGCATAAACTTCATCGTACCCTCTTGCCGATGTAGAAATTCATCAGCAAAAGCTCTATACGCCACCGCAGGAGAACTGCTCCTATCATAATGAATGATGGGTTTCCCAAAACTAGGTGCTTCGCTCAACCTCACAGAACGGGGAATCACGGTATGATAGACTTTTTCGCCAAAGTGATTTCGCACGTCATTGAGCACCTGCAACGCGTGGTTGGTCCGGCTATCGAACATCGTCATAAGGATTCCTTCGATTTCCAGCTCAGGATTTAATCCAGTCTCCTTGATTTGTTGAAGCACCGTGGAAAGCAGAGTGAGCCCCTCCAATGAATAATATTCGCACTGCATAGGAATGATCAGCTTGTCCACCCCCACAAAAACGTTCGTCGTGAGAACACCCAATGAGGGAGGGCTATCTATAAATACAAACTTGAATTCGTTCTGTTCACGTAAAGGAACGAGTGCTTCCTTTAAACGGACTGCAAAATTTTCGGATTGCGCCAATTCAATTTCGACTCCGCATAATGCCATTTCAGAAGGCACGATGTATAAATCTTCGAAGGCGGTTTTAACAATTTTATTCAGAATGGAGTCCTGACCAAGTAAAGAATGATAAATACTCCCGCCCTCCTGTTTTTCTACGCCAACTCCGCTTGTCGCGTTCGCTTGGGGATCAAGATCAATCAACAATGTCGGGTGCCCCTTCTCAGCAAGAGAAGCAGCAAGACTGACAGCGGTTGTGGTTTTACCCACCCCACCCTTCTGGTTAGCGACGGCATAAATGGCAGGCATAAGAATCGCGATAGAATAACCACAGATTACGCCGATTAACACAGATTTTTAGGAGCTTTGTTACGTTGCGTTTGCAGGATTTATAAAACTCTGACAAAGGGCCAGTAGTGCCAGCGACTCATGCTTTGATTTTGACAACCCCACTTATGGGGGTGAGCTACTCTTAGAACTTCGCTTTTACCGAAATAGCACCGTAAGGAGCGCCTTCGGTATCCAAGCGGGTGTTGGCGTTATTATATTCAATATTACGATCGATCATGTATCCACCTTCAAGACCTACGGAAACATGTTCACGGACGTTCCAAGTCAAACCTGCACCCGTGCGCACTTCCCAATAATCGATGGGTTCAGAATCCAGATTAGCGATTCCATGTGTGCGACCAAAGTCATCAGCCACCATATAGGTTCCGCCTTTGACTTCCCCACCGGCATGAAGAGTCACCGTGTCGTTTACATGATACTCAATCCGAGGTTTGGGCATAACAGCGTTTAAAGTCCATTTATCGTTGATCTTCCACCACACTCCCGCGCCTGGAAGAACAGGATACTCCCGCCGTGGGTTTACGGAAATTCCAACTAGGAATTTTAAACTTTCATTCATGGAGTAGGACGCCCCAAAAGTTGCAGGTATATTTACGTCGTCGAAGGAAATATCTTGGAAGTCACTATACAAGCCGGGATGCATTTCCATCCGAAGCTGCCACGCATCGTTGATAACGTAATCGGCCCCGATCAACATGGCGACTTCTTGTAACGTGTTGGGCATGGGCGCTGCCGAAGGCATTCCAAAAGAAAAACGGCTCCACTCCGGTCCAAATCGAAAATACAGTTTATCCGAAATAGGGATAATGGCAGACGTGTTAATTGAAGTGAAGTGTTCGTCAATATCACCTAACCGATTGGACCCGACGGACAAGTTAGCAGGAGCTACGTATGAATAATCAACCTGAGCTGCCAATGCTTTTCTCGTTTCGGCAACAGATTCCTCGGTCTGGATCGGAATCAATTGATTATCACCGGCAGCGACGTGAAAGGTCAACCCGGCTGTCACACAAAGAGCAAAGGCAAAAAAGATGTTTTTCATAATCAGGCGGTAGAAGGTATCAAAACCTATTTTTTACACAATATTATTTAATTACAGGCATTAATTACCTTCAAGATGGGTTACGAAGGCGTGTTAACCCAGCTTGCAATAGTCAACACCTTCACGGCCGCAGCAGTTCTTAAACTTAAGGACTTTACCTTCCGCGTTACATTTTCCGTGAGGACAGGAATCGTTTCTTTGAATTTTTCGTCCCTCGCGGCGCACGGGCATAGCCTTCAGGATATCCGAAACGGCATCCTCCGGGTTTGAGGGTTGGGCTGGAGCAGGTTCGGATTGTTCATCCTGCCCAATCGTGGGCGAAAATGCCTCAAGTTGTTGATGCACCAACTTTTGTGGGAGCATTGTAAGAAACTTCTCAAATGCCATGAGACTGGAAGCGGAGCGGAAAATATTTCCCACAATTTCAACTTTAACGTTCCCCCACATATCGCTGAATACTTGGAAAGCCTCGTTTTTGTATTCAATAAGAGGATCCTTCTGGGCATACCGGCGCAGATCAATACCGGTTCTCAGCCCGTCCATCTCATAAAGGTGGCCCTGCCATAAACGATCAATGGCACTTAGAATAGTGTACCTCTCCAAATACTTGAGACCGGCGGGATCTTCATGTCTTTCCTTAACCTCGTACGTCTCCGTGACCAATTTTATTAGGTGCTGAGACGTTTCCAATTCGCTCATTTTTTCAAACTGAACCTTTTCTCTTGTTAATCCCAACGGAAAAGTCGTGTTCACCCAGTTGATCAAATCGTTGATGTCTTCCTCATCAATAACGCCTTTTTCAGGATAAAATCCATGTACCTTTTCCACCACAACTTCATCAATGGCCTCGAAAATAAATTCCCGCGGATTTTCCGAACGCAAAACTTGATTGCGGTATCCGTACACAATCTCGCGTTGTTTGTTCATTACGTCGTCATACTCAAGGGTGTGTTTACGCCGCTGAAAGTTTAAGGCTTCCACTCTCTTTTGCGCCTTTTCGACAGCTCGATTGAGCATGGGCGCTTGCAAATCTTCGCCGTCTTTAAACCCAAGTCTTTCCATCAACCGCGTCAACGTTTCGTTCGCCGCGAAAAGGCGCATCAAATCGTCTTCAAATGCCACATAAAAGCGTGATGACCCTGGGTCTCCTTGTCGAGCGCAACGCCCGCGCAGCTGGCGATCAATTCGACGGGATTCATGGCGTTCTGTTCCAATGACATGTAACCCGCCCGCCGCCGCGACACCGTTCCCGAGTTTAATATCTGTCCCGCGACCCGCCATGTTAGTAGCGATGGTGACACATCCAGGGCTACCCGCGCGGTCCACAATTTCGGCTTCCTGCTGATGAAACTTAGCGTTTAGAACAGTATGCGCAATTTTTTCGCGTTTCAACATGCGCGAAAGTAGTTCCGACACATCCACTGACACAGTCCCCACTAAGATCGGTTGACCCTTCTCATGGCACGACCGGATCTCAGTGATAATGGCATTATATTTATCGCGTTTCGTTTTATAAATGACGTCGTTATGATCATTCCGCAAGATGGGTCGGTTCGTTGGGATAACCACCACATCCATTTTGTAAATTTCTTTTAATTCAGCGGCATCTGTTTCAGCCGTTCCTGTCATCCCGGCCAACTTTGAATACAGACGAAAGTAATTCTGAATCGTGATCGTTGCGTACGTTTGAGTTTCGCTTTCAACGCTAACTTCTTCTTTCGCTTCGATCGCTTGATGCAACCCATCGCTCCAGCGACGACCCGGCATGATACGACCAGTGTACTCGTCCACGATCATCACCTTGTTTTCCTGAACTACGTACTGCACATCTTTTTCATAGATGCAATAAGCCTTCAGTAATTGAGTCACTGCATGAATCCGCTCGTTTACATCATCGTAATTCTTCTGGATCGTCGTCCTAAGTTTATTTTTTTCATCAACCCCTAGGGTAGAGTTATCAAGGTCCGCGTATTCCTTAATCATGTCCGGGAGCGTGAACGCGTTCTCGTCAGTCGGATTTAAAAAGCGCCGACCTTTTTCGGATAAATTAACCTCGTGTCCCTTTTCATCGATGGAGAAATAGAGATCTTCCTTAAGCGCATACAACTCTTCTTTACGCGTGTCCTGGTACAAACTCAGTTCTGCCTTTTCAACGAGCTTTCGCAATGAAGGCTCTTCCATCATTTTAGCGAACCGCCGATTTTTAGGGTCGCCTTCCTTCACTTTAAAAAGCAACTTGCCCGCAGGTTCCTTTTGATTCTGCTTAAGGGCCTCTTCCGCATCGCTTATCAATCGATTGCAAAGACGAAATTGCTCACGAACTAAACGATCAACCGATGTTTTATATTTTCCGTATTCGTGCTCTTTGGAGACCGTTGCAGGACCCGAAATGATGAGAGGCGTTCTGGCCTCATCGATAAGAATGCTGTCTACTTCATCGACAATCGCGTAAACGTGACCGCGCTGAACCTGAGCTTCGTGACTTGTCGCCATGCCGTTATCGCGCAAATAATCAAAGCCGAACTCACTATTTGTTCCGTACGTGATATCACACCCGTACTCTTGGCGCCGCACTTCTGGCGATTGGTCATGCTGAAGGCATCCAACGGTTAAACCTAAGAAAAGATAAATTTTGCCCATCCACTCAGAGTCACGCGCAGCAAGATAATCGTTAACAGTGACGATATGAACACCTTTACCGGTCAATGCGTTAAGATAGGCAGGGAGCGTGGCCACGAGCGTTTTACCTTCCCCCGTCGCCATTTCTGAAATGCGCCCTGAATGGAGAACCATCCCGCCAATTAACTGAACATCAAAATGAACCATTTCCCAGCGCCGCTCATAACCGCGGACCGTGACCATACGATTGCTGTCTGTGAACCGCCGCGCTGCATTTTTTACAACAGCAAAGGCCTCAGGCAAAAGAGCGTCCAGCGTTTCTCCCTTTGCAATTCGCCCTCTAAACTCTTCCGTTTTCGCCTGTAACTGACTGTCACTCAACGATTGGTATTGTTTCTCAAAGTCATTGATTGCGGTCACACGCGGCCAAAGCTTTTTAAGCTGTCGCTGGTTTTTCGTTCCTACTATCGCCCGTATCAGCCAATTCATATAAATCCAAATATCAGTCTGTGCAAAACCACCAAGGAAAATCCCTGAATGAGGTTCGGAGGATACTCCCCGCGCCTTCTTTGAGAAGCACTTTTTTAATCATCGCTGCAGCGCTTACCGTCGCATGTACCATCACCAGCTTTTAAGTGCTCATCACAAAAAGACTTCCCCACACGAGCGCGCCACAAATTCTCGCCTTTATCTTTTCTGCGTATTGAGTACCTTCCCGCCTCTATGGGCAAAATTGTAGGGATCGATTTAGGTACAACCAACTCCCTTGTGGCTGTTATGGATTTAGGGATCCCTATTGTTATAGCTGACAATGAGGGCTCCAGACTTACACCGTCGGTTGTGCACTTCCCGGAGTCCGGCGAACCGGCCATCGGACATGCCGCTAACCGGGTGCGTGTTCTCAAATCAAGTGAAACCGTTTATTCGGTAAAAAGATTCATGGGCAGACGCGGTTCTGAAATGACCCAAGACGATTTGTTTGTGACTTATCCCGTCGAAGGCCATGGGAACGGCCCTGTCAAAATAAATATTCATGGGCGTGCTTATTCGCCGGAAGAAGTCTCATCATTCATTCTAAAAAAGCTAAAAGCTGATGCTGAGTCCTATCTGGGAGAGAAGGTGGATCAGGCCGTTATAACAGTTCCCGCCTATTTCAATGATGCCCAAAGAAATGCGACAATCAAAGCGGGCGAACTCGCTGGTTTTAAAGTGGAGCGCATCGTGAACGAACCTACCGCAGCCGCCCTCGCTTATGGTCTCGATAAGCTAAAAGACAAAACAAAAATTGCCGTTTATGACCTCGGCGGCGGCACGTTTGATATCTCTATCTTGGAAATGAATGAAGGAACTTTCCAGGTTCTATCGACCAACGGCAACACCCGTCTCGGCGGGGATGATATCGATAAAGTCATCATCGATCTCCTCATCAACCGCCTTGTGGCCGATGCCCAATCCCAGGAGATCACTGAGCCATCAGTGAAGAAAAATGGCGAGCTCATGTCCCGTTTAAGGGAGGAATCTGAAAAGGCCAAGATTCGACTTTCTACCGAGGAGAGTGTCGAAATCATTATTCCATTCGTGACATCGACGTTCAGCTTTTCCTTTAAACTCACCCGCGAAACCTTGGATTCAATCGGCAAACCCATCGTTGATAAAACGCGCCAGCACTGCATCCGAGCCATTTCCGACGCCAAGATAAAACTTGAAGATCTGACTCAGATTATACTTGTGGGCGGTCAAACACGGATGCCCTTGGTGCGCACCTTCGTAGCGGATTTTTTCCAGAAATCACCTAACGTTTCTATCAACCCTGACGAAGCCGTCGCTGTAGGCGCCGCTATTCAGGCTGGCATTTTGTCGGGGGCGGTCAGCAATATTCTACTGCTCGATATCACCCCACTTTCTTTAGGGATCGAGACTTTCGGCGGACTCATGAACGCCATCATCCCAAGGAACACGACTATCCCGGTTAAAGCAGGCGAATTATTCACCAACGCTGTGTCTAACCAGAAGCTTATGAAAATTCATGTGCTTCAAGGGGAACGCGAACTTGCTAAAGATAATTGGTCTCTTGGCAACTTTGACTTGGAATTTGAGCCCGGCCCAGCAGGCGCAGCACGCGTGGGGGTGCAATTTGAAATTGATGCCAACGGTATTCTGCATGTCCTCGCTCGCGATGTGAAATCAGGTAAACAAAAAATTGTTGAAATGAAATCGGCGGTGGATGTGGACGATACCGAAGTCCAAAAAATGATCGAAGAATCGTTGGAAAACGCTCTGGACGACATGACCGAACGCCAATGGATCGAGGCTAAAATCAAGGCGGGCGAAATGCTCAGAGCCACCCGACACGCCCTAGCCGAGTTGCATCATCAGATTTCCGCTGAGATGAAACTTCAAATCGAAACCCTGATGAGCGGCGTTGAATCCGCTTTAGAAAAAAAATCCATACCCGACCTCAAAAAAGCCAACGCCGCCCTCGACGAAGGAACAGTAGAGCTTGCCAATGTGTTGATGGATCATGCGATGGAAGAGGCCTTAAAAAAGAAAGGAATCCTTTAAGATCTGCCCTGACGAGGTGCTGTTTCCCCGCGCCTGCGCCTAATGTCGATTGAATATCTAGGATTTCTTCGCCTATCCCGCATCAGACTCTTGCACCAAAGGCTCGTGCTGCTTATGGTTACCCCCTTACATGAGCACAGCCACAGACACAACCCCCGTTTTATCCACTCCGCGCGCCTTCACACCAGGGCCAATTCCTGAGGAAAAATTAAAAGTCGAGAAGGACGGTTTAGACGTTATTCACGATATTTATCGCTACGCAAAGTCTGGATTTTCTACGATTACCGATGACGACTTCACGCGGATGAAATGGTACGGCGTCTATCGCCAACGTCCAAAAGATAGCGGTTACTTCATGCTCCGCACCAAAATCCCGGGCGGTCAGATGACTTCCGCTCAACTTGATGTGCTCACGGGACTTGCTGAAGATTTTGGCCATGGGTTTGGTGATATCACTACGCGGCAAACTATTCAGTATCACTGGCTTAAAATTGAACAGTTTCCGGAAATTTTTTCACGCCTTGCCGCAGTGGGGATGACCACCTCGGGCGCTTGCGGTGATGACACGCGTAATATTGTCAGCTGCCCAGTTGCGGGTTTCGATAAGAACGAAATCATCGATGCAAACCCACAGATAGCGGAGGTCAACAAGCACCTCACGGACAATCGTGAATTTTCCAACCTCCCTCGCAAATACAAAATTTCAATCTCCGGATGCTGCATACATTGCGCGCAACCTGATATTAACTGTCTTTCTTTCTTCGGCTTAAAACGCACAAAAGAGGGCAAGGAAGAATGTGGATACGGGGTTATGGTTGGGGGCGGACTTTCCTCCGCTCCGCACATGGCTCAAAACTTGGGGGTTTTCCTCCGGGCCGATCAGGTTCTGCCTGTAGCACATTATATTTCGGTCATTTACCGGGATTTCGGTATTCGGGACAAACGGAGCAAAGCCCGCCTCAAATTTCTCATGGCAGATTGGGGCCCAGACAAGTTCCGTGAAAAGGTCGAGGAGTATCTTGGGTACAAACTAGATCGTCATGATCAGTGGGCCTTTCCTGAGGACCCTGAAACCGATCACTTAGGTGTATACGAGCAAAAGCAGCCTGGCTTATTTTACGTCGGCATCTGTTTTGCTGGCGGACGTGTGCGGGCCAATCAATTGCGGAAAGTCGCGGAACTCGCCAGAAAGTACAGCAATGACGGGGTGGGTTATATTCGCAATACCAACAAACAAAATCTGATCCTCGTTAATATTCCTCAGAAAAATATCGAGGCTTTAAAGAAAGAGCTCGACGATAACAACCTGATTTGGAACCCGTCTAATTTCCGCACGGGTTGTGTCGCTTGCACAGGCACAGAATTCTGTAATCTCGCCATTGCCGAAACAAAAAACCGTATGATGGAACTTGTGACTCAGTTGGAAGACACAGCTGGATTTTATAAAGGTAAAATCCGCGTTCATTTCAGCGGTTGCCCGAGTTCCTGCGGACAGCATCAAATCGCCGACATTGGATTCCGTGGCGCACAAACCCGTGTCAACGGAGTGATGACCGAAGCGTTCGATATGTTTATTGGCGGATCGACCGGAAAAGAACGGAAGTTTAACGAATTGCTCAAAGGCAAAGTACTCGCCAAGGATGTACACATCACTATTGGCAAGCTCCTTAAGCACTACGAAGACAACAAACAAAATGACGAGTCATTCATGCACTATGTCAGGCGCGCCAAAAAAGAAGATATGCTCGCGGCCCTCATTTAGGTTGCAGAGGATCAATACGCTCTCCACAAGGCCCATCATTTAGATGGGCACATGGTTATTTGAGGGCGTTAAAAATAAATACGAGAATTCCGGCCATCATCGCCAACACGATGATTCCAGGAATGGCGGCCATACAGACTTTAAACATGACTGCAATAAGCCGTGGAAACGGAATTTCGATATCAGTCACCACATAGGGACTCACCGAAGTTCCAGAAGGAGAACGGGGATCGGCACGGTCCGCTTGAGGAATTTTAATGGCTGGTTCGGGAAGCGGTTTAAGATCTGTCCTTGGTGTTTCTGCTATAGGATCCTGCGCAGGAGCTGGAGTCGTTTTCGAAACCTCAACTGGTGCGGTTCCCTGTTCAGAAGCTGCCGTTGAAAGTTTGCCAACGGGAGCCGTCGCAGCGGGTGCAGAAGCCAGAGTGCCTTGGTTGGGCATAATGCCCGATGGTGGGTTTGTTGTCACTTTTACCTTACGCCTAGGTTCAATTATCGTGGCCGCAAAAGCAGGGTCAACGGGGGGCAGCTCAGGTGTTGCGGCTATGGGCGCGGGTGCGGGTTCGGGTGGCTCAAGTTCCCTTAAAATATCACCAATCGGTCGCCATTGTTCCTGATCCTCTGGGGTCGCAGAGGCATCGGGCTGTACTTGACCTGTGGCAAGCATTGCCTTGATCTGCTCAATGGTCATTGGCCCTTCCAAGTCATAGCCAACGTAGATAAAATAATTCATAAAATTGCGCCCAATTCCTTTAACTGTATCAATTATCAGGGAAACAGGCAACAACCCGAGACGACTTTTTGGATTGTCAGGAACACGGGTACGGTTACAGTACTCTTCGTCATATTAAAACTTTGGACGCTATGAATATTAAAGAATCAAAAAAAGACCAGGTTGTTATTTTGGATTTGCACGGACGTTTAGATGCCGTTTCGTCCCCTCTCCTTCGCGACAAAATGAACGGACTAATCGACTCAGGAGAAAAGTATGTCCTCGTGAGTTTTAGTAACCTCGAATATATTTCAAGCGCAGGTCTTCGCGTGCTTCTTTCAGCCTTGGCTAAGGTTCGCCCCAATGAAGGCAAAATCGTCCTCGCTGAACCAAATGATCTCGTCCGTGAAGTGTTCAAGCTCGCTGGTTTCTATTCCATTTTCCCTATTTATGAGGAACAGGAAAAGGCCTTGGAAGACTTAGCTCATTCATGGAAAAAATAGCGCGTACCGCCGACCTCGCAAACCTCGAAGAACTCTTGGAGTTTATCAGGTCTTATTGCGACAAACATAATCTTCCGCTCGATAAACAGCAACACCTCGAGCTTGCTGCTGAAGAAGCCCTCGTCAACGTCATCAGCTACGGTTATCCAGAAGTTAAAGGATCCGTAGAGGTTGTTTGCGAATACTTTCAGCAAGCTGTCTCTGTCACCATCACTGATAAAGGTGTCCCTTTTGATATGCTCGCACATCCGGAGCCTGACACGCTTGCTCCACTCGAGGCACGCCGCGAAGGGGGTCTGGGTGTTCACTTTATTCGTAAGATCATGGATCAAATCCATTATCACCGTGATCAAGACGAAAATCAGCTTACTCTCATCAAGGCAGGTCATCGTGGTGATTCTGCCCCGCAATTAATCAGTCCATCTGAGGCTGAAGAAATGCGGAGGGCTTTCGATGGTCAAATGGCGGAAATGGATCGGATGAATTCCCTTTCGAGGTTGATCATCGAGCAAATGGACCTCAACACACTTCTCGGGAAAGTGATCGAGGCCAGTAAAGAAATGTGCCAAGCGGAAGTGGGGTCTCTTTTCCTGCTTAGCGATGATAAGCAGCACCTTATTTTCGATATTTCTGTGGGTTCAAACTCCGGATTAACTGGGCGCAAACTCCCTATGGGTCAGGGTATTGTTGGATTCGTTGCGGAAAATCAGAAATCACTGCTCATTGCGGATGCATACGATGATCCGAGATTTAATCCTGCTTACGACAAGGAAACCGGGTTCCGCACGAAATCAATTCTCTCTGCACCTCTGATTCTTCGAGGACAACTCATCGGAGTTCTTCAATTATTGAACCGAGCAGATGGTGGGGCTTTCGAAGAAAGGCAGCTTTCGTTACTCGAACAATTTTGTAATTACATTTCAATCGCCATCCACAATGCGCGCATGTACGAAAACCTTCTCCAGGAAAAACACAGGTTAAAGGACGCATTGGTTCAACTGACTGAAACCCTCGAAAGAGAGCGCACTCTCAAATCTGAAAAAGCCCGGATCGAAGCTGAAAAAATGCGGATGGAACAGGAGCTCAATATTGCGCGCGAAATTCAAGCCAACATGCTCCCTCAGGTTTTTCCTTTAAAAAAAGAATTCGAAATGTTCGCCGTAATGGACCCTGCGCGCGAGGTGGGTGGTGATTTCTACGATTTCTTTTACCTCGACGAAAACCGGTTTTGTATTGTGATCGGCGATGTTTCGGAAAAGGGTGTTCCTGCAGCTTTATATATGGTCATCACAAAGACCCTTATCAAAACGATTGCGCTACAAGGAGCCCCTCTCCACGATGTTTTGTTCAAAGTAAATAACATGCTCAGCGAGGATAACACCTCATGTATGTTCGTGACGCTCTTCTGTGCTGTAGTGGATATTTCAACGGGCGAAATGGTTTACACCAATGCAGGGCATAATCCCCCTTTTATTGCTGCACCAAATAACGACTTCACGCTGTTAGATTTACCAGAGGGCGCAATATTAGGGCCTATTCCTGGGTTAATGTACCAATCTAAATCTGTCCTCCTTTCTCCGGGTCATACTGTTTTCATTTACACTGATGGTGTCTCTGAAGCCATGAACGCCAAGGGAGAACTGTTTGGCATGGACCGCCTTGAGCAAGTCCTGAATCAAACACGCAAAGCCAATGCCAAAGATTTTTGCAAAGCTCTCTCAACCTCCCTCGAAGTCTACGCGGACAAAACCGAACAAAGCGATGATATCACTTTGATTGTGTTCCATTATAAAGGTCCTGAACCGAAATAATTCCTGAAGTTTCCGCGGCGTCGTGTGGTTTCCCATTTCTGAATTTACGGAGGGCTCCAACCACCCCAAAGATTTTAATGACTTGGTTCGATAAAGAGAACGCAAGCCATTGAATGGAAATATAAATTGAGACTTTTGATGTGTCTATTTGACGTCCAAAAGTTCGATCTCAAAAAGCAAAGTCGAACGTGGAGGGATCGCTCCTGGATAGCCTTCTTCGCCGTAAGCGAGTTGATAAGGAATAGTCAGTTTACGGGTGCCGCCGACTTTCATTCCAACGACGCCTTCTTCCCATCCCGCAATAACCTGTCCGCCCCCTACAACGAATCCAAATGGGCCGCGCTCTTTGGAGGAATCAAACTTCTTACCGTCCAAAAATGTCCCGGTGTAATGTACGGAAACACGGCTCCCTTTTTTGGCTTCTGTCCCAGTTCCAACGACTGTGTCGGTATATTTAAGGCCTGAAACGGTTTTAACTTCCTGTCCTGGTTCCATAACTTTTCCTTTTGTTGGTTTCGCGGTGGTTTTGTCCTCGGCGTTGACGCTCACGGCACTCGCACACGTTAACACTAACCCGACGATAAGTGATTTTACTAACATGCTACCTTCTTAACCCATGTTTTCAATAATGCAATCGCGTCTTTAGAATTGCCCCCTCTGATGCCCTAAAAGCGAACGGATAGGCCCGCAAACGGATTAAAATCATCGGCTGATTCGGTAACTCCAAAGTTACAGCCCGCATCAAGATTGAGGTTTTCGGTAATGGAATAGGTCAACCCGAAATCAATCTGGCCCTGCCAATCTGAATTATCTTCATCAACAACGCGTGTAAAAAATTCTGCGTACCCGCCCAATTTACCAATGATATCCCGACTCACTGTAATCGAGTTTACGAACTCAGCATGATTCCCATTGTCATTTCCGTTCCGCATCACATCAAACTCGGTCATGATTCCCAACGACCAGCCGCCAGGGAGTTCTGTTGCGAAAGGAATGATGATTCCGCCTTCGGGACTATTATTCCCCACCCCACCCGAATTTGTGGGAGCCTTAATAAAAGGCATCAGAGCCAAAGCTGTTTTCCCCTCGTCGTTACCCCAAAGATTAATCTTCAAACGAGTGGTTACATCTCCAAAACCTTCGTTGTAGACGATTGAGTCGTCGGAAGAATCTTTTGTTCTCTGTGAAATAAAATTATCCAGAACGACTTGCAGATCAACGTTGTTAAGAAGCCCCACTTTGAAGTTTATCGGAACAGCGTTCCACTGTTCAAAACGGACCGAACCCGCTTTATCGTAAGTATAATCGAAAAAGCTCAATTCGATTTGATAACGCCCCGCGTCGACAGTGTACGGGCTTTCTGTTTGATCAGGGCGATCTGTCGACATATCCCTTAAGTATTCGGAAGGCACGGAATTAAAGAGGTTATATTTCCATTTATCAGGTCGCGAAACTGTTTCGTTGGCCTGGGCTAAAGTGAGAAATGACGCAGCGGTACAAACAGTGAGGAGGATCGATTTAGGTATACACATATTTTTTAGTCTTGGCTAAGTTTCTAAGGCAAAGCTCATCTTTGTCAAAATGTTTTTCGCATTTTGGCAAAAAAAAGCCTGTTTCCTCTCAGAAACAGGCAGTAAAATAATGAGGGGTGGTTGACCCAAACCCTTTAAATCTTCAAACGCGCCAGACAATACGGGCTTTATTCAAGTCGTAAGGAGTCATTTCCATTTTGACTCTATCACCCACGCATAAACGAATAAAACGCTTACGCATTTTTCCAGAGATCGTCGCGAGCACTTGATGTTTGTTATCAAGCTCAACCCGGAACATAGTCCCAGCCAAAACCATCAGGACTGTACCTTCAATTTCTATAATCTTTTCCATACACCTCTGTCCCGTCCTGAGTTTAATCAAAGACAAAAGAGTGACGGACCCTTCTGACTCAGTGAAAAAAAAAGCGCAGCACCGTGAAAGGAGCCGCGCTTTGAAAAACTAAAGATTAGTACCGACGTTGACGACGATCACCACCGAAGTCACGACGTTCACGGCTTCCGCCGCCGCCGCCACCGCTACCGCCACGGTTTCCACCGCCGCTACCACCGGAGAAGGCCGGACGGTCTTCACGAGGACGAGCAATGTTAACAGTAAGGTTACGTCCATCAAGGCTTGCACCGTTCATGGCGTCAATGGCTTTTTGAGCTTCTTCAGCAGAGCCCATTGTCAAAAAAGCAAAACCACGTGAACGGCCAGTGGCGCGATCCATCATGAGATTTGTTTCACTAACAGTTCCATGAGCCGAGAAGGCGTCTTGGAGATCATTTTCAGTAGTATTGAAGGAAAGATTTCCAACAAAGAGTTTCGTAGACATGTTTATTTATCCTATTTTTTTGCCCCTGATGGCTTGATTCGCTTAGTGCCAACTGTTCCCGACTACCGGGTTTCAAACCATCTCGAACTCTAATTCTTGAAGATTCACCAGACCTTGGAAGCTATAAGCCCTCTAAAAGGGTAGCCGCCACTATAGCTTCACACTCAGACAATGCAACTACCAATTTAAAAAATAATTAAGCTTTAAAGATACGCACCCATTTAAAACCCATCGCAGCCCATCACTCAACTTTTTATTTCAACCCAATTTAAAGGGACCAGCATCGCTTCGACTCATTACGTTTGAATCCATCATTATCCAAAATCCTTCACATGACAATGGTAGCACTCATCTTTTAACGTGGCTGGTAAGAACATCTTGTCGAGGGAGGTGTCGAGGCGCTGAACTACGCTGGGGGCGGAGCAGGAGCCAGAACATCTGTCGGAACTGGTCCTGCACAGCGGGGATTTTATCGGCATGGCCACGCCTGAAGGCCAGATGCTGTTTATCAACACCGCCGGGCAGAAGCTCGTAGGGCTGAAGGACGACGCGGACGTGCAAGCGCGGACGGTTTTTGTTTTTTTACCCGGAGGATTCGAAGCATTTTCGTAAAGAGGCCTATCCCGCCATGCTGCAATGCAGGGCATGGTTAGGAGAAACTAATTTATGCCACCTCAAAACCGGCGAAAAGATTCAGGTGGAAATGAGCTGTTTTGGCATTGATTGCTCCGGGACGGGGAAATCAAAGGTCATCGCCATGGTCATACGGGACATTACGGAGCGCATTCTTGCCTCCGAGTCGTTGCGCGCGAGCGAGCATCGGGTACGTCTGGCGACGGAGGCAACTGGGGTTGGGATTTGGGATTGGAACGTCGAAACCAACAGCCTCCGATGGGATGACCAGATGTTTCACATTTATGGAATCACCCCGACTCCAAAGGGCTTAATCAACTTGGACGAATGGGCCGCCCTTCTGGTGCCAGAAGACTTGCCGCAACATGAGGCAATATTTCAGGACACCATCCAGCGACTCGATCACTGCACGCGCGAATTCCGCATCCGGCGGCGCAGTGACCGGGGAGGTGCGCATCATTCAGTCGGCGGAAATCGTACGCATGGACACGGAACAATGCGTGAGATGGATGGTGGGAACGAACATGGACATCACCGAGCGTAAGCAGGCGGAGAAAGCACTAGTTGAAAGCGAACGCTTTGCCCGCGCCGCGCTCGACTCGCTAACATCGCACGTGGCAATCCTGGACAAGCAAGGCGCTATCGTCGCCACCAACATTGCGGTGGCAGGTGTTTGCCAAACAGAACGGGCTGGATCCGGCGCTGGCCGGCATCGGAGTGAATTATTTCGATGTGTGCATTCGCGTCACCGGAGAACCTTTGGCGCAGATGGTCCAGGGCATCCGCGCGGTCATTGCCGGTGAGCAGAAGGAATTTGAGCTGGAATACCCCTGTCATTCCCCTACCGATAAGCAGTGGTTCTTGTGCCGCGTCACGCAGTTCACCAGCATCGGCCCAGTGCGCGTGGTGGTGGCGCATGAAAACATCACGCAAATGAAAGTGATCGCACGCCAGCAGCTCCGCGCCCAGCGCATGGAAAGTCTCGGCACGCTGGCGGGCGGCATCGCGCATGATTTGAACAATGCGCTCGCGCCCATCATGATGGGCGTGGAGCTGTTGCGGGGGCAGAATTCAGGTCAATCGCATATCCTAGACATATTAGAAACGAGCGCCCAGCAGGGTGCGGACATGGTGCGGCAGTTGTTGACCTTCGCCAAAGGCGCGGAGGGCGAGCGCGTACCGCTGAAATTGGAACGCCTGGTTGATGAACTACTGCCCGACATCCCCATCGTAGTCGCCAGTGGACGCATGGAGGAACACGAGCAAGCGCACCGCAAAAACCTGAACGTTATTACATATCTCCACAAACCCTTCACCGAAGGACAACTGGCCGAGGTATTGAAAACCATCTTCGCGCCCAAATGAAAGCCGCACCCATGCAACTTACTTTCTACTATAGGCATGGGTATGCGCGCCTTTAAAAGCGTGCGAATTCTCCGGACGCACCTGTTTGTCTTGGATTTTTGCCTAATGGATACGGATGTCGGCAGTCGCCCAGAAAATTCTCACCAACCCGAAAATGACGAAACCCCCATCCGCCTGCAGGCCGGTGAAGGTCTTCACCTCGGCGGACTTTTTAAAATTGGAGGCGAGGGTCGGAATCGAACCGACGCATGGGGCTTTTGCAGAGCCCGGCCTTACCACTTGGCTACCCCGCCATAAAAAGGTGGCTTACAATAAGAAAACCCCAGTCAGGGGCAAGCGCTAATTTCAGGATACTGAAAATTAAAAGTTATTCTTGCCGTCTTGACTCGTGTTTTTTTATTAATTCTGTAACCTCTTGCCTATTCTGTCGTCTTGAACCATGTAAACAAATTCACATTATGAAAAACATACACGAAAAATTACTGTTGGCCTTGGGTTTAACTGCCGTAGTAGCGTTATCCCCATTCGTTCACGGGGAAGAAGGAAAAACCTCAAAACAAGGGGATGGCAAAGGCGAAAAGTTCGCCAATGAAATGGGTCTCACTGAGGAGCAAAAAACTAAAATGAAAGCTCTCAGCGAATCCCGCAAATCTGAAATGCAAGCGATGCACGCTAAATACGATGCTCAGATCAAACAAATTCTGACTCCTGAGCAGTACGCCAAATTCGAATCCAAGAAACAGGAACATAAAGGACGTTGGCACGATCACAAAAAAGGCGACGCTAAAAAAGAATAGCTTCACCCATTAAACTCTCCTCACGCCATCCCATTCAAAGGGCTGGCGTTTTTTTTGGCCTTCGCTCTCCTACATACTCTACTCTTGAACGTCTTGAAAAACAAAAAACCGCTTTCGACAATTCGAAAGCGGTTTGAGTCTCTTTGCAGGGAAACACTTACTCCAGCCTAATACCTTGCATAAGCGTATTCATCATAGACGTAACGCTCACGCGCATGCCCACGATGATACCTATGGTGCCGGGGACGAGGACGGCAGTCATCGTGATCATGATAACGCTCCTGATAACGTTCATAAACCACCACAGGAGCTGGCTCGTAAATCACCCGACGATACACAGGCTGCGGGCGACCAATATCAAATATAACTTGAACATCAGCTTTAGCTTTGGATGGTGCAATCGCGCTCACCATTCCAAATAGGGCCAGTCCAACCAACATCGATTTTTTCATATACAGGTAGACTGGCTTATCTAGGTTTCATTCATAATATTCTGTAGGATTTCAAGAAGAAATTGAAGTTTCTGGGATAATGCGCTTTCCACGTGACGCGGAACTGTAACAAAAAGTTCCTTTTTCTTTCTTTTCGTTTTAAGTCAGTATGTGGGACATCTAATGAAAGACCGCATTCTAATAGTTGAAGACGAACCGGATATGCAGGAACTTCTCGTATTCAACATTGAAAACGCGGGGTTCACTACACGCACAGCAACATCCGGAGCGGAGGCCGTGGAAAAAGCACGACAGGAACCGCCCGCCTTAATTCTACTAGATTTGATGCTCCCAGGAACCGATGGCGTAGAAGTTTGCAAAATTTTAAAGCGCGACCCGGTGACGGCGACAATTCCCATCATCATGTTAACCGCCAAGAACGATGTCGTGGATAAAATTTTAGGGTTAGAACTTGGTGCAGAAGATTACATCACAAAACCATTTAGCCCTCGTGAAGTCGTACTCCGGATAAAAACGGTGCTCCGGCGTAATAAAGCCCCAGTAGCCGTGGGCGATATTATATCTGGCTCTGGTATTACTTTGGATCGGAGTCGTCACGAAGTCACCATTGACGGAAAACGTGTGGACCTGACTGCGACAGAGTTCAAGCTCCTGACCATACTCCTCGAACGCCGGGGTCGAGTCCAAACCAGAGATCGTTTGCTTCAGGATGTTTGGGATTATTCAGCTTCGGTAGATACCCGTACTGTGGACACTCACGTTAGGCGGTTACGCTCAAAGATGGGCAATTCTGCCGCATACATTGAAACCATTAGAGGTGTTGGTTACCGTTTTTTAGATAAGACAGTATGACCGGCTTTCTGTTAATCAGCGTCACGGCGGCTTTAATTTATGTCCTCGTCCAAAGAAGACGTGATCGTAAAAATTGGCAACTCCTGAATGCCACCTTAATCCAGATTGCAAGAGGTGATTACCATTCCGAACTGACAAGGCCAGACCATTCCCGCGGTCATGATGGCGACTATCTTCTACTCAGGGAAATTAGAAGCCGTCTGTTGGCGTTAGAGAAAAAGGTGTCCGAGGAGGAATTTGATCTGCGCGGTGTTTTCCAAAGCATGATCGAAGGGGTTATGATCATTGATCACGATAACCGCATCAGACTTTGCAACGATGCCTTTCGAACGATCTTCTCTGTATCAGGGGAAACCACCGGAATGACAGTCATGGAAGTTTTGAGGAACTACGACCTGCAAATGATCTTGAACAAAGCCTTACAAGAAGGGCGCGTAACGAATCATGAAATAACCGCGGGACTAGAAAATGAAAAGGTCCTTAAGACAAACGCGCTGCGTCTGGTGTCCTCCGAAGGATCGACCCAAGGCGTAGTCGTTGTTTTCCATGATGTCACGACCATTAAACGACTGGAAGCCATGCGGAAAGAGTTCGTTGCCAATGTCTCACACGAATTGAGAACACCGCTGGCCATCATTCGAGGGTATTCCGAAACTCTTCTGGACGGACCTATTGACGATCCAACTCAGGTTCAAAAATTTCACTCTGCCATCCATAGGCACACCATCCGGATGACATTACTGATCGATGACTTGATGGAACTCACCAAACTTGAATCTGGCCGATTTCCATTAACAAAAGTTTCCACTCATCTCCCATCCCTCCTCGAGCGCACTCTGGGCGAATTTGAGGAAATGGCGGGGCGCAAAAATCTTTCTCTCTCCATCGAAGGCATCGGTGTCTCGGAATCCATTTACATTGATCCGAAGTTAATTGAACGCGTCATGTACAACCTCCTCGACAACGCAGTGAAATACACGCCCGAGGGGGGTAAAGTGGTCATCACGCTCAACGAAAAAAATTCCGAAACTCAAGTCACTGTTGCTGACACTGGCCCGGGCATTCCTCTAGCTGACCAGCCTCATATCTTTGAAAGATTTTATCGTGTCGAGAAAGGGAGAACCCGCGATGTGGGAGGCACCGGGCTCGGATTAAGCATCTGCAAACACATTGTGTTCAATCACGGCGGACGTATCTGGGTCGAGAGCGAACCAGGCAAAGGTTCGCGATTCCATTTTGTCCTACCGGACCAGGCCATCCCAACGCCTGAGATAGAAAACGATTGACCTTGCTCGTGATCCTTTCGTAAAAAGGCAACTCCATGATTACTTCTGAGCCTTTCGGATTTCTCCCTGATGGTAGGTTGATCGAACTTTACACTCTGTCCAATGGCAACGGCATGACGCTCAAAGCTATGACGTTTGGGGGTATCGTCACCGAACTTCGCGTGCCATGGGAAAAGAACAAACCTCCGGTCGATATCGTTTTAGGTTTTAATTCCTTGGCAAACTACCTCGCTGGACATCCGTTTTTTGGGGCCATCACGGGACGAGTCGCGGGGCGATTGACAGCGGGCACGTTTACATTGGATGGAAAAATTTACCAATTAGCTCTGAACGATCCTCCGAATCATTTGCACGGGGGGGTTGTTGGTTTTGACAAAAGAGTGTGGCACGCTGAAATCGTTGAAGACACCGCAGACTCATCGTCCGTACGCTTTACGTACACGAGTCTTGCGGGTGAAGAAGGATACCCAGGGCAGGTCGAAGTTGCGGTCACCTACACGCTCACCGGAGATAATCAGTTCGTAGTTAATCAGGAAGCCACAACGACTGAATCAACTCCCCTGAGTCTTACGCACCACTCCTATTTTAACCTAGCTGGCGAAGGTCAGGGTACAATCGAAGATCATGTGCTTCAGATTTTTTCGGATCAATTTGTACCCGCAGACGAAGCGATGACTTTATCGGGAAAACTGGCTTCCGTCACTGGGCAAGGAAACGATTTCACTTCACCAACAAAAGTGGGCGATGCCATTCCGCACCTTTGGAAAAAGCACGGGGACACATATAAAATCAAGCGTCAATCTCCCGATGCCCTTGAACCGGCGGCAAAGTTAAGTCTTCCAGCCATGGGTCGGGTCATGGAAGTTCTTACCACGGAAAGCTGGATCCAATTTTACACGGGGGTTTCGCTTGACGGTTCGCTGGTGGGCAAAACCGGCGTGCCGTACCGCGCGCACGCAGGTCTATGCCTTGAGTGTGAAGGATACCCGGACGGCGTAAACAGACCGGAGATTGACCCCTTCATTCTGCGCCCAGGGGAAAAGTATCGGCAAAAGACTGTTTATAAGTTCAGCTCCCTGCCCCAAGTCTGAATGAGTTTAAGGTTTAATTAAACTCGTCGTATGCAATTTGGGCAGCGCCAACTCTAAGATCAGCTAACATTTCTGTTCCGGCTTTAATCATGACAGGAGGGCCGCACAGATAGAATTCCACCTCAGCAAGGTTTGCATGCTGGCTTAAATACTTTTCGCGAAGCACCTCGTGGATAAAACCAGTGTGCGATGTCCAGCCGTCTTCCGGTTGTGGTTCAGAGAGCGCGAGATGAAAAGTAAAATTCGGGAACTGGGCGGCCAATGCTTCAAGATAGTCCTGATAAAACATTTCTTGAAGAGAACGTGCTCCGTACCAAAAACTCACTTTACGATTGGTTTTTAAAGTGTCGAAAAGATAAGAAACATGGGACCGCAGGGGTGCCATTCCAGCTCCTCCGCCTAAGTACACCATTTCTTTTTGAGTGTCCTTGATATGGAAATCCCCAAAAGGCCCCACCCCGGTCACCTGATCACCGGGCTTAAGATTAAAGACGTATGAAGAACCTAACCCAGCGTTACACGCCTGACCGCGGGGCGGGGTCGAAATGCGCACGTTAAACCGGAGTAGTTTGTCCACTTTGGGGTTAGTCGCAAACGAGTAGTTCCTGCGGAGAGGCACGTCGTTTACGGCGGCCAAGTCGTACACATGATGCGTCTTCCACACGCTGGAATACGGCTCCGCGACTTGCATGTTCTGAAATTTTATTTCTCCATAGGCCGGAATATCGAGCTGCAAATAATCCCCTGGTGTATAACGCATGGAGGCATCAAGTGGTTCAAGCACGAGTTCTTTAATGTACGTGGCCACGTTATTGTTGCTCACAACCTTAAACGCATACGTTGTTTCGGGCTCTTTCAACTCTGCTTTGGCGATGTTAAGATAAATTTGGCCCTGACTCACACGCGTGGGATATGTTTTTAATGCAACACACGCTGGGCTGCGTTTCGCTGTTCCATCGGTTATATCAAACCGCCCATTATGCTTGGGGCACTCGATAAGTTTTCCTTTTACAAATCCATCGACCAAATGCGTATTGCCATGCGTGCAAATACCGTCGGTCGCGTAAAGCTCATCTTGCGCAGTACGATAAAGCGCATACGTCCGCTTCTGATGATCAAACCGGATCACGTCTTCCGACTCCAATCTATCAAAGGCGCACACTTCGATCCACCCTTCTGCATCCGCTTGCTTGGAAGTGGTCACAGCTTTGGAAGAATGATGCGACGTCATTTCGGGCGCTGGTGCGGGGAGTTCGCGCCTCACATAATAACCCGGGTCTGTTCTCTGCCTTAAAATGGCGGGAATAATTTCTTGGTACGCATGCCAAATACTCCGGTAGGGAGTCGGCATATCTGGCTTCACAATTTCATGCAGTTTCGCGAGAGCATGATAAGGCACGAGTGGGAACATGTGATGTTCAACGTGATAATTCATGTTCCAGTAGAGGTACCGATTTATGAAGTTCATGTAGACCGTGCGAGAGTTCAACCGATGATCAAGCACGTCCTCGGCTAGCCCCGCATGCTGGGTCAACCCGTAAATCGGCATCAGCCAACATCCAAAAAAACTGGGGAGCCCCACAAATAAAAAGGGAAGAAAACTGCGCGAATAGATCGCCCAAGCGATGACACTCAGGTATATGACCAAATAGATCCATGCTTTATAGATGACTTTGTAATGCTCTTCCTCGGGAATAAAAGTCTTCTCGGCGGGGGTCAACTTACCCGTGCAATGAAGCAACACCGTGCGGATGTAAGCGGGCCATGCTCCGAAATTCAAAAAGGCAAAGATGATCGATTTCAAATTTGCGGGGCGCGGTACAGCGATCTCAGGATCGCGGCCAACGACAATAGTATCACTATGATGTCTTGTATGACTCCAACGCCAGACGGTCGATTCACGCACCACCATAAAAGAAGCAACTTCGTACAGCGCGTTATTCATCCAATCAGTCTTAAACGCTGTGCCGTGAAGTGATTCGTGCCAGCGCGAATCTGAGCTCGATGCGTAGATGACACTATAGATGAGAAAAGGAACCACCGCCCACCAGCTGGGCCATAACGTGTAAATACCGTACCCGGCACCTATCAATAAACCGAACCAGATGATCGTATCACGAATAGCTGGCCCGTTTTTGCGCGTCAGGAGTTCGCGCATTTTTTCTTTGGGCACGGGGGACGTGTACCAATCGGCTTCCGCCCACCCACTCTCAATGGCTATCTGAGTATTTTTTCCAACGAGACTATAATCCTTTAAAACTACTTCAGTCATAACGCCTCAAAAGTACAACTTTTACACTCGAACTCAATTGCTTAAATGGTTTTCAATCTGCCCACCTACAATCATGATCGACTTGGATTCACCTGCAGGAATGGTGACCTTAACCATGCGTGTGCTCCAGTTTTGACCCAACAATACGCGGCTTTCGCTCTTGGTCTCGGCCAAAATTTTGACCGTAGCTTCAAAGGATGTGGGATTCGTGATCGCCACAACCATTACGTCTTTGTCCTGCGATAAAATTTCAGCCTTCACATGATCATTCACGCTCAGGATGCCAGTATCCGTCTGAATATAAATTCCCGGAACTTCCATCCATGCAAAGATCAGACACACCTCGCTCCAGCACGAGCAAGCGCAAATTTCGCCACAAGGATCAATTCCATCGCCCATCTGTACACGTTCGCTCATGAAACCTTCGGGCATTCCGGCGATCACTTTGTCCTCGCGTGACAAGAACTGGGGCAGCGCGTGGGTCAATTCGCGAAGGAGTCGCAGCCAATGTTCCTCTCCCGTGGCTCGGAACAGCTTGAGCAGCGCGTCCCCCGAGAGCGTGCATAACCCGGGCACCGCACATTTGTTTTGCGTACTGGCATAGAGCGTACCCGTCGTTAACATATCAAGTTTGCCATAGGTCGACTGCGGCGGAAATGTGTAGTCGTACGACACAAACCAAGAATTTAATTGCGCCCCGGCAATCTGCGCTTGCTTCAACCACTCTTCCCGACCCGTCACCTCGTAAAGCACGACCAACGACTCAAGTAAATTCCCGACCGATTCGCTATCGGCAGCCTGTAAAATCTCACCTGGTCCTCCAGTGGTCACTCCACTCGCCAAATCTTCCTGGCAATACTTACGCGCAATGGCCTCTGCCACTTCCAAGTACCGCGCCTCTTTAAACCAAATCGACGCAAGTGCTAACCCTGCTGGGGCGGTTGATCCTGAGGTGGACCCTCCGACTAATATTTCGCCTGTGTCGTGGTTTACAAATTGCCCAAGCTGCCCATATCGATCCCACGTTTTAACAAATGCATCGGCCAATCGTCGGATTCCCTTCTCCCACTCCAGCGGACATTTCCAATCGGGATTCTGCTTCTTTAACACATCGAATTGGCGGAATCCAAAATACAACATATCCGCGCTTTTACGAAGCAAGTGCCAAGGCCAATCTTGATGCGCAAAATGGTCTCCAAAGAACCCTCGGTTCTTGGTATAGAATCCGTAAAAATACCCGCTCGGAGCAAGGGCCTCAATAAAACAAAAGTCCAAAGTGGTCTTCGCTCGCTCCTTGGATAAGGATGTCCCTTCACTCAGAAAGGTCTGGGTCACCATCCCATGCCCTGTCCATCCGGGCTGCCAAGCGGCCATATGGGGATCACCTGTCCCAGCGAAAATTTTGTCGAGTTGAAAGTTGTGAAGGTTGAATTTTCGTTCCTGAATTTCCCAGGCCTTCGAAAAAGGCAGTTCTTTCCTGAGCTTCGGTTCCGGGGTTGCGACGTTCCGCAAGTCTACCAAAGTGTCGAATAGATCTTGAACATGATCTGCCTTTCCACCAAACACCATAACCTTTATCGACAACGTCTGACCAGGCTCAACCTTCGCAGCGACGTCCCTTGATTCCCTCATCATCGACATGAGGCTAAAGCTTTGCCCGCGCCGCACTCCGGGAGTTTCAACCGCCAAAGTCGCCCGCTTCCGGTCATCACTTTCTTCAAGCCAAAGTCCATGATCTCCAAAACCACTTTCTTGATTGATCATGATCCACTGTTGCTTTTTCTGTTCAGGAGAAAAAAAGCCGAGCGCAGGAATCGATGCATCCCCCGATATAAGATGAAACCGTGAAAGTCCTGGATTAATATTAAGGCGCGGTATATCGCTTATGATACACGGCACATCCGGTCCAATCTCTGAAGGTTCAGTCAGCATTGGCGGGTACATAATACGGCGCGAAGTATATCTGTTCCCATTATAGACCGCGCCGGGAACAAGGACGAAATTCTCTGTGCTCCATGCATTTTCAGTAAACTCCACTGACAAATTCACAGCGTCGGCCGAACCTTTCTCCAAAGTAAGACTGACCTCGATCACCGATCCTTCGTGCCCATTACAGTGGGTAGGTTTGACCGAAAGAGTCCAGTTCCACGAATTGTTTTTATCGTCAACGAACTGTCCACGACCTCCGCCCGAAATATCAACAACGTGCCGGACATTAGGAGTTGTTCCGTTAAAATGATTAAGGACCACGGCAAACGGAGGTATTGGACTATTAAGTTTCATATCAGATTAGAATTTATCAGCGGTGCTCCATCTAAAGGGTCACAAACCGTGGCCTTTCGCAAACACCCACGAAATTTAGTGTCGCGCAGTCAGAAAGCAAAGAACAAAGGCTTCTTACGCCAGTTTACCCTTGGTTAACTTGATGAACACTGTCTCCATGTCCATGGCGTCGGGTTGGAACATGCGGACACGCCCGCCTAGTTGTTGAATGCGTTGGAGTAAATCTTCAATGGCGAGCTCTTCTTCCTTGATATGGACTCCGAGCCGATCAGCCATAACGTCGACCTGATACGCCCCACTGATCCCTTTAATTTTTGAAATGAGGTCATCGTTGACGTTGGATAACTGGACATGAACAATCCGGCGTACCGAAAGCTGCTTAAAGATGTCGTTGAGATTCCCCTCGGCGATCAACTCTCCGGCCTCAATAATTCCTATCTGGGTGGCGAGCTCAGCGAGCTCAGAAAGAATGTGACTCGAAATAATGATCGTTTTTCCAAGTTTTGTCAGTTCTTTCAGCAATTCCCGCATGTCGATGCGCGCTCTGGGGTCCAACCCACTGGCAGGCTCATCAAGCAGGAGCAGGTCGGGATCATGCAACAAAACGCGCGCGAGTCCTAATCGTTGTTTCATGCCCCGCGACAATCCATCAACCCCGGCATCTTTCTTTACCGTTAAATCGGTGAGAGCCAGCACGTCGTCAATGATGGAATCCCGATCTGTACGCGGTATCCGATAAGCAGCCGCGAAAAAGTGGAGGTACTCGTTAACAGTCAGGTCTTCGTATACGCCGAAGAAATCGGGTACATATCCGATCCGCCGCCGAATGTCCTGTGTGTGTTTTGTTACGTCCATCCCGTCAATCGTGGCCGTACCACTGGAAGGTTTTATCAGAGTTGCCAAAACTTTGATGGTCGTAGATTTACCCGCGCCGTTAGGTCCGATAAATCCAAACACACTCCCCTTCTCGATATTAAAAGAGAGATCTTTAACCGCGACAAACTTCCCGTACTTCACACCCAGATTTTTTATTTCAACAAACGCCATATCACCTCTTTGGTTTTAAAATTCGTACAGACACCTATGCATCACGACATCCACTCCGCTTTTCTCCGCAATAATGATCACCCATTGATTAGGGTCCGTTTGATCAAGTATTTGAACATCCTCCAACTGCGCTGAACCATTGGGAGATATGGATGACATAATAGAAAAATATCCACTTTGTAGGTGGGTAGTCAGACTTTCAACGATCGTCTGGTCTATGGGCTGGTCGTTCTGGTAAACAACTAGGGAGTTACCACTGTGCATAACAGTAACAGTTCCTAAAAAACCAGAGGGAAGCCCTAGCTTTTTAATAAGTTGCTCAGAGGTGTGATCCTCAAGGGCAGCCAAATCCAAAGACTGCCATTTGAACGGCGATTGAACGGGGTCCTTTATAATCTTAATTGTACGCAGTGCCTGTGGAGACCATTGTTTCAATCCCAATTCGTATTGGTAACGTGAAGGAAACCTGCCTAAATAAGTCCCTGGTGAACTCAACAAACCCGGCTGATTGTTTCCACGCATATTATAATTATAATCAATCCGAAGCGCATTCGGGGAGATCTCTGCCACGATCACACCTTCCTCCTTGCGCTGCAGCATCATACTCGTACCGGCGAAGTAATTATCAATAGTCACCTCCCGGACCACCACCCCAGAGGGGGAACTGTCGCGTACAATAATTCGGCGATGGGAGTTGTCCCGGCCTAAATAGTGGTTGGATATTAAAATAGTCCCTATTGCAAAAATAAGCGAAACGACCGGGAAAAAAACCCACGTATATCGCCTCATCTTAAAGTATCCGAGAATGTAATAATCAATGGGCCCTATCACCATCACAAAGCTCGTCAAAAGTGTAACAATGATCCAGAAAGGTACGACCTGCACTTTGGCAGGCATTAAAGTATTAACGATTGTACTTCCATTTAATATGGGCCCTGGAAGAAACGAAGTCACCTTCCCTAGGATGCCATTTGGGTTATTCTGTTGGTATACAAATTGATTCTTGTGCTTGTCCGGGATGACTTGGAGATCTAGATTCCATAAGCCTGATGCCTTAGTGGATTCCCATTGTGATTTCCGTATGTTCCAGAACTTCAGCAAGCTCTCGCCCATCTCCGAAGTCATCTCCGGTTCTGTTTGAGGCAAGGACGTGACCCATAAAAGTCGGCCTAAACCTGTCCGGTACACAGAAAAAGGCAGGATATTTTCAACGCCTGCCATGGAGAGTACACCCGTTGAATCCACTGTGACAACGGGGGCATTGGGCACTCCTTTAAGTAGGTCATTTAAAAAATCAGCCTGCGCTTGTTTCCCCGGCCCTTTTGGGTAGACCACCAATTTTCCGCCCGCAAGCACCCATTGCCTGATCGCCATCATTTGAGCGGGTTTTAAATCGGTGAAACCTTCCCCCGACAGTACCAGCCCGTCAAACGCGCAAAAACTCATTGGGCTCACCGGAATTTCCTCCGGCCTTATCAACGCTGGCACTGTCGACAACGCCCTCGTTAACTGCGGTTCATCAGGCATCATTCGTTCTTGGCGAAGCAACGCTTGAATCATTTTTTCTTCTTCGCTCAAACGACTGGAACGACTGCTCATAGCCACGACCACAACACGCATGCCGGGCTGATCCTTCGTTATCGATGTGGACCCAAGGGAATATGAGCCTTTTTTGCCAACAATAACGGCTCCCACATCCAACTGGTCGGAGTACCCTTGATTCAGTGGAGGCATTAAAAATTGATAACTCTGTTGGCCTGTTGTGACAGCTATTCCGGGAATGCTATACGTGTACAAAACATCGTTCCCGTTTTTTACCGTTAAAATGAGATCGCCTTGAATCAACGCGTCACCACTATAGTCGATTTGAAAATTCATTAGAAAAGGTGCAGATGAACGAATCTTAGGTGGGAATGCACTCAGGCGCACTTTGAGTGGTTGCTCCTGCGCCCCGGCCTTATCGAGCCAAACACAGCAAACGAGGATCATGATGAATGTGACTTTATGAAATAGGTTCATTTCGTTTTCTTTCGAGGACTTCTCTATTCGACTCCCTCTGGGCGCCGCTGATAGTACCACCACTCAATGAGCACCATCAAAAACGCTAAGCCAGCCATAATCGTCCATAATGGGACATCCGCCTTTTCAGACTTCCCGGATGCTGCCACGGATAATGTTTCCTTAAACTGAATCTTTTCCACAGCATCCAATCGTGTCTCTGAAGAACTCAGTAAACTTGCGGTAACAACTTTCGTCTCAGTTGCTCCCTTGATTTTATACACACCAACCTTGCTGGCTGTAAGTCCCGAAATCATTCCGGCTTCATCGGCGGTCACGTCCGTTGATCGCACTCCGGGCCCTTCAAAGGTGTACTTTCCTCCGACTGTCCCTAACTGTGGCTCTACCACACCCGTGCGACCAGGTAACGTTTCGGACAAACCGGCATCATGCCTCGCTTCCTCAATGAGGTTGGCTATCAAGATGGGAAAAGCAATTCTGTACGGCAAGGTAGAGCGATCACTATGAAACAACATATAATACACGTGATTTCCAGGAACATTTTTCTCCAGTAACAATGGCCCCTGGGCTCCGCTCACGAGTACGCGGTATCCTTCATTTTCCCACACTTCATCTCTCACATCCGGGGCTTGAGGGTTGTCCAATACGATCACGTCATCAAGCGCCACATGCTGAAGGAGCTTGGCCTCACGCATCCAGTCAACCACGGCTGCGTTCTCCTGTTTTACGGTGACCTGCTTTTTTAATGCCTCAGGTATTGTCCCCACCCAAAGGGCGGTACGTGTCAGTATCCCTTTATCGTTCGGGTCATCCGTGATCACTAAGTCTGCGGCTGAGAACTTCACTTTATCTGTCACGACTGCTATTCCAGGTATGCCTTTGAGTGCCATTTTATAGGCGCTCATAGCCTCATTCACATAAACAAGCAGGGGCCGGTTTAACGGAAGCTGAAGCCAAGCCTGGTTATCCGTCGCAAGGACATCTTCACCTTCGGGAACAAGCTTCACTTCTATCGTGGACGCTTTTGACCCCGGTATTGTAAGGGCAATTCGTTCAGCTCGTTCTTTCCCAACGAGCAACGAATCCTCAACTTTCTTCACTCCATCTTGGATAATCTCAATCTTAGCAGATTTTAATTCCTTTGATGAACCTTCAACCTGGACAAAAACGCTCCATTCTCCCTTGGAATTGCTCACGGCGTTACAAGCAGTAATGCCCATATTATCGCCGCCAAAAGGGATTCTCTGGTAATCAAGGGTAAAGGACAAATCAACATCAACCGAGTGCGCAAAATTTCCATCTGAAAAGAGGAGTACTGTATTAAACGTGAATCTTTTCGCTAGTGCCTGACACAACCGGAGCGCGTCTTCTACATTTGCGGGGACGTCTTCAACTTCTATTTCTTTAAGTGCCTTGTGCAATGTTGTTTTGTTCCCGGTAAATTCCGTCCGCTTGCGTGCGTATTGTGTGAAAGTAATCAAACTCAGTTCCTGACCTGGCCCAAGACCATTTATGATCGCGGCCACTTTTTCTTTCACATGTTCAAGTCGCGTTTTGCCAGATTCGTGATCCTTAGCGGCCATCGACGCGGAGCAATCTATAATAATAGGGCGTCGGGAGGTTCCTGATCCTTGGTTCCCACGCCAAAAAGGTTGGAGCGCTGCAAGCACCAATAAAAGGAGTAGTAAAAGTTGAAGGATGAGAAGTATGTTACGCTTAAATTTTTGAAACGGAGCATTCACTCGTCTGTCCTGTAACACCTGCCTCCACAACGCCAATGACGGGATCACCTGCCGGGGACGCTTTAACTTCAGGAAATAAAATAGAACGAGTGGGATAAACAGAAGGAAAAGCCAAGCGAACGCTGGAGTATGAAAACCGCCCCAGTTCATTTAACCCATCCCTTGCGCTTCATGGTATCAAATAAAACTCCTTCGACGGTCTCTGTAGAATCAACCGAAATAAACCGACCCGAACGCTGCTGGCACAACACGGTCAGATCGTTTTCCAATCCACTTCGGTACTCATGATATATCTCAAGCAAACCCCCGACGGCGGTGACGTCGAGGAGTTGTTCTGTTTCGCTATCCACAAACCGCAGGTCTCCGGTGAGTTCGGGATTTCGTTCCACGGGCGCCAGTATCTGAATTCCATAAATTTCCAACCCGGTGCTAAACAACCTATTAAACGCGGATTTTAGATCGGCGTTCATCGTTAGGAAATCTGAGAGGATCACAACCATGCCACGTCCTTTATGGTACCTCTGCAATTGTTCAATCCCCTTCTCGACGGGAACCTGCCCTCCGACTCCTAACCGCTCTACAAAACTAAATATCTTTTGAAGACTTGCCCGGCCGGTACACGGGTCCAATCGCTGGAGTTGTTGTCCTGCAAACGCCTGAATGCTGATCCGCTCTGTGGCTTGTATCCCCATCATCGCAATCGCGGCGGCCAATTGTTGTGCTTTTAGAAACTTTCCATCGAAATCCATGCTCTTCGAGGCGTCAACGAGCAACACAACGTGCATGTCCTCTTCCTGACGATACAGTTTAACGTAAGGTCGGTTAAGTCGCGCAAATATGTTCCAATCCACATTGCGCATGTCATCGCCGGCCACGTAATCACGAAAGTCCGCAAACTCATTACTCGACCCTCCCCGCCCATGCTCGTGCTGCCCCCGGCTCTTATTGGTAAACCGTCGGAACGGCCGCAGACGCATGTGCTGCAACCGGTTAAGCGTTGCATTACTCAGGAGCGATGTAAGTTGTTGAGATTGACTCATGGTTCAACTGTTAAGCGGTTTCGGGGAGATGGCCCACCAGTTCTTGGACGAGGTCGGTTACTTTCACATTTTCGGCTTGTCCATCGTAGTTCAGCAACACCCGATGGTTGAGCACTTCTTGGGCAAAAAAGCGAATGTCCTCGTAGGCCACATGCACACGCCCTTGCGACAACGCACGCACGCGTCCCGCCCGAATCAAAGCTTGTGCAGCACGAGGACTGGCGCCCCAATTGATGTACCGTTTAAAAGAGGGTACGGCGAATTCAGTTTCTGGATGCGTGCCTAACACCAAGCGCACGGCGTAATCGCGTATGGGATCCGCCACGACAACTTTGTCCAAAACGACTCGTTGTTGAAGTAATCCTTCGGAATCCAAAACCTTATTCACGTCCTGCGATTGTTTCAAAGTGGTCCGGCGCAAGATTTCATTGAGCTCTTGGCGGCTTACAAAGGGAACAAGCATTTTGAACATAAACCGGTCCAACTGCGCTTCGGGAAGTGGGTACGTTCCTTCTTGTTCAAGCGGATTTTGAGTCGCCAACACAAAGAACGGTTGTTTCAAAGGATAAGTAATTCCCCCGGTAGTCACAGAGGCTTCCTGCATCGTTTCAAGGAGTGCCGATTGTGTTTTCGGTGTGGCACGGTTGATTTCGTCGGCCAATAGTAGCTGAGTAAATATGGGCCCTTTTTTAAACTCAAATCGGTACCGGCCACTGTCATCGGACGACATGATATTCGTCCCTACGATATCCGCTGGCATCAGGTCAGGGGTAAATTGGATCCGCTTAAAATCAAGGTCCAAGACGCGCGCAATGGTTTTGACTAATTCAGTTTTACCAAGGCCAGGCACACCTTCGAGCAACACGTTGCCACCTGAGATCAACGCGGTAAGGGTTGATTCAATGACGCGGTTCTGCCCGACGATGACTTTTGATATTTCATCGCACAATTTCCTGTAGGTAATGGAAAATTGTTCTGCTTCAGCTTTCAGTTCTTCGAGGTTACTCATAGTCGGTGGACTCCATTTTCGTGGGTTAAACTATTTTTCCGGGTTTTCATCATCACGTTTACGTTTACGTTTTAAAAGGTGGGAAGTGGTGTTGACGGGACCTTCATCACCGGGTGCCGGTTCTGTCGGTTTTTCTGTTAGTTTGTTCGTTACTATCGATTTTTCAGGTGGCCCAGATTTCGACTCTCCGCTCTTCTTCCGCATGAGCAACGGGGAAATGGGCTTAGTCGTTTCATCGCGCTCAGTCTTCACTCGTTCCTTTGTCTTGAGGAGCGCGCCCATCGTGGCGGTCGATTCGTTATCACCTTTCTTCTTCCTCCGAAATATGTCCATCACCCGGTTAAAGTCGAGCTGGATGCGCCTTATCCCCACGTCGATCGGCACGAGTATGGCCAGCAGAACCAACATCCAATCGAACACAGGTTTTAGGCTGAGGGTCATCTTGCGATCGCCCCCGAAAATTTCTTTCCCTGTCTCTTTCCCAGTCAAAATTCGACCACCCGTTTCCATCGCAATGCGCTTTAGGGCAATGGGATTACTTTTAAAACGTAGATATTCAGGCGAGTACGGGAGTACGAATCCTGACAACCCATTCTCAATCCGGTTATCGCCTAACCCTGCTACGATCACCTGATACCGCCCTTGACCCCAAAGTGGGAACGTCCCTTGGTACCGTCGAGGTCCGACTTGCTTGAGAATGACTTTCTCAGATCGCTCGGAAGGCCCAGCGGCTGTGGCTTGGACTTCCAAAAAAGCTCCGTCAGTATTGTGATCCTCCACATTTATGAAACCCTGGCTCCCGACGGCATAAGCCTGTATATCCAACGCACTGGCTTTATTCACTCGCGAGATATCAATCATCATCTGCTTAACGAACGCCTCGTTCTGGTCCCAGTCCATCCATGACGCGGCCCAGTTCGGCGACAAATCACTGGTGAACGCGGCGGATGTCCCTAATCCAAATTTCCAAGTGGCTAATATCGGATCGATTTGATCCTCCTCAGGCGCTTTTAATACGACCATCGACCGAGGTTTAGGCGTGGTCAGGACGTATCCCTTGAGTTGGGGTAAAGTTCCTATTCCTTTTAGGATGGCGGATGGATCACTCTGTTGAGGCACAAACGTTTTATTTTGGATGAGGTTTCGTTTGAGCGTTTTCGCTTCTTTAATAAAAATGCCTGGGAGTTGCTGAGGGTCCTGCGGAAAGTAATACCGTCCGCCAGTGGCCGAGGATATGGATTGCATGATCGAGATGTCTGCACCTCCGTGCGGAAAGACAGCCACCATCGAAATGCTAATCTTTGCGTCCACAAATTTTTGAATGAGCTGTGGCGTGGGCGGTTGGGGGTCACCGTCAGATATGACGATCATGTGCTTAACGGCTGCGTCATTCGCCGACAGTGATTGATACCCCATCTCCATGGTGGACGCAAAGCTTGGCATGTCCCCAATCTGCGCGCCATTTATTAAAGGCACCAACTTTTCATAATCCCCTGCTGGGGTCAGATTAAATAACCACTTTTCGGCTCCTTGATAATCATAAACCAATATCCCCACTTCGTCCCGTGCACTCAGAACCCGAATAGCTTCCTTCGCAATTTCCTTTCCATACGTGTTGCCCTCTGCGAATTCGCATGTGTGGAGAATGATGGCCAGCGCCCCTTTGGGCATAACCTTCTTTTGCGTGATGTCCATGGTCACAGGCAGCGCCTCTTCGACGGGCGTCTTGTTGTATCCACCTGCTCCAAAGCTGTTCTGCCCCCCGACCATCAGAAACCCCGTGCCCAAATTGTAAACCGAATCGCGCACGGCGGTCATCTGTGCTACGTCAAACACTTCAGAGGGAACGTTAACAAAAACAATGGCGTCGTACGGAATCAACGACATTGAATCACGGGGAAACTCGTATCCATTCACAGTGTCAACCGACCGCCCCGCTTTCATCAATATCTCTTGAAGCTTTTGGTAATCACGTCCATCCCCGCCGGGATTTGTCACGAGGAGCGTTTTGCTTTCACCTTGGAGGTAAACAAAGTTAATGGCTTTGTTATTATTTTCCCATGTGTCCTTCCCTTCTTTCGGCAGAATTTGCGCGGTGTATTCGTAATAACCCGCTTGCCGTAGGTAGATAGGCATGGAAAACTTGTTTTTCCCGGTTTGATAATTAACAGGTTGTCGATGAATTTCATTCCCGTTTTCAAGCAAGACCATTTCACCTTCACCGGCTGACAACGCGTTCAAAACAACATGCGCCTCATACGTTTCCCCTTTTTTGACTGACTTAGGGAGCTCAAGTTTTTCTAACCACACTTCGTTGTTGTATTCATATTCTACTGGCAACACGTCCACCGTGATCCCACGCGCCTTAAGTTCTTTTAATGCCGAAGCGTAATCACCGTCTGTTTCGGTCCCGTCGCTGATCAGCACGATCCGCCCCTTTTTGTCTTCAGGCAAAATAGCGGCGGAAAGCGCCAAGGCTTTCTGAATATTTGACCCGTCCTTGGCCAACCGAGTGTTGATGGCTTCAAACAAAAAGGCGGTCCGCGGCGGGAGCTCAACGGCTGCTTCCCGCCCAAAAACAACCAGCCCGGCTTCATCGAGATCCGGTTTTAGGGTCACTGTTTTAGTGATGTAACTCACCGCTTGATCCGAGGCTTGTTGGCCAATCGAATCTGACACGTCTAGCGCGTACACAACGGCAAGGTCGTTGCTTTTTTTAACGGACATCGGATCTGCAAGCATCATGACAAACAGCCCGATGAGCGTCAGGCGGGTCCACAAGGCGGCCAAGGCACGGCCTTTTGACAACCCGCTAAACCCGGCGAGGTGCATCCACCAGACCCACACACTCACAATCATCAGTGCAAAGTAAGCGGGCCGGGTAAAATAAACGAAATCGGTAAGCACTAAGGTCGTCACGCAGATGGCGTACACGACTAAAAAGCCAACGAGTGGAGTGACTTGTCTCCACGTCCATCCCTGCCGGGGTGGCGGCACGAATGAGCGTAAAAATCTTTTGTAATTGAAATTAAACTTCACTTGGTAAACACAAGTTTAATGACTTGCCGGTTCCCGGTATCTGCAACAAATACTTCACCCTTGGGATTCACTCCAATCCCCCAAGGCGTGCGAAAATGTCCGGGCCCAGTCCCGGGTGTCCCATAACGCCCTTGAAGAGTGCCGTCAAACGAAACTCTCGTCACGCGCCCGGCTCCATACTCGATGATGTAGAGACTATTCGTCGATCCGGAAGCCAAGTCATAGGGGAGTTTCAATCCCAATTCGGGTGTGGATAACACTTTTAAAAACTTTCCATCATCCGAAAATACTTTCACGGCATTGTTCACCGCGTCGCTCACAAAAATTTTATGATCGTGCCACACTACGCCGGAGGCTCGTTGAAGTCCTTCGTTTTCAGTGCCATTCTTCCCCATCGCCACCAAAAACTTTAGGTCCGCGGAAAATTTTTGCACCCGATCATTGCCTCCATATTCAGCCACGTACAAATTACCGGCTGGGTCGGTGGTTACTTTAATCGGATATATAAATTGTCCGGGTTCTTTTCCCAAACTCCCAAGGAACGCGACGGCTTGGCCGGTCCGATCGAAAAAAACCAACCTATGATAATGCGTATCGGCCACGACATACCGACCGTCATTTAACTCGCACACACCCTCGGGTTTCCCCACTTTGGAGTCAGGCATCCGCCATTCGTGTCGCAACTCGCCTCCTGGTTCGTACACGAGGAAACGCCCTGCTGTATCCAGAACAAGGATGGCGCCATCCCGCCCTATGGCCACTGTGCGAGGAGCAGGTAAAGAAGGTCCATCGGAAGGCACAACAATGTTGCGCCGTTCCTTAACCACGAGTTCGGCCTTGTTCTTTTGTGTGCACCCTTGCAGCAAAAGAATGGGGCAGAGGATCCAAGGTAGGGGGGAGTACCTCAATTTCAAGGGGCGTTCTGCCCTCCTCCTTCAACCTGCATCAACACGTCGTCCATCGCCCCAGAACCTTGCACCGTTCCTTCATCCAGAAACAATCCGTGATCAGCGAAACTGGCGGCAATGATGGGGTCATGGGTAGAAAATATCAGGGACGCCTTCCGCTCTTTTAAATAGTGAGTGATCACGGTCCAATAATGCGGCATGCGCTTTGGGCCCACGTGTACGAGGGGTTCGTCAAATATCAGGAGGGGCGCTTCACTCGCCAACGCCCGGGCTACGGCAAGGCGACTGGCTTGTCCTTGGGACAGCGTTGATGCTTTCTGCGCGGCTTGTTCTTCTAGGTCAAACTCCTTTAACCACTCGCCAGCTTTCTGCTCATTAACGCCCAAAACGGTAAGGTGCTCGATCACTTTATGTTGCTTCCATAAACCGAGGTCAAAGGGCACCCAAAAGTAGGGGAGTTTATGAGTGGCACTTACATTTTGTCGTACTTCTCCTGAGGTCGGTTTTTCGTACCCTACTAATAAATTAAGGAGCGTTGTTTTCCCGGCTCCCGAGGGTCCAAGGACGGCGGTCACTCCGGGGTGTATCTTGGTCGTTATGTTCCGAAGTCGCACGACGCCTCCGGTGAGTTGGGTCACGTTCAATAGCTCAAACAGAACGTCGCTCATCGCCATGCTCTCCGGATGACGCCTTTTTCTAATCCCAGCACGATCATGGTGAATAATACAGGCACGAGGATGGAGAGTATTGTCATTGCTGAAAATCCGGATGTTTTTCCGTAATGCATAAGTTTATACAGGCGCACGGTTACGGGCATTGATCCAGAGGGCGCAAGTAGTGCCGAGGCGGTCAGTTCAAGATAAGCAAAATAAAAAACAATTAACATCACCAAAAGTTTCGGGGAATGCGTTATTTTCCAATGCAACGCCCGAGCTTTATTTCCATGGGTCTGTTCTGCCAAATAATGCGCGAGATATGCGGAAGTTGATTTCCCAAACCGGTCCGCAATAAACCAACAGACGATCGTCATTGGAAGAAAAATGAGGGTCAGGGCGATTGTCAGCGGCACGGGCGTGTCGTACATCCGGTTCAAAATGTCATTTTGGAACAAAGCCACCAAAACGAGTGCAATAAAAAGTGACCCAGTTAACCCTGGGATTGCCAACGCACATAAATAGTTTCGACGTCGTACTTGGCTTAATAAACAAAGGGTCAGTAGGCTCACCATAACCGATACGCCCACGCTAAAGAGTATATCGGATCCAAGCGCAAAATTGCGGAGAACTTCCCGAAACCCACCCACGGCACTCAGGGTGGTCATCCCTAACGGTATAAAAGTAACCCCGAAAAACGCAACGATTGTGGGGATCCATTGCCACGGCTGCAAGGGTTTCAGACTTTCTTCTGCGACCACGGCTTGTCCGGCTGCCCATTTCCACGCAATGCCTAGGAGTACGCACAGCGGTAGGAGTTGAATCAGAAATGGTTTTAAGAGGCCTCGGAACGAATCCAACAATGGATACCCCCCCGCTTGCATTTCGAATATAGTAACGGTCCATGTGGGTACGGTCATGAGGCTTGCGAGTTCGAACTCGTTAAACGCGAGGAGAAATATCACGGCTGCGGACGCCAGAAAGGAGGCGCGCCAGTTCTTAAACAAATAGGTCAGCGTCGTTTTCCATCCAGGTTTTATGGAGTGGAATATAAAATCGGACGCACGGGTGTTTGAGTATTGGTTTAAACACAAAATAAAAGTGCCCACAGGCAGATATTTCAGGACCAATATTCCCATGTACACTGAAACGAGCCAGAAGGTTCGCGCAGTGAGCGCAGGGAGGTGTGTATAATAGGCGTACCCAGTCAAAAGGAGCGGGGTCAGGAGTATTCCGGCGAGTACCGCCACAAAAATGAATCGGAGCTTGCGCGAAACCACTGTCCGTAAAAAGCACGCACCGGGATACCCGGCTGCGGTCGCAAGGAACGCCACAGCGAGGGCCCGCATTAAATCGCTCTCAATGACGAATCTCATTTTTTCGGTTTTTGAGAGGCGCCGGATTTAAGCCATTGGATGGCTTCTGCTCGGGGTTTGAGTAAGCGTTGGTCAAGTGAATAGGCATTGGATACAAGCGCCTGTAACGCGGCCACTTCAGGCCGAAGTTTTTTGGTATCCACGGGCCCTAACGGAATCTGACGCGATGCAGACTGGGCTAGTTCCATTTCAACTTCTTCAGATAATAAGTAATCCATGAGCTGCCGGGCCTGTTCCTCGCGCTTCGTGCCTTTGATGATCGCCACCGTGTTTGGGATCACGATCACTCTGCCCCCAGGTACTCGCGCGGGTGCGTAGGACACCTGCTTTTTCTCGTCAACGGCTACAAAATAATCATCGCTGTCGGTGAACCCCCAGTCGCTGGCCCCACTGGCTACCGCATTTTTAACCATCGCGTTCCCCTGCTGGACTTGGGCGCCTTTCTCCTGCAAATCATGATACCATTCCTTGGTTTTGTCCGCACCCCACAGTTGCCACAGAATACTAAAATGTGTGAGGGTCGTTCCGTATAAAGGATTTGCGATGGAAAAACGGTCTATCTCTCCGGCTTTTTCCTTGTTCGGCGTATAAAAAATAATGACGCGCAATCGGGCCGCAAATCCTGTCCAGTGCCCAGCTTCATCTTTAAAGGAATTTGGAATCCGTTGATACCCCGCTCCTTTGTAGGGTTGAAGCAGATTCTTCTCCTGAAGGTTCATCGTCCCTAACACTTCATTATTCCAAAAAACGTCGCACCGAGGATGCCGCGCTTCGCGTTCAATCAACTCCACCAACCCTAGAGACTTGGTCGATTCAGCATCGAACTTGACCCGTGTTTTTATCCCGGTTTTTTCCGTAAATTTTTTCAATATCACTTCGGCGTAAACGGCATCGTGCGCGCAATACACAACCAATCCGGACCGGGGCCATGCCATCCACCATCCTACGAGAACTACACATGCCAAGCTGACGAACAACCCTATCAATTGGCTTCGGGTTAACATAAAGGTGTAGAGGAAAAATATGGGCTTTGAATGATCATGTGCAAAGCTCCCTCCCCGAAAGAGGCAGGCCTCCCTTATCGTCCGGTTTCTCCCGATTATTTCAAGGCTCAAATATGGGACTTTTTTCACCTGATGTGTTTTGGATCTTCACTATGGGGAGGCATCATTTTTATGGGATTTTTCTCCTTCTTTGGGGCTGTCGTCCAAGGGAGTCGAAAAGAATAGTCCTTTATTTAACTTTTACTGTCCTCTGCAATTTGTTATGACCCACTGAGACCCGCGGCAATTCGACTAAAGTTTTACTATGAGCTCGATTAAAAATTACGTCCTCGATACTTCTGTTCTTGTTCACGACCCCCGCAGTATTTTCAATTTTGAAGATAATAATGTGTGGGTCCCTGTAGACACGCTTGAAGATCTGGACGGGTTTAAAAGTGAACAAACTGACCGCGGTGCTCATGCCCGTGAATTTATCCGCACGTTAAGCGGGCTTTTTATCAACTCTTCAGACATGGCGAATGGCGTTAAAACAGCTGGTGGCGGTCGTATCTTCGTCGCACGCGCTTTCCAAAACCCCAATTTAAACGGTGAATTGGACCAGTTCAAAAGGCAGTTCCCCGATATAGACAAAATTGATAACAGAATCATTTTTGAAGCGCTCCACGTTCAAAAATCAAACCAACCTCGTACAATTCTTGTCACGAAAGATATTAATATGGCTCTCAAAGCCCGCTCGGCCGGGTTAGAGACCAACGATTACCTTAACGATAAGGTGGTAGATCCCGATATCCAAGATGGTGCTCCAGACGAAATCGATGTGTCAATCCATGAGATGCAACGCTTTGCAAGTTCGGGGATCCTCGAAGTCGATGCTTCCAGAATGCACGGGGTCGGTGCAAATGAATACGTGCTTTTCCGCTCTGCCAACGATAAAACAATTCCCGCTCGCTGCTCGGGTGGTTCACGTTTCCAAAAATTAAATTTCCCGCCAGTCGTCCATATTCAAAATGGAATTTCCCTCAAACCCCTGAACCTCGGTCAACAATGCTTCTTTGATGCTTTGTTTGATCCAGATATCACCTTTGTTACGGGCTACGGCCACGCGGGCACGGGTAAAACCCTTCTTGCGGTAGCAGCCGGCTTGGCTCAGGTCATTAATGGGAACTATCACAAATTGATCGTAACCCGATCGATTGTTCCTATGGGCGAAAGCTTGGGGTTCTTGCCGGGTGACCTGAACGAAAAAATGCACCCTTGGTTACAGCCCATATATGATGCTCTGGAGTTTTTATTGACTCCCGCGCCTTCTTTCGATTCAAAGAAGAAAGGCAAAAAAAAGCGTGAATTTGCTCCTCCTTCTCCAAGTCACCAAGGTGGTAAAGGATTTCTGAAACCTTATGAACGCTTAATGGAACAGGGTATCCTTGATATTGAGGCGCTTTCCCATATCCGTGGGCGTTCTATCCCCAATAGCTTTTTCATTGTTGATGAGGCTCAGCAACTGACGCCTTTGGCCGCAAAGACAATTGTGACTCGTATGAGTAAGGGATCGAAACTTGTCATGCTTGGTGACCCTGCCCAAATCGATAATCATTATGTGGATGCTCACTCAAATGGTTTGGTCTACGCACGGAACAAACTAAAAGGTCATGGCGTAACGGCTCATGTCAGTCTCACTAAGGGTGAAAGAAGCCCGCTCGCAAATCTTGCCGCGGAATTAATGTAAAGACGACTTTTCTGGAAACCCTTTCCGCTTTCTATGCAAGCGGAACAGGTTTTACTTCAGGAGTTCAAAAAACTTTTCTGGGTGCCGGAAATCGGCAAACACGGCTGTGGGCTGACACGCCTCCAATGTTTCAATGGGGTACGCCCCGGTAGCGACTGCTATCGTTTTGGCCCCAATGGCTTTGCCGCACTGTACGTCATGGGGTGTGTCTCCTATAACAAATACGTTTTCAGGTGGAAAATCGATAGTGTGTTTTTCCTTGGCTCGGGCTAATGCAAACGGTCCGAGGTCATCCCTCAATATGGCATCGTCGGCGTAGGCACCAAACTCAAAAAAATGAAAGATTTCGTAATGTGTCAGTTTAATCTTTGCACCTTTATGCAAATTTCCAGTGAGTAAGGCCTGCACTAAATCTTCGCGTTGATGCGCTATTTCAAGGATTTCCCTGATTCCTGTGTGCACGCCGCCTTCTCGTACCTGTAACTCCTGGGGTAACTGGGTAAGGTACGATTCAAGAAACCGATGCACGTTCTCGTCCGTGGGTTCTATTCCGTATCGCTTAAGCAACGCTCCACCTATGTAACGATCGGTCCTGCCCGCAACATCTTTATCGCCGTCCACGGCTTTGTATTCGACCCCAAACTCTTTTTTCATGGCGTAGGAGAGAGCTTCAAGCCCAGCGCCGCCGGTCGTCACAAGTGTGCCGTCAATGTCCCAGAGCAAAAGTTTTTTCGATGTGATCATTGCTTAACACTTTACCAATGTCGTTTATCGCGAAGAGGATATTTATCGGACCTACATGCCAATGATTTCGTATCCGCAATCAGCGTAAATCACTTGCCCAGTAATACCGCCGGACCCTTTGCTCGCAAGGAACACGCCTGTGGCCCCGATCTCACTCAATTCGACGTTCCGACGCAGAGGGGCGTGCGTGTCATAATGCTTAAGCATGGCTGAGAATCCCGATATACCCCGAGCCGCAAGCGTGTTGACGGGACCGGCACTTATGGCATTGCAGCGAAACCCTCTTGGCCCAAGGTCTGCAGCTAAATACCGTACTGTCGCTTCGAGTGATGCTTTCGCTACACCCATGACGTTATAATGGGGTATCACTTTAACTGATCCATAATAGGTCATTGTGACTATGCTCGCACCTGGATTTAACAAGGGCAAGGCACCACGGGTCACGCCTATCAAGGAGTAAGCACTGATATTATGAGCGGTCAGGAAAGCTTCACGGGTTGTATTTACAAACTCCCCTTCAAGAGCTTCCTTCGGGGCAAAGGCTACTGAATGCAATACAAGATCAAGTTTGCCGAAATCTTTTTCTACATTTGCAAAAACCGACGCAATTTCCTCGTCCTTGGTCACGTCGCAAGGATAAAGCGGAGTATCCGATCCAAAGGTTCCAATCAATTCTTCCACGTTTTCTTTCAGCCGCTCGCCTTGATACGTAAACGCGAGTTTTGCGCCTTCGCTGGCCCACGCTTGGGCAATAGCCCAAGCTATACTACGCTTGTTGGCCACTCCAAAAACTATCCCTCGTTTTCCTGCTAACATTCCATCGCTCATATATTTCCTTTGCTCGAATAAAGTCCAACTTGTGTATGAAAGAATGCGACAAATAACAAGCAGGATTATTGCAGTCCTCCAAACATCCAACCCTCATTCCCGAAAACGTGCACGATCCCCAGCCAACACTCCCTGCGCTTTCCCAAAAATCTGCGTGAGTCTGTGGTTCCTTTGTCCTCTCGTGTGTCTTTTGCGCCTTTTCGCGGCTATTTTCCCCATCCTTCTTCCGTGCTCTCCCCAAATCTGCGTGAATCTGTCCCAATCTGCGGCTCCCTCTTCCTCAACTTCGAGCCTTCGCGTGCCCTTATCTTTCAGTTTCGATTCGCCGAATGAGTCGAAGGCAATAGATCAGCGGAATTACGCCAAAGACCCCAAATGAACAATCAATAAGGCGCCAATAAAAAGGAATGCCTCGTATCGAACCGCATATCAAGGCAAGAGGAATAACACTAACGCACGCAACGATCCCTGTGTAGATCGTGGCTCTGCCGGAAAGCGGATTGATGAGCGGTCCAATGAAAAACAGTGCAATAACGATGTGAGCGAATGCCAACCAATCAGTGCCATAAGCCATCCACGGATACTGAGCGTATGTGTGTTCAAGCCCCATCCTCACAGTAATGATCCAGTATTTGAGTCCCGTATATCCCTCCGGGGTTTGAGCGCCCTCTACCCCGAGCCATTGCGTCAAAATTCTAAGTTCATGCAAAAGCGGGAACGCTGTCACGCCGCTCATCACAAGGCCAAAGATGAAAAAAAACATGACCGCTCGGAATTGGAATTTGGGAGATACGGTTTTCATGATACGTAATTAGCCTAACGCCCGAAGCTCATTGACCGATCCCTCCACGGGACCACGTCGGTTCCACCACACCCCACAGGTCAAGCTTGATGCAACGCAGGGTTAGGCATTCGGTTACTCAACTTACAGATGGTGAAATAATCAACTCTAAAAAGGCTGTACCCAGTGGACAATAATTCCCCCGATTCTTGCGTCGCTTGAGGTTTGAAGGGACGGACAAATTATTGGTCATTAAAAGCGATTTTTACGCTTCTCGTATTCGAATGATCATATGGTCGCTATAATTGGAGGAGAATAGTTTGTCTGTCCCTTAGAACTTTTGTTATTTTGATTATAACGTAAGTAACCACCTCGACGCCACAGAACGTTGAAACCTGGACCAATAGCTCCACCAGCCGGTCCTTCTCCTGTCGCTTTAGCGCAAATTTCCGGTCAATAACCCTTGAAATACAGTGATAATAACTGTCACCACCACCCTTAATACGCGCACCTCTCATATATGCGTATGATAAAAGCATCAAGACTTTGATTTGTCAATAATAGTTTGTCTGTCCCTTAGGACTTTTTCTCTGTTATTTGAATTTGATCGATCATATCGACCCTATGACCGGATTTCGATCAATAAGATGGGAGGTGTTTTGCAGTATTGAAATGAAGCATTAAAGTGAGTTACTCCCGCTTCTCCTCAGATTTCTTGGCACATAAAACCGCATGGTTAGCAATCCAATACATCTTCCAAAACAGAGGGAAATATTTTGGCCCCCAACGCATCGTAAATGATTTCATCAATCTTTGAATCCAACTCCATTGATGCTTGTTAAATTCAAATTTTAACGACTCCCTTTTAGAATAAGGCGCATATAACCGATTTTTAATAATTTTTAATCGGGAGGTTAGAATTTCTTCAAAAGACTTTTTATCAAAAAAATAAACATGCCCCGCCGCATTAATTGTCTGGTCTCTAAAAAGATTTTTAACCTTTGAGATAAGTAGTTTTTCAAGAGGACATTCCACTATCATGTATTTAAAATTTAAATTTTCACAAATTAAATCTAAACATAAGGCAGGATCTTCTAAATGCTCAAGCACATGACTGATCACGACCAGATCATAATCACCAAGAGGAGAGTCTTTGGTTAAATCTATTTGGAAAACTTCCACTCCCTCAACATTCTCCCTAAGATAGCGACACGCGACCTCGGAATAGTCTGCGGCATAATATCGGTTGCCAATACCACGCCTTTTTATCTCTGCGATTAAGGCCCCGCTTCCAGCACCTAACTCTAAAACAGACCCTATGCTATCTGAATCTAGATCTTTTATGAGGGCTTCTATACTGTCACATTTATCATTTGCACCATACTTGAGCCATTGAGCCGCACTAGCCATGTCATCATCGTAAATTTTTGAGAATTTTTCTTTTCCTGTTGGCATTTATTTTGCGTCCCCCTTCTTGGCTCTTTCCCTCATTCTCCCGTAATCTATCAAGGGAAAGATCATCACTAAAGTATAAAATCAACAGCTGAATTGAGTCTGAGGGGACAGACAAATTATTATTCATTTTAAAAGCCATTTTCTCTGTTCTTTGAATTCCCACGATCTTATGGAGTTATGATCGAAATTCGATCT
>JAWXCD010000124.1:0-5660 GCA_034440535.1 Verrucomicrobiota bacterium | reverse complement strand
GCACACGGCACCGAGCTTTTTTAATTCCTTTGGAAGAAGATCTTGCGCAATGGCAGATCTCGGGAGGAGGATTTTCTTACCCTTAATGTTCTTGGCTTTAAAGATTTCGCTCAACTTGAGGGCGGAAAATTCTCTCGGCTTTAAGTCTACTGGGAGATGAAACTCCTTAAGTTTCGCCCCGGTTGCCGTGCCGACAGCAGCAATTTTAACCCCATTCAGTTTTCTGATATCCCCGTGAATAAGCATAAAATCCCTTAGGAAAATTTCAGCGGCATTGGGGCTTGTGAGAACCAACCAGTCGAAAGATTGGATGTTCATAATCGATTCCCGCAGCTTCTCAGGATGTTGAGGCGGAACAATTTTTATTGTAGGTAATTCTATAACTTCAGCTCCTAATCTTTGCAGATAATGTGTGACCTGGCTTGCCTGAGCTCTCGTCCGCGTGACGACAACCCGTCTTCCGAATAAAGGACTTTTTTCGAACCAATTTAACTCCTGCCTTAAAGTGACCACTTCCCCCAGAACTGTGATCGCAGGTGGTTTTAGGCCGGCTTTTGCTACTTTAGCCGTGATATCACTTAACGTCCCCGTCACCGTGCGCTGGCTTCCCAGTGTGCCTGATTCAATAACGGCGACCGGCATAGACTTCGGTGCACCATAACGGATTAGCGATTCCGTAATCAATTTCAACCGACTCAGTCCCATCAACAAAACCCGAGTTCCCTCAAGTTGTGCGACCTTCGACCAATCCACATCACTGTTTCCCTTGTCGGGATCTTCGTGACCCGTGATCACAGTAAACATCACGCTTTTGCCTCGGTGCGTCACAGGAATACCTGCATAAGCCGGCACCGCTATTGCGGAGGTCACCCCCGGAACAACTTGGAAATTTAGACCCGCTTGATGCAGCGCAAGGGCTTCTTCTCCTCCCCTTCCAAACACATAGGGATCGCCGCCCTTTAACCGGCAGACCGTATGTCCCGCCGAGGTTTCTTTTACTAGAAGATGATTTATCTGATCTTGCCGCGACCGCGTTTTCCCGGATTTCCCAACATCGACAAGTCGTGCAGATGATTTGGCATGACTCAAAAGCTGGGGGTTACAAAGGGCGTCGTATAAAATGACATCCGCTTGTTTCAGGCACTCTAATCCACGCAAAGTGAGAAGACCGGGATCGCCGGGACCCGCCCCGACGATGTAACAGACACCTTTGTGAGCAGGAGTTTGGCGTTTCATTTTAATTGTTCCGCCAGCTCTGCTCCGATTCGGCTCGCCTCTGAAGCAGGACCAATTAACTCTCCGGACCTGCGGCGGGTTCCATCGGTTTCAAAAACGACCGCTTTTAAAGTCAACTTCCCCTCGTCCACCGTGCCCCATGCCGCTAGTGGGACCTGACAGCCCCCGCCAAACGACCGGAGAAATGAGCGTTCAGCTTCGACCGCCCGTTGTGTAGCAAAATGATTGATCTTGGATACCAGACTTTGGATCCGTTCATCATTTGCGCGAGTTTCAATCCCAAGAGCCCCTTGGCCCACAGCAGGTAGCATCAGGTTAACGTTTAGCTTGTCTCCGTATACCTGCTTGATCCTAGGAGCCGGTGCGCCCGAAATTTCCCAATCGGGCAATCCGGCTCGGACCCGGGTAAATTCGCCCTGTGAACGTTGAAGTTTGTCTGTCGCCAAAACGCCGTCCGTAAACTTTATGTTTAGGCGATTCAGCCCAGCCATTGCGAGTACGATGGCATCCCATTGCGGGTCTTCGCACAATTTTTCGATACGTGTTTCGACATTGCCGCGTATTTCCCGAATTTCCAGATCGTGGCGGAGATGTTTGAGCTGAACCATTCGCCGAAGACTACCGCTTCCAACAATGGCCCCCTGTTTTAATCCAGTCACCCCGCCCGGTGTCCTAGAGATTAGAATGTCGGAAACATCTTCTCTTTTGGGAACGGCACCGAGCTCAAGACCACCCGGTAAATCCACGGGCAAATCCTTTAAACTGTGAACGGCGAGATCAATGTGTTTACGGATAAGGGCCACTTCCAATTCCTTGGTAAATAATCCTTTCGAAGAACCACTTTTAAGCGACATTTCTGATTTAGCGTCGCCGGTTGTTTTAATGATCTTGATCTCGAACCGAAGAGAACGGTGAGCCGTTTCCAAAAGTTCGCGAACATTATGCGCCTGTGTTAACGCGAGTGCGCTTCCGCGAGTTCCGATTACGACGAGCATGGGGTCAAACTTGGGCATATAAATCTAAGGCACGTGGTTTTCTTGAGGGCCACCTTGGATGCGATTACGGGCGATCCACTCACTGAGTTCAGCTACTTTTTGGGCAATGTAAACTTCGCATTTGGCGATCTCTTGCTGGCGCAGGGCGGAATATTCCCCGGCAATAACCTGTAAGTTGTCCATGTTGTAACAGTAACAGTTATCAATGCTGTTAACTTCAGGGTCTATGTCACGGGGAACAGCTAGGTCTATGAAGAAAAGAGGCTTATTTTTGCGGAGTTTCATGAGCTCGGTCACCATGGGGTGGGTGACGACGTATTCCGGAGAAGACGTAGAGCTTACGATGATATCAACAGCCCCGGCACATGCAGCCCAATCTTCAAACGGAACACTGGTAGCTTGGAATTCCTTTGCAAGCGCCTGCGCTTTTTCAGGTGAACGATTTGTAATAAAAAGTTGCTGAATCCCTTCAGCCAAAAAAGCACGGCAGGTTTTCTCACTCGTGTCTCCTGCCCCGATGACCAGAACGTTCGAGGCCTCAAGATTGCCGAAGATTTGTTCGGCTAATGAAACCGAAACCGAAGCGACGGAGACTGTGCCCCTTGTAATCGCGGTATGCGTCCGGATAAACTTGCCCGCTTGAAACGTTTTTTGGAAAACACGATTCAAAATTTTTGAAGTTGTCCCGCCACGACTCGCTTCCTCATAAGCGTCCTTCACCTGGCCAAAGATTTCCGTCTCGCCAAAAACCATCGAATCAAGTCCACACGTCACATGGATCAAATGTTCGATCGCCCTGTTCTCTTCGTGCACGTACAGGATGTTCTCGAAAGAGTCCGGCCACATCGTGAGACGATTGAGGAATTCCTCTCTGAGTGTTTGACGTGCGGCATCGGGAGACTGTGTGACACCGTAAATTTCTATGCGATTGCACGTGGATAAAACCACCGCTTCTTTAAGGACATCTTGAGCGCACAACTTCTCGCGGAGTGTCTGGGCTTGAGGGGACGTAAAAGCGAGCTTCTCCCGGATTTCGACGGGAGCTCTTTGATGATTAAGTCCCACGCACACAATGTTCATTGATGAACTTCCGAAAGCAGGTAAACACCCCAAAACGTGAGAATAACGAAGGTAAAATTAATAATAGCTAAGAGAGCCTGTCTTTTTCCGCGGAGCCACCCCATAAAATGACCGGTAATCAAAATGGCATATAAAGCCCAAACCAGCAGCGACCAAAAAGTTTTAATATCAAAAATTCGGGAACCCATCCCCATTTGTGACGCTGCGATTAATCCGCTCGCCAATCCAATCGAGAACACAACAAATCCGCCCGTGGCCAGACGGAACACAATTTTTTCGAGCTCATTTATCGATGGAAGCAGTTGGAACCAAGAGAATAAGTGATGATGTTTCAGTTGGTATTCCTGTGCAATAAACATGGCCCCCGTTCCTGCAGCCATCGCAAACGCTCCGTAAGCGATGACCGATAGAGGTGCATGCAACTCCGCCCAAAATCCCGGCGCCGCTCTGATGGGCATAGTCACGTCGATTGGCGCAACTAAAGCAAACACACCCAGAATCACGATGAATGGCGCGGTGAAAGCACCTAAGAGTGATAAGCGGTAGGCGGTTCCCATGCCCAAGTAGATTCCAGCCATGGTCCACGTAATGAACACATGCGCTTCGAACAAATTTGTTAAAGGGCACCGCCCTAAAGCCTCCCCACGCAACACGAGAAAAGCGGTTTGGAATAAAAATGCCAATAACATGACCACATAGTTCACACGATGAGTTTCAGGTTTCTTCCCCGTAAACAGGATAAAAGAAAGCCCAACGCTGATGGCAAATAATACGGTCGCTATTAAAAAGTAATTTTTGTCTTCCATCTACAAGCCGGACATTATCCATATTTTCAGGGAAATGATAAATATTAAATGCGGAGGGGTACCGCATGGGACAAATGGGCGAACCTGGCTAAGTTTGCGACTCGCACGAAAACGATGAAGGTAATTGTCTTTTGATTGGGCATATGGGATGTCTATATTGAGTGTATGCTGCTTAGGATATTAAGCGTAATTTGGACCGGTCTGCTTTTGATGGCCCCCTTTATCAAAGCGCAAAACCAAGAAAATGGATTTAAACCACCCCAGCCTCATCGCCAGATGGGGCGGTGGAATCGGGATTTGGTGAGAATGGAGTCAAGGGATGCGTTGAACTTTAATAGCCCAAAAGTCGTGATTGAACGCGCGGGAGTGCCAAGTTTAGCGAGGAATTCGAAAGATCGTTTGGTCATGGTGTTTCAATGGTTCCCTTTTGACAACCAAAAGGCTTTTGACCGGATGGCTGTCTCGTTTTCAGATGATGAAGGTGTGACGTGGGCTAAACCGGAGTTGTTGGAAATTGTGGGGTATCCAGAAGAGTACATTCGGCCGTTTGATCCCACTGTGGTGAGTTTGCCTGACGGTCGGTTGCGTCTTTACTTTACGGTGAATCAAGAAGGGCCTGATGGGAAACCATGTATCTGTTCAGCGATATCAAATGACGATCTTCTTTTCACCGCGCGACAAGATTCTAAAAAAATAGAGTCGGATGGTGCTTTTACGCAGCTTTCCGCTCTTCGCTTTCAAAATACGATTCCACGAACTCTTGAAGCTGCGTCACGCTGAAAGGTTTTTGCAAAAACTTGATGCCTAATTTTTCTAATTCCATAAGGTTAGGGGAGCTTTCATCACCGGCGACTTTGTTTAAATATCCCGAACAAATACCTATTTTGGCGTTAGGGAAATTGGCTTTGATTTCCAAAGCGGCGTTGAGACCATTCATCTTTGGCATGTTATAATCTAAGAATATGAGGTCAGGTTGATCGCGATTAAAAATATCAACGGCTTCACGCCCGTCCCTTCCTTGAGCCACGACCTGATATCCTAAAAGCTCAAGCAGACTACTCGTCATTTCCGTAATTTCTGCTTCATCGTCAACGACTGCGATTCTTCGTAGGTTCATGTTGTTAAGCTTAGAGCATGGAGCGTGCCCACGGTTCGTGTGGAAAGTGAAACGAGCATAGATCCAGCCTAAGAATATGAGAAAAAACGGCATTTAATGATTTAAAGTGAATCTGGTTGATCTAGTTTGGCAGGACTACTCCACAGGCCCAGCGTGGGCACGTCCTCGAGCCCCAGAGTTGCAAGCAGCGAGCTGCGCTGAGTAAAGGTTGCAAAACGGAATCAACCCTAAGGGGGTGGCGAAATTGTCGAGAAACCATGCTGCAGCCCCGTTAGAATTGAGAAAACCAGAACGCAATGTTCCCGAGTGCGGGAGAGGGTAAAAATCTTTTTTCACATTTTTATAAAAAAGATATTGCAAAGAAAAAAAGAATGGGTAAGTTTCTCGTCCCTTCAACGAAATAGGCAACTACAGAGTTGAAGGTCT
>JAWXCD010000123.1:0-13757 GCA_034440535.1 Verrucomicrobiota bacterium | reverse complement strand
CTGGAGTGCCCACTCCCAAAGTGAAAATAGCAATCCCCTTGGATTTCGCTTCGCGGGCAGTCATAATCGCGTTGCCTGCATTTTCTTCCCCGTCAGTAATAAGGATCAGAACTTTAGATTGTTTAGTCGACACAGAATAGACTCTCATCGCCTCGTGAATGGCTGCACTGATGTCTGTCCCTCCGCGGGGAATAGCCTTCTCGTCCAGGGCAAGCAATGATTGCCGGAATGCTTCGTGATCTACAGTTAATGGGCATTGGAGAAAAGCCCCGCCGGAAAATCCGATCAGACCCACGCGGTCGCCCTCTAGGTGTTCGGTGGCTTCCAGGATCGCTATCTTTGCGCGCTCAAGTCTCGAAGGACTCATGTCTCGAGCGAGCATGCTTTTTGAAGTATCTACCGCAAACAGAACATCCACACTTGTGGTTGTTATTTCCTCTAATACGAACCCGTATTGAGGGCGGGCCAAGGCTACGAAAATAAAAAATAGGCCGGTAAGTAATAGACACCGCTTCAGAAAGCGTTTCACGAATGAAATGCTGTCTACCAACTGGGCGAAATGGGCCGGGGAAAGGCTCTTAACGAGTTGTTGCGTTCCAGATTTTTGCCGAAAAATAATCAAGGCTCCGCAAAGGATTGTAACGATGAATGCTACATACACCCAATAAATCTCGACCCATTCCATTAGGGCAACCTCCGCCAAATGGTGAAACGAAGCAAGATTTCAAGTGTGATTAAAAGGCATGCCGGAATAACAAACCAAAAAAAGAGTTCATCGAAATGTTCCCTTTTTTTGACTTTTATTGCTGTTTTTTCCATTTTATCGATCTGATTATAAACCGCTTGGAGCGCCTTGGTGTTCGACGCTCTGAAATACAGCCCCCCTGTTAATTCAGATATTTTTTTCAACGCTTCTTCATCAAAGTCGGGGGGCAGTCTGGTTAAAAGTGGTCGGCCATCCATTATGACAATCGCACCATTCTTATCGCGGACAGGACGTACGGTCATTTTATCTGTCCCTGCACATATTGTATAAACTTTTATCCCGAGTGCCTGCGCTGCTTCAGCGGCAGTTGAGGGACTAACACTTCCTCTGTTGCTTGCCCCATCAGAGAGAAGAATGACAATCTTTGTTTTTGATTTCTCTGAGCGAAGTCTATTAACGGCGGCCATTAATCCAGATCCTATGGCGGTCCCGTTTTCTTGGACCACTCCAATTTGCAGGCGCTCGAGATTCAGGTGAAGCCAGTCATGGTCGAGCGTGATAGGGCTTACGAGGTACGGAGCGCCGGCGAATGCAACAATACCGATCCTGTCGGAAGGCCTGTTTTTTATAAACTCAGTAATCACACTTTGTACGGCTTCGAACCTGGATGCCTGACGCCCTCCTAAATCCATGTCGAGCCCGTCCATCGAAAGGGAAATATCGATGCAAAGCACGATATCAATTCCACTGGCTTCAATTTCTTGTGAGCCCTTGCCCAATTGCGGTCGCGCTAAACCAACAATACCAAGCGCGAGTGCCAATAGGCGTAGAGCCAACAAAATGTGTCCCGGACTGAACTTTGAAGATGTTTTATGGGCATCAAACAAAGACAATGAAGAATACCGAATGGCTGGTCCTTTGCTGCGCTTTCCCAACAAGAGGGCAATTATCGGGATTAACGCCAGTAGCCAAAGGAGTTGCGGATAAAGGAATCTCATGAGCGCACCTTCCTAGGCAAAGGCGGTGGCGGAGGGGCCGCACTTTTTGTTACGAAGAGCACAGCTGATTCCATCATTTCTTCCATTTCAATTGGAAGAAGGGAAGCTCGAGCAAACTTGACCAAGTCGCAGGAGGTCAGAAACGCTTTAAGTTCCTCAGCAAATGGTAGCAGCGGCGAGTTTGATTTGCGTAGCTCGTTGAGAATAAATTCCTCTGTCGTTTGGTGCGCAGCATGCATTCCGAATTGGTGCTCGATGTAGTTGCGAACGGCATTTGATATCGCGACGGAAAATTTTTGCATTGTCTCCGGTTGAGCCAAAACGCGAGCTCTTTTTAGTTCCTCTAGAGCCATATCCCTTGGGGAAACTAATTTGGGTGGCACTATTCTATTGCCCATACGTTTCCATAAGTACCAAGCCAACCACGGTAGGACTATAATTAGGAGGCAGAGGATTATCGCGCAAGCTACGCGCCAAGGATCAGCCGGAAGATCAAGCATGGGTTTAATGTCTTTGATATCACCCAATTCCTGGCCTGTTTGAACCAAGGCGAAGAACACCTTGCCTGCGATTGAAGATTTCATGTCGCAGATGCTGAAAGGAAAGTAAAGTACCAGAGGCCCTGTCATTTTCTTCTCAACATTCTTTTTTCGAAAAGTTGAATGAGCCGAAGTAAGTAAGATTCTCCAGTTTTTAAACTCACCAAATCAACACCCGCGGTTTGGAACGTTGCTTTAAGGTGGGCATTCCTGTCAGTAATCCTTTTGGTCCACTGTTTTTGGAATCGATGACTTGAAGAGTTGACCTCGATTTGACCTCCGGTTTCTAAATCTTCAAATGTAATCAATCCTAGTGCCGGGATTTTATTCTCCCACGGGTCGGTTATATTGACTCCGATGAGATCATGTTGGCGGCCTAGCTGTTTTAGAGGTTTAGAGAAGTCGGCGCAGAGAAAGTCGGATACTATAAAAACAACCGCTTTCCGATTTAATATACGGCGCGCAAAGGCTAACGCTCCCGAGACGTCAGTATGTTTGCCCACAGGTTCAAAAAACAGAATTTCACGGATGACGCGCAACACATGCTTACGGCCTTTGCGCGGCGGGATAAACTTTTCTACGGACTCCGTGAAAAGAAGAAGTCCGACTCTGTCGTTATTTTTGATCGCAGAAAATGCAAGAACGGCAGCGACTTCGGCAGCTAATTCCTTTTTACTTTCTGACTGGGAACCAAAAAAATGGGAAGCACTCACGTCTACACATAAGAGGAGCGTCATTTCCCGTTCTTCAGTAAACCTTTTGACGAATGGGGTTCCCGCGCGCGCAGTGACATTCCAATCTATTGTGCGGACTTCATCACCTGGAACGTACTCTCGCACATCCTCAAAGTTCATTCCACGCCCTTTAAAAACAGAATGATACTGGCCAGACACAGCGTCTGTGACCAATTGCCGCGTCCTAATTTCAATTTGCCTGACCTTCTTAAGTATTTGTTTTGTGTCCATTGCGTGCGCTATTGCAACTCAAGGTACGGGTACAGTTTCGATAATTTTTTTGATGATATCCTCACTCGTCAGATCTTCAGCCTCGGCTTCATAAGTCACGATCACCCGGTGCCTCATAACGTCCATCGCGATAGTTTTTATGTCCTGGGGAGTCACATATCCGCGACCATTCATGAAGGCCCATGCTTTAGAGGCTAGGGTCAGACTGATCGTGGCTCGTGGACTTGCGCCGTATTGAATATAAGGTTCCAAAGGAAGATTATAATCTTTGGGCTTCCGAGTCGCTGACACGAGATCGACGATGTAGTCCTTCACTTTGTCGTCCATGTAAATGGAGTTGACCACCTGCCGAGCGTTAAGGATATCTGTGGTGTTGATGACCGGTTGCACACTTGCCATTTCGGATGTGGTTCCCATGAGGTCCAGAATCGCTCTTTCCTCTGTCTTTGAGGGATAACTTATTTTCAGCTTGAACATGAACCGATCAACTTGTGCTTCGGGGAGGGCGTAGGTTCCTTCCTGTTCGATAGGATTCTGCGTAGCTAAAACCAAGAAAGGTTTGGGAAGTAGATACGACTCCTGACCGATCGTGACCTGACTTTCTTGCATGGCCTCAAGGAGGGCGCTTTGAACTTTAGCCGGAGCCCGATTGATTTCGTCTGCTAACACGAGGTTCGAGAAAATAGGCCCCAATTTCGGAGTAAAATTTCCATCGCGCGGGTTGTAAATCAAAGTGCCGATTATGTCCGCAGGTAACATGTCAGGCGTAAACTGAATCCTTTGAAATTTGGCGTCCACCGCTTGGGCGAGGGTTTTCATGGAGAGCGTCTTAGCCAAACCCGGGACCCCCTCGAGGAGAATGTGCCCATTAGCTATGAGTCCAACCACAAGCCGATCGATCAAATACTTCTGACCAATGATGATGCGTCCGATTTCCATCTGCAAAGGTCGAATCCATGCTGAAGCTTGTTGGACATTTTCGTTAATGGCTTGAATACTTGAATTCATATAAATTTTTCAAACAGGTTTAATGGCAAAAAGTTTCAAAATGAGCTCGCCTAATATACGAGGCATTACTTACGGCCTGCTTAATGTAACAGAAATCAAAACCAGTGATCTAGAATTTTCAGGCATTTGCCCTAAAGGCATTGGGACTCATGTGACGCAGAGGACGAATGACTGGCATTGGTCCCATTAGTCCCATTTTTAGCTTTTGGCATCACCGATGGGTTATTTTCTGAATAATGCCAAGTATTGATGAAAGGCGAAAAGCCGGTCGCGTTGGCGTCCGGTCACCTCTACTAGCACATTTTGAGTGACCAATTCAGTGATGAGCGAGGAGGCGGTATTAACCGTTCCGCCAATGATTTTCGCCGCCCGTCTCACGTTCACGAAGGGTTGCGCATAGAGGGAGCGGATCAATGCCCTTGCTTTTTCCAATCTGGCCACACTGAATCGTGGGAGTACTTCCCCTTCGATTCGATGCTTGATCTCCAGAATGGCACGGAAAACAGACGCGGAACCGTGGGCTGTTTCCTCGACTCCGTGAAGAAAAAAAACCAGCCACTCCCTCAGATGATTTCCTTCCCGCACCGCCATCAAATGATCCATATACGCGGTCTTGTTTCTTTCGAAGTAATCCGACAAATACAATGCGGGCTTTCCCAGCAAACCTGTAGCAGCGAGATAAAGGGAAATCATCAGCCGCCCCAACCGCCCATTGCCATCGAGAAACGGATGGATCGTCTCGAATTGATAATGGGCAATGGCGATGCGCACGAGCGGATGCACGAAAAAATCGGCTGTGTGCAGCAGTTTTTCTAGATCGCCCATTAGTTCTGGCACATGCTCATTGTGCGGCGGTACGAAAGCAGCGTTCCTGAGACTCACACCGATCCAGTTCTGGCTGACCCGGAATTCCCCAGGCTGTTTGTGCTTCCCTCGCACACCCGCCATCAGCACCGCATGGGTCTCGCAGAGCAGCCGGTTGGAGAGTGGCAGCTTGTGGAGAGAGCCGATCGCGAAGTTGATCGCATGGATGTAATTTTGCACCTCTGCCCAGTCATCGCGCTCCTCCGGCTTCAAATCATTCGCGTCCTTAAAGGCATCTTCGATATTGGTCTGCGTGCCTTCGATACGGCTCGATTGGGCGGCTTCCTTGGCGACGTAAGCGCGGATAACAAAATCAATGTCTGGGATCAACTGTGAGTACGCATTCAATTCCCCTAATGCCCTGTCCGCCCGTCCCAGCAGATCGGTAAGTTCAGCATCCGCGATGTCCCATTCATGGCAGATGAGTTCCGGCACAAAGGCCCTATATTCTAGCCGTTGCTCGTATTTTCCAGATTTGAAGGAGTTAATGTTCATAATGTCAAAAAAACGTTAATTTTTGATATAGTGCTATCTTTAATGGCAAAAATGATTGGTTTTTTGATATGGTGAAGCCGCTTATTTTAGAAACTAGCCAACGTTCTTGTACTTTGCCTACTAAATGAGCAGCTCAATGAACCTTCCCATCTCCTTCTCATATCGCGAGTTTGCGGAGAGAGACTGAGCAGGATTTGTATGCCGGTTGACGTGAGTGAGGGTCAACGACCCAAAGAGTAAGCTGGTTGGTCTGCTTCGAGTGCATGGCCAAAAATACGGATCCGGGTTGTACGGTGGAAGTAGGGTGAGCAATAGCGGTTATTGAACCACGCAGGGATTCTAGAATAACTTTATTGCCAGGTTTAATGCCCAGGTTGAGAGCATCATCGGTGTTAATTTCGACGATCAATTCGTGTGGATGAAGCTGATTAAGTATTTTTGATTTCCCCGTTCTTGTTTCAGTGTGCCATTGGGAAGAGCTACCACGCCCGGTGTTGAGGTGGAAAGGAAAGGCGCTTGATGGAGGTTCAGGAATTGGAGCCGGGTCCGAGAAAATGAACTTGGCCTTCTGGTTCTCATGATAAAAACGACCATCTTCAAACAATCGTCGTTCTTTATGGAGTACCGCATGAGTCATAGGGGCAGGCCACTGTACACCGCCTTCACGGTCGAGCATTTCGTAATCGATTATTCCTGTAATATCGCATGGTTGTCCTTGGGATGTGGCCTTCATTTTATTAAACACAGATTGAGGCGAATCCCATTCCTTAAACAGGTCGCCGCATCCCCAGTAATGAGAAATCAATTTGAAGATATTAAAATCAGCTAACGCATCCCCCGGTGCTTTTCGGACTTTCTTTGTGATCCCAAAACGTCGTTCCGAGTTTATAAAAGTGCCTTCCTTTTCCCCCCATCCCCCAGCGGGTAAATAGAGATGTGCGCATCGTGCGGTATCAGTAGTTGGGTACATATCTTGAACTACTAAAAATTCCAATTTTCGCAGAATACCCTCAGTCCTAGCTTGGCTCATCCAAGAATGTGCTGTGTTTGTGGCAATAATCCACAGCGCCCGAATTTCACCCGACTCAATAGCATTCATGATCTGGTCGTAAGCGTAGCTGTGCCTATCTGGGATTCGCTCAAGGGGAATACCCAAGGCATCCGAAACCTTCTGACGGTGTAGTGGATTTGTGAAATCGTGTCCGCCCATCAGATTGGTGGTGTTACTAAAAAGACGTGATCCCATGGCGTTGCACTGTCCCGTAATGGAATTTGCCCCCGTACCAGGACGCCCGATATTCCCGGTCATCAGCGCGAGATTGATAATCGCCTGCGCTGTGCGTGTTCCTTCGTGGCTTTGATTCACCCCCATGGTCCACCAGAAAGAGACAGCGGATCCTTTAAAAATTGTGCGTGCTAGAGAAAGCAACGTTTCAGAATCGATGCCCGTCTCGCTTGAGACACGCGCGGGAGTAAATGCTTCAACATGCCGTGAAAAATCATGAAAACCTTCCGTGTGAGCTTCAATAAACTCCCGTTTAATCCATCCGTTTCGGATTAAAATATGCGCTAAGCCGTAAAATAACGTGAGATCCGACTTTGGTTTTAAACCCACGTGATCCGATGCCGCCATAGCTGTTTCGGTTCGGCGCGGATCGATGACAATGACCCGTGGTTTCTTTCGGTTCATCAGGATGCGTTGCCACAGAATAGGGTGCGCAATGCATAGATTTGAGCCCACGAGAAAAATAACATCAGACTCTTCGAAGTCTTTATAAGTGTAAGGAGGCGCGTCGAATCCGAATGATTGTTTATAAGCCGCCACCGCAGTGGCCATGCATTGACGAGTGTTGCCGTCACCATGAACCATACCCATTCCAAATTTGGCCAGAGCTCCCAAGAACGCCATTTCTTCCGTGACCATTTGGCCCGTAGAAATAAAGGCGGCAGAGGCAGGACGATATTTGGATTGGATTGATTTTATCCGGTCACAGAATAGGGAGAGGGCGGTATCCCATGAAGCAGGCTTCATTTCCCCAGAAGCTGAACGTATGAGAGGCGTGGTACCACGATCGGAAGCTTCGAGCGGAGAAAGGGCTTCCCAACCTTTTGGGCAGGCCATACCCAAGTTGACCGGGTAAGAGAAATCTGCCGACAAGTTTATGGCATGGTTGTTTTTGAGATGAACTTTAAGACCGCACCCCGTTGAGCAATAACCACAAACTGAAGTCGTCGCCGCGTCCGGCTCAATTCTATACGGGACCTTTCCAAGACCAAACTGGGCAGGAGTAAGGACCAGATCATTGGTGAGGGGCCCCGACCTTTGTTTAAGTTGCAGGAGGTCAGTTGATAAGTCACCGATGACGAATTGATATTTGGTCATCTGACCCCCGGCATTCTATTGGGTGCAACCGTTCTAAAAAAGAGGAAGCGGTCAGTCAATTCGACCAGGGCCACAAGCGCAATTAAACCCGCAGACAAATATAATTTATGTAGGGAACCAGCGTAAATCAGGAGCACAGGTAAAAATAAATACCCTGCACGTCGGGCTCTGGCGAGCATCGGATAATAAGTATTTTCGGAGAAAACAGCATGGGCGTCTTCATCGGAGGTGCCCGGTTTGTCTATGGTCGAGAAGGCAAGCTCTTGGAGCCCGCGTGCCAGGAGTACGACAATGAACCCGACCCAACCCACCGCTCTCATGAATGGGTCGCCCGTGAGTAGGAGGCATGACAAACACGCCAACGCCACTGACCCGAAAAATTTTCCTGCCGTCCGGGAGAACCGCCAGGAATTGCGTCCTGTTGCAGAGTAAACAAAAATTGAACACACGACAGCGATAAGCATCGTCCCAGACATAATGAAATGGAGTGTTGGAACGAGCGCAGGCATGAATTTCCATGAAATGAGACACCCCATCAGGAGGGGGAGACATGCGTTAAAGGCAAGAATTTCGCGACTGAGCCATGACGTTTTTAATCCTAGGAAAAAACGCCACGCTTTCATTGGTCTTCCCAAGTGAAAAAAACTGGCCATCAGACCCGCTGTAAATGTGAGTGATGCAAGTAGTGTTGCAATAAAAGTCGGCCCGGTTGCGGTGAAAGTCACGATACCCATTGCAATCCATAATCCAGCAGACCCTTGAGTCAGAAGAAGCATCAGAATGAGGGGCCAATGAGCAGGTTGAAGAATAGGTTTAAAGTGATCCGCCGCTCGAAATCCCGCGGTATCCAACTGCGTTTTGTAAACGGTCGTGGGTTTGGTATGACGTGGATCCGGAGTGTCGGACAGAAAGGTTCCTTCTGCGGCGCGTTCTGTGACTTGAGCCTTCGTCACTACACGAATTGCTATGGCTTCATTAGGGCAAGCTTGAACGCATGCGGGAGCTTCCGCACCGGTAATTCTCTGATAACACATGTCACATTTTCGGACAATCCCAAGCGAAGGCAGATAAACCGGCACATCGTAGGGGCAGGTCATCGAACAATATTGGCACCCGATACACTGGTCATCCAGGTGTCGGACAATACCTGTGGCCGTGTCTTTTTCATAAGCACCAACGGGACATCCATTCAGGCAACCTGGATCCACACAATGATGACAGGCTGTGGTAACCGTACGTAATTCGGGTTTCAACGGCGAACCTCCAACAAGCGTTCCAACACGCCGCCAAGATTCGTTATCGGTCAGACCATTAAGGTTATGACACGCCGTGACACAGGCCTTGCAGCTTGAACAACGATCAAGGTCGACCTCAAATGCGTATTGTTCGCCTTTAGCCGGGATGGTGACGGGGAGAAGCGTTGAGTATCGTTTAGAGAGAGAACTCGGCTGATTCTCGTGGATGAGTGTAAATCGTTCCACCGCAGTCAGGTCTTGTTGATCCTTCAAAGTGCGAAATACCAGGTCTTGGAACGATTCCAAGTTGTGAGGGGAAGGGGGCAGACTCATGACTGAGCTGGGGTTAAGCAGCGTAAGTGCCATAAGTCGCCATTGAGCATGATGAATAGAATGAAAAGAATACTAACAGTTAATGAAATCTATTCATTTAGTTTTGCGGAGCCATTAGCTGGCCTATCAATCCTTTGTTTCCTCACGTCAAATAAGAGTTCGCGCTAACTTTCTCCCTCCGAAAAGAAAAGTTTTCTGGCGGAAGGAGATCGGACTTCAACTTAGTAAATCCACACGTCGTGGTTAAATTTGTGCATCGTTTTATCCAAATTGGTCGGAATTGATCTGCTCCATTCAAACCGGCGGACATGACGGGATAATATCTTTTCCATGCCTCGAAATGTAAAAGCCCCATCTACGGATAAAATAAACAGGCCTTTCAGCCATGCGTATCCGAGCAGTGTGCAATTGAATGAATCGAATTCATGAATAACCATCAAAGAATTCAGCAGGCTAATGAGTAATAATTTCTTTCTATGGCATTGTCACTGCTTAAGCCGCTGTCGAATAAAACCAGAGTACCCCTATGATTAAGACCCTCGAAAAAGAACGATTGATAGTGATTGGCAATGGAATGGCCGGCGCGCGCGTAGTTGAAGAAATCCTTAAACGTGCCCCTGACCGTTTCGAAATCGTGATGTTTGGTGCAGAACCCTACGGCAACTATAATCGGATATTGCTCAGCAACGTGCTCAATGGAACCCAGCGGGCGGATCAGATTTTTATGAATCCATTGGCCTGGTACAAGGAGCATAAGATTACACTTCACGCGGGGATAAAAGTTCACAAAATTGATCGTGAACGAAAAGTGGTCATTGGTGTGCCCATGACAAAAGAAGGCATGCCTTATTCCGCCGGTATGGATGGGACTCAAGGGGAACCACTCGAAGAACGTTACGATTATATCATTGTCGCCACAGGATCGCGCCCGTTTGTGCCGCCCATGGAAGGGTTTGGTCAAGAGGGTACTTTTCTTTTCAGGACAATTGATGACTGTGATCGAATTGCCGAGTTTGCTAAGCGCTCCAAGAAAGCCGTAGTCATTGGCGGGGGCTTGCTTGGATTGGAAGCGGCGAGGGGATTGATGACTCACGGAGTTCAGGTGACTGTGGTTGAAGCGGGGCCTCATTTAATGGGTGCTCAGCTAGATCCAGAAGCTGCGGCGTTGTTGCAGGAGACCCTGCACCAGATGAATATCGATGTGCTATGCAACAAAATTACTGCACGAATCGTCACTGAACAGGGCCGCATCACACGCCTTGACTTTACAGACGGTACAGTTCTCAAGACCGACATGGTCGTGGTGAGCGCAGGGATCCGACCTATTTGTGACGTGGCAGTGGTCTCGGGCTTGACCGTTAAAAAAGGAATCGTAGTCGACGACCAAATGCGGACGAGTGACCGGAACATTTTTTCGGTTGGTGAGTGCGTGGAGCATCGGGGCAAAATTTATGGGCTCGTAGATCCAATCTGGGAGCAGGCAAACGTTTTGGCCGATGTTCTCACTGAATTTAACCAAAGTTCCGCGTACCTTGGCTCAAAACTTGGGACTAAACTTAAAGTGATGGGCGTGGAGCTTGCATCGATGGGCGAAACAAAACCAGCTTTGCCCGACGATGAAGTGGTCATTTATCGTGAACCTTCCCGTGGTGTGTATAAAAAGTTGATCATACGTGGAAATAAATTGGCAGGGGCTATTCTGCTTGGAGAAACCGATACAGCAGGAGTGCTGATGCAGATGTTTATGGGGAACACGGCCGTACCTTCGCGCCGGGCCGATCTGCTGTTTGGTTCATCATCGGGAGCACCGGTATTGAGTGTATTTGATTTGCCGGATCATGCTCAGATTTGTAATTGCAACGGCGTGAGTAAGGGCGCCATTAAGGAGGCCATTCAAATCGGTAAATGCGGTAGCGTGAGTAAGGTGGGAGCGTGCACCAAAGCGGGGATGGGTTGCGGGTCCTGCAAATCTCTCGTGGCTCAGTTGATAGAAGCGTATGCAGGCGAAGTTCAAAACGATCCGGCCGAACATTTCTACGTCCAAGGCATTCCTTTTGAGAAAGCCGACTTAGTTGAAGAGATTAAGAAGCGCGGTTTAAAATCGGTGAGTTCCGTTTTCAGGGAACTGGCAGGGGGCGCTGAAGATTCTGGAAGTAAAGCAGGACTTGCGTCGTTACTCAAAACCATATGGTCGGGTGAGTACGAAGATGAACGTGACGCTCGGTATATCAATGACCGCGTTCATGCCAATATTCAAAAAGATGGAACGTACTCGGTCATACCTAGAATTTATGGGGGCGTAACTTCAGCAGATGAGCTCATGCGCATTGCTCAGGTCGCCGTGAAGTACAATGTGCCTATGGTTAAGTTCACAGGCGGGCAACGTATTGATTTACTTGGAGTTAAAAAGGAAGACCTCCCGAAAGTTTGGCAGGAATTGGGAATGCCGAGTGGGCACGCCTATACCAAGGGATTCCGCACGTGCAAAAGTTGCGTGGGAACCGATTTTTGTCGATACGGGTTGGGCGATTCCATTGCGCTAGCCCAAAAGATTGAGCACCGGTTTCAGGGAATTGAATCACCGCACAAGATGAAATTAGCCACAGCTGGATGTCCCCGAAATTGCTCAGAAGCTTACGTTAAAGATTTGGGCGCGGTGGCTGTCGAAGGTGGAAAATGGGAGATTTATATCGGTGGAGCCGCAGGAAGCAAAGTACGGAAAGGCGACTTGCTGTGTGTGGTGGATACCCATGATGATGTGCTGAAAATGATGGGCCGGTTTATGCAATATTACCGCGAGCACGGCAAGTACTTGGAACGGACATTTGATTTCGTTGAGCGCGTAGGAATGGATGTTGTGAGAGCTATTGTAGTAGATGATTCGCAGGGGATCGCGGCCAGATTAGATGCAGATATTCAAAAGGCTGTTGACGCTTACAAGGACCCATGGAAGGAAGCGGTTGAACCGATGTACCCCGCACAGTTTGTGGAGCAGGAATTGGTTACGGCTCTTGCCCAAGTTTAAATAAATCAAAGGAGGAATGTTATATGCCCGACGTTGAGACTTTATATGATGTGTGTGCAACCGACTTTATTCCACCGGGGCAGGGGGTTTCCTTTCGCCTTGGCACGGTAGAGATGGCAGTATTTTTGAGTAGGGAAGGCCGGTTTTTTGCCATCGAAAATCGATGTCCGCATCGGCAGGGTCCCCTCTCTGAAGGTATTGTGGGCGGAGGCAAGGTTGTCTGTCCGCTGCACTCCCACAAGTTTGATTTACAGACCGGCGAGGGAAGTGAGAAGCCGGAATGCGTAAAATCCTTTCCGCTCGAAATAAAAGGCGGACGTATTCTGGTGGCGGTAAGGGAATAACCATTCTCGACTTCGATGTGTCTTTAGTGGAACAATGTTTGATCATGTCGTTTCAAGAGAAAGTTTCTGATCAGGCCCGTTTTGCTAAAGCTATTGAGACTTTTGACCAAGAAAATCGGAAGGATCATCATACGATTGAGCGCGCAGGTCAGCAGGTGCCTAAAGAGCTTTTTCATGCTCAAAAGGTGTTTGGTTGGGTCACTCGATTAAATTCTGAAGCCAGTGAGTCGCTCCTCCTCGCTGCGCGGTGTCAGCACCTCTGCCGCTGGGAAGTTCCGCGTGGGACATATCCAATGAGTCGCCCGGGATACCTCAAGTGGCGCGCGGATCTAAAACAATTCCATGCTCAAAAGGCCGGAGAGATTTTAAAGGGCTGCGGATATACGGATGACCTGATTCAACAGGTACAGGCGCTCAATTTAAAAAAACATCTTGGCAAAGATCCTGATATGCAAACCTTGGAAGACGCACTTTGTTTGGAGTTCTTAGAAAACGGTCTTGATGAGTTGGTTGAAAAAACTGAGAACCACAAAATGATTGGGATTATTCGTAAAACGTGGAAAAAAATGTCTCATCAAGGCCACGCTGAAGCTCAAAAAATGGTGTTTTCTGAAGGATCCAAAATCATGATTGAGCGAGCGCTCGCTTTATAATTGAGGAGTTGGCCAAAAATGGTTGTAAAAAAATGGGCGACGTAGGATTTTTTAAATAAAAATTCGCAATGTAGGAGTCATAAAACACCTGTTAAATGAGGCGATTTCTATTTTTTCACATTTTTATAAAAAAGATATTGCAAAGAAAAAAAGAATGGGTAAGTTTCTCGTCCCTTCAACGAAATAGGCAACTACAGAGTTGAAGGTCT
>JAWXCD010000122.1:0-4808 GCA_034440535.1 Verrucomicrobiota bacterium | reverse complement strand
TCCCGCGTCAACCCGCGGCACCTACAAATAAAAAAACCACCCCTTGGGTGGTCACTTTTAATTGTCGTCAGTGGGCAAATCTAATTGTCGCGAGCCAGAGCTTTGCGGTTCACGAGAGTCGATTTCAACCACAATTCCTGCGCGGTTGTCACGGTCTGGATCATGGCCTCAATTTTGGGTTTGATGTTATGTGACTGATCGATCATGTACGCGATATCGGTGTTGTGCCCGGTATCGAATTCATAGGAATGGATTTCGTGGAAAATGCGAAAGACTTGGTAAGGATCAATCGACCCGAGCGTCAGATCATCGTCGGCATAACGGCGGTCATTGAAGTGGAATCCGCCTAACATCCCTTCGCTCAGAAGCCACGCCACAATTTGCTCAATATTCTGACTGCCGTAGTGGTGTCCAGTGTCGACCAGTACTTTCGCTTTGGGACCGGCTGACTTGCTCAAAATATACGAAGCGCCCCAATCCATAATGTCCGTATGGTAAAAGGCGGGTTCAAAGGGTTTGTACTCCACCAGTAATATATCGTTAGGCCCTAACTTTGTGTGCGCTTTTTTGAGCCCCTGGGAAAACCATTCCTTGCGCTGGCGTATATTGGAGGTGCCCGGATAATTACTCCCATCTGCAAACCACAATGAGATTAAGGGGCTCCCTACCTTATTGGCCAGGTCAATGCAGTCAGTGATGTGTTTGAGCGCGCGGGCTCGCACCGCAGCATCAGGGTTGCCGAGGGATCCGTGCTTATAGCATTGATCCTGAAAAAGATTCGGATTAATGGAGCCTATCTTGACTCCATTCTTGCGTGCGAATTTTGCCACGCTCAAGGGATCGGTGCCTGCTTTAAAGTCCCACATCACGTGCATAGCTAGAGTCGGACAGCATCCGGTCAGCCGGTGTACTTGGGCGGCATCTGCAATTTTGTCCTCAATCGAAATGGCTGCGGCAGGCTGGAAAAACTTTCCGAACCGTGTGCCCGTGTCAGCAAAGCCCCAAGAAGGAATTTCGATCTTAAAACGGTCGAGCTGGGCATTGATATATTGTTGAGATTTCATGGATGACTTTTGTGCAGGTTGAATTTTTATCGGGAGAACCAGGGTGAATCAAAGCCTCTAACAAATACGGATGAACTCTATCTTCCAGAGTGCTGCCAGTTTTTCAAGTTTTTGCGCAACATGCCCAACACCGATGGCGCAATGATGCGCGGGACCGGCCTTGCACCAATCATTCATAAACTTTTTGGCACCGATCGAAAAACGATAACGACTGTTTGTATTGCCAATCTGTAAAATCGGTCCCGGGACGGATTCTCCTTCAGCCACGAGGAGCTTGAGTTTGCCTTGACCGTCCTGAACCACCGACAGAAGGGTCACAGGTCCGTTTTTGACTGTCATTTGAATCGAAAGACCACTTCCGGGCTTGCCATGATAGAGGGGCAGCGGGACTAGGCCTACCCGTCCTTGCGCAATCCGAGGATGGGCGGGTCCGTCGTGACCTAACATGACAATGTCGTCATCAAAATCCATCGCATATAGTTCCGAGAACGATCCGCCCGTACCGAGCAAATCCATAATTTTCATGGCTTGGACATTTTTAATTTCACATTCTCCCGCTACCGGAATGCCCCGGGCGGTCAGTGATGTATTGCCAGCAATGATTGATGTGACGATATTCTCGTAATCGTTCCCATCAACTCCTTCATAATAATAGGCCAATGATCCGAGATCATGACGGCGGACGAGTTCATCCAGTGCCACTGCCGTCTGTGCCACCCGGTCGAGTTCCTTCTCGGAGCATTCGGGGCTGATTTCAAACTCGCGCTTAAAATCCTCACGCTTCGCCGCAATTTGCGCTGGGGTAGCTTCTTGGCGATATTTGTGGAGGTGACACATTTCAACAATTTCAAAGTGATTACCGAAAACGGCCGATTGCTGGGTCATATCGCTGTAAACATCAAGCATCCCACAATAGTAATGACCCAGAATTCCCACCCGATTAACTCTCATTTTCGAGACGACCTGTGCCGCTTCGGTCCAGGCATGGATCTCGGACCATGCTACGTGGTCATCGAGCGTGCCCGTCACCAAATGATAATCAATCCCCGCCCGGTTGAAGACACAGGCAATCTCGGGAGCGGAACAGGCCTGGCAGTGAGCGAGCCATTCGCCGGTCATTTTGCCTCGGTCACCCAGCGCATTGAACGCCTTGTAATCAATGGCTCGGGTCGGTTGAAGATTCAGCACGATCACCGGGACCTTTGCCCTTTGCACTACGGGAAGAACCGTGGAGCTTAATGCGTAGGTTGAAACATACAGAAAAATGATTTCTACCTGTTCCCGCACAAACATGTCCGCAACGACACGAGCTTTCTGTGGGGAATCAACCAGTCCCGCATCCACCACACTACCTGTCTCAGTAAACCTCGGGAAATATTATGAACGATATTGTCAGGACCTGATTCGTGCTTCTACCCGCAGCGAAACTAATTGCCCAGCCAACCGTGCGACCCTCTGGCAACTCCTGTTTCAACTTCAGGAAATTCATTTGGAGAACGGACAAAAAGCCTCAGGCAACCCAGCCGTCAGGCAAACACTGCTGGAGATTGAATCCCGTTTGTCGAGCCCTCTCTACACGGAAGACCTTGCCAATAAGGTTGGTATTTCCAAAACACATCTCAATCGGCTTTTCCAAGCGCAGCTCAAGTGTAGCGTGCAAGCCTATGTCGTTCAGCAACGTTGCAAAAAAGCTCTCTCGCTCCTCAAGGAAACAGCCCTAGGCATCAAGGAAATCGGCGCCCATGTGGGCATCCCCGACCCGCACCTTTTTAATAAGACATTCCACCGTCTTTATTCCTGTGCTCCCAGCCGTTTCCGAAAATGAAATCTGCTGGCAAAGACTTCGTCCCGAACGAAGTGAAGCCGGATAATTTTGGGAGCTTCCATGGTTTCATCGAAGTAGCAATCAACGGCCTCTTTGACCATCGCCCGCAAATTGTTCAAAGTGTCGGCCTGAGTGTGGATGCCATAGCCCAACGCCCTTGAGTTGTACCTCTTTCAATTAACTCTCTTTAAATGATGGTTACCGGAGTCCCGAGACGAACCATACTGTAAAGTTGGGACGCAAATTCAGCGGGCAGGCGGATGCAACCGTGTGAAGCTGGATATTCGGGTACATAACCCTGATGCAGACCCACTCCCGAATTGGTTAGACGCATAAAATAAGGCATAGGTGATGGGCGGTAATAGGCGCCTTTTGGAACGCGGTCGCGAGGGCCAGCGTCGGCATCAACAACGGTCCCGGAAGCTCTATTGACCATGGTTCCATAAAGATTTGATTTATGGTTGGCGTCTTTTTGCAAAATGGAAAACTTTCCAGATGGAGTTCCATGGCTTTCTTTACCGGTGCTGACCTTGGTCCATCCAACGAGTTGACCACCGCGATAAACGTACAATTTTTGTTCACCCCGGTTAATAGTAATCTTAACTGGACCCGTTGCGTTCTGGTCAAGCCACTGATACCGTTCAGGGGATATCATGGGCTGAAGTTCTGGGTTAACCGTTTGAACTACCCTTGGCTCATTCTCCGGGTATCGAGACCAACCCTCTGCGGAATTAGTGTTATTTGATTCACACCCTGCTAGAAACAAAACAGTTCCTAGAAGAGCCCAACATTTAGCCCAGTTATTTTTCATATAAATTTGATTTTTTGCAAAATTGATGCAAGTTCTGTCGCCGAGAGTTTTTTAGCAGGCCTGAGGCCAAGATTTACCAACCTGCATAAGCGGAAAAAAGTGTCATTTGATAATTTTTAAATTGCGATTATCTTTTAAATAAGAACCCCTATGAAACACCTGATCCCCTCTCTCGTGTGCGTTTGCACCACAGCACTCCTTAGTTTATTTGGTGTCATCAACTCCAGTGCCAGAGAAACCGAAATCGTCGTAAGCGTTGTTGATCAACAATTGGCGGTGGTAAAAAACGGAACAGTCAAGGCCACCTTTTCTGTATCCACTTCTAAATATGGAGTTGGCGACCGACTAGGAAGTTACAAAACACCACTCGGCAAATTTGTGATCTCGCAAAAAATTGGGCATTCAGCTCGATCGGGCGCTGTTTTCAAGAGCCGGAAACAGACAGGCGAAGTTGTAAAAGCCAACAGCCCAGGGCGTGATCCGATCGTGACACGGATTCTTTGGCTTGACGGACGCGAACAAAAAAATCGTAAAGCTCATGACCGTGGCATTTATATTCATGGCACCCCAGATGAGCGCAACATCGGACGCCCAGTCAGTTATGGGTGTATTAGAATGACATCAAAAGACGTCATTGCGCTTTTTAATATGGTTCCCGTGGGAAGCTCGGTTGAAATATCCAACATGACGCTTGCTTCTACGCTCACAAGCCAATCTTACATTGCCTTCTCCCCTGGAAATTTATCGCTTCGTCCGTTTAACGAATAGATAAAAAAATCTGTCATCGCCTGTAAAGACAATGACAGAAAGATTATTTGTTGGAACGGCTGTTAGTGCTTTAAGGCATCAGCATTCACAAACGACTCCGCTATTTCGGTTAACTTTTCGTCTGCTTCTTTTTCTTGCTCCAGAATATCGCCCAAGATTTCAGCTTGTTCATCGAGCCCTAGTGTAGTCCGTCATAAGTGACATAATTTATCAAATGTCGCCCGGACCGCGTTATTTCGAAGATGTCAATTGCAGGTGCAATCTTTTGGCGCAACCCCTTTGGGGTTGTGCGTGAGCCGGGTTTTACCCAGGGTTTCTCGAGGACGAGCAACCCTGGGCT
>JAWXCD010000121.1:0-10093 GCA_034440535.1 Verrucomicrobiota bacterium | reverse complement strand
CCACCACCCCAACCTCCACCGCCGCCGCCAAGCCAAACCCCACGACGCCCACCATGGCTGTATCCTGTGCCGCCGCCTGAAAAGGTCCGGGACATAATAATGATAATGATGACAAATATAAGGAAAGGCAGACCGGCGCGCTTACTGGTTTTACCTTGAGCCTGGGTAGTCCCGGTCCCTTTATACTCGCCCGCGGCAGCACTCATCATGGCCTTAACGCCTTGCACAACCCCGGCGTTATAGTCGTTTCTCTGGAAATGCGGTTTGATTTCTCCCTCGATAATTCGCTTGGCCAGGGCATCGGGAATGACGGCTTCCAACCCGTAACCCACTTGAATAAACATCTTTCTATCCTTCACGAATATAAAGAGTACGGCCCCGTTCTTTCGATCTTTCTGCCCCACACCCCAACTTTCTGCGATACGGTACGTGTAATCGTCAACCGACGAGTCCGATTGCATCGTAGGCGCTACAAAAACCACGAACTGGTTAGATGTATCTCGTTCGTATTGTTCCAGGGCACGATTGAGGTTTGACACCACTTCACTGGAAAGGACGCCCGCAGTGTCAACGACGTTGAACGCCGGTTTGGGTGGCATCACCTCCTGCGCACAAGTCAGGTGCACGCCCATGAGAGCGAGCGTACACAGAACGATTCCTAAAATTTGCTTTTTCAAAGTTTAACGCACCGGAGTGGCGGGTTGTACACTTGGCGCGGGAGTTTTATTAAAATCAAACTTCACTTTAGGCGCGGTGGCAGCACCCTCTTGAGCTGCAAAATAAGGTTTAGCTGGGAACTTACTGCTAAAAAGGAGGTTGGCTGGAAAGCTGAGCACGGTTCCGTTATAACCTTTAACGGTCTCATTGAACTTGCCGCGTTCTACACTAATCCTGTTTTCTGTGCCCTCAAGTTGCGCCTGCAACTCCGAGAAGTTCGCTGTCGCTCGAAGTTGTGGATAATTCTCTGACACCACCATTAACCGCGACAATGCCCTCGATATGTCGCCTTGGGCCTTATCAAATGCCGCAAGTTGTTGCGCATCTGTAGGAGCTGAGGATGCATTGATCTGAACACGGCCCACGGATGCACGCGCATCAGTGACTTCTGTCAGCGTCGATTTCTCAAAGTTAGCTACGCCTGACACTGTCTGAACCAAATTCGGAATCAGGTCAGCCCGACGTTGATAAACATTCTGCACCTGAGCCCATTGCGCATCCACACCCTGAGAGAGACGTATAAGTTTGTTGTACGTGGTTGTGTAATAAATCACCCCGATCACAGCAATAACGACAATCAACCCCAAGAGGCCAAGACATCCGCCAACTAACTTTTTGTTCATGATAGGAAACTAAAGCCAAGGTTCGTGCTGTCAACAGATCAAAGTTAAAGTCTCTCAATTGGCACATCGTCCATTCTCTTTCCCCCACCCCAAGTTTTCCGTTGTCCTGATAGGGAGATATGATACTGTTTCCCCTTCTCTAACAGTGTACGGACAGGTGGCTGAGCGGTTAAAGGCACCTGACTCGAAATCAGGAGTAGGGGTAACTCTACCGTGGGTTCAAATCCCACCCTGTCCGCCATTTTTCAAAAACACGTCTCTCTGGAAAACTTTATTGCCACCTCAAAGAGGGGTCACTCAGACCCTAAATCCCATATGGGGTCGGATAGCTTGACTTGAGGCTCGTAGACCACTAATCCACACGTTTTTACCATTTAAACCCGGCGCCTCCGTAAAAGGCACGGCCGTCGCCCGGATTATATTGCGCGGAGTCTACGCCCCCTGCATTGGCAATCACTCCGGGTGTTGCGGAATAAATTTCATCGAAGAGATTGCGGCCTTCAAAAAAGAGCGAGAGGCCATTACTGAATTCGTATCCCGTTCGGATTCCTACTAGAAAATAGGCTGGGTTAGTCAATGTGTTGGCGTGGTCGATATAAAAGTCCACAGGCACCCATTCAATATTCGGCCCAATGTAAAATCCCGACGCATGCTCGTATCGCAATTCTGCCCGGTAATAATGCTGGGGTATTCCGGCTATCAGCTTGTTTCCAAATTGCGGGTCGCCATCAAAGGCAAAGTGACTGAGCGTGTATGTCTGCCGCATCAAAACACGATCGGGCTTCTCTGCGTTCTGATCCAATAATCCGGAAAGCACCTCAACGTCCAATCCAAGTTCAACTCCTTGGTGCACGGTATCGGACGCGTTCTGCGTTGCGGATACCCCGGAAGCAATTTGAAACCCGATGAGTTCATCCTCCAACTTCGAATAATAATAAACCGCGTCCCATGTGAACCGGCCTTCCTTCCCGCGCGATCCCACTTCAATGGTGTTTCCTGTCTGAGCGTCGAGCCGATTCAATCCTGTTCCAGAAACTCCACCAAAAGCGAATTTTGACAACTCCCCAAATGAGGGCGGCTCAAAACTCCGTGACAGGTTCCCAAACACCTGAATCATTGGATTGATCTCAAAAATCGCGCCTATTTTCGGACTGAATCCTAAGTAATCTTGATGACTGTATCCGGCAGCTGGAAATTCGTCCTGCTGTTCCCGAGTCGCATACGATATTTGTGTTCCGGCGATGAGAGCAAGGTTTTCAGATACGTAATGCTCGTCCTGCACATAAAAATCCAGATTCCCACTGGTCTGTTCCTTCTTATAAATCTGAGCCCCTCGCGCTCCTAATGCATTCAGGAATCGTGTGTCTTGCATGATCCCTATGGTGGGCATCAATCCGGCCACAACCCGGTTCTTGTTTCCAAAGAGCGTTTTCTTATTTGTGTATTTTAAGTCCAACCCGAAGTCGCTTGATTCCTGATCGATCACAATGACAATGGGATGACTCAAATCTTTGTATGCCCAAAAACCTTTCAACTCCAATGTCTGCTCTTCACCTTTAACGGTCAGCTTATCGGATAAGCGGATCAGATCAAAATCACGCTTCCATTGGCTGGTGACAACATCGCCCGCGGAAAAAAAGGGATTGCGCTGCGCTTGGGTAGGGTTGGCGTACATCTGGGCTTTTGTTAAACTTCCGGCAAGCTGGGAGTCCGTAGTGACATAACCCACGTAAAACCGGTTTTCCAAATTCTCATCAGGCCGATAACCTACGTTTGCAAATACCTTTTGGTTGTTCTGGTTTGAATGATCCCTAAATCCATCTTGAGAAAAATGCGTGACGGACGCATACGCATCCACCGACCCCGCCCTCATTCCTGAACTGAGTTGACCCCGTAAATAATCGAAACTTCCCACTTCAAATCTGGACTGGAATTTCGAAGCGCTGTATCCAGTTGGCGAAATAAAGTTTACCGCACCGCCGAGCGTTGTAGCCCCGTATTCAAGTGCGTTCGCCCCTCGATAAATTTCTATATATTGAGTCGCAAGTGGTTCAATGGCTTGGAAATCAAAACCACCATCGGTTTGGTTCAATGGAACGTCATCCTGAAGGAGTTTTAACCCTCGTCCGTGAAAGGTCCGTTGTATCCCGGATCCGCGAATAGAAATCCGTGACTCTTCACTTCCTTGACGCGGTTGAACGATGACCCCAGGCGCAAAGTCCAGGGCATCCTTTATCGTGCTATTCCTTCCCTTTTGGTAGTCCTTCGCGACGATCAGGCTTACCCCGCCTGGAACGCGCCGCAACTCTTGTCGTGCCGATTTTGGTGAGGGCACGGTTAACGATTTTTTTTCGCCCGACACACTCACAACCAAAGTCGGGGCAACGGGTGGTGAGGTCTGAGCATAAATATTCGTGGAAATAAGATATAGAATGATAAATACGGAACGTTTCATAAAAATGATTTTTGTGACTGAAAAAAAGGTGAATGAGTCTGTGCCTAGCGCATACGTCTAGGACAGGATCGAGAAATCCAAATTGTGCTCGTCAATTAGACTCGAGGGGGCGGAGAATCTGGCTGATCCAGAAAAAGGGGCGCAAGGATATCATCCAACCGAAATTCGATGATTATGTATTCACGACCCAAATCTTGAGTCGATGCCCACAAAGGAAATTCAGATTTTTTATCAAACTTGACGAGGTCCCTATTAGACTCGTTTTTCTTACCTTTTTGGATGGATTTACACATCGCACATGGATTGTTTCCGTCCAAGGTCTTTTTCACTGCGGTATCAAGACTCTCCTTTTGAGAAAACTTTAAAACCATGTTCCCCCATGCAGCCGATTGCAACACAACCCAATGTGCACCCACTAGTGTCAGAACGAAATATGACACAATGACGACTTTAAATAGGTAAATGGGACGGGGCACGCCTCTCAAGTAAGGGGCCGTCAGATTATGGGTCAAGCGGATTGTTCCCGTATGACTAAAGTCTTCGTTAAAGTGTGGATGTTTTACTTTTAATGAGTAATCGTGAATACCATGAAAATCCTAATCACAGGTGCGGCTGGTCGACTGGCAAGTGACTTCGCACGTCATTTCCAAAACGCTGGACATGATGTGATCGCGACTTCACGTCAAACGCTGGATGTCTCAAATCACGATCAACGTGCGCAGGTGCTCACTCAACACCAGCCTGATGTCGTCATTAATTGCGCGGCTTTATGCGATGTCGATGTTTGTGAGCGCGAACAGGCGTTGGCGTTTAGCATTAATGAATCGGCTCCGGCGCACATGGCTACCGTTTCAAAAAACGTGGGGGCTTACTTTATCCATATTAGCACCGATTACGTGTTCGATGGACTTAGTGCAGTGCCTTATTCTGAAGAAGATACGCCTCATCCGGTCAGTGTGTACGGCCTCTCCAAACACGCTGGAGAAATCGCGGTGCGGGAAGCCAATGATGCCGCACTGGTTATCAGGGTGGCGTGGGTTTTCGGTCCGGGTAAACCGGGGTTCGTCGATTACGTCTTGCGGTCCCTTCAATCAGACACGCCTTTATCAGTGATCACTGATAAATGGTCGAGCCCAACGTATACATTGGATGCGGCAATGGGTTTGGAATCTGTGATTTCCAAAAAGCCCGCGGGTCTTCTGCACATGACTAATCACGGCAGTTGTTCATGGTGGGAGTACGCCGAAGGTGTTCGGCAAGCAGCTCTTTCTGCACACCTTCCTCTGAAGCAGGAAGTCATCGGAAAAATGCGCCTTGGTGACATGACAAAATTCGTGGGTAAACGCCCTCCTATGACATCCCTTTCCACGGATAAATTTAAACGGATCACCGATATCCAAATGCCCCCTTGGACACATGCCGTGAATCGTTACATAAAAGGGTTAGCTGAAAAACAAGGGATCATAGGCTAAAAAAAGCGGGATGACCCGCGATCCCAAACGTCTGTCAGATTTTAATTAGACATTGGCGTGCCCGAGTTGAAGACCATAATGGCATCCGGGTATTCTAGATCTGTCCGCCTTTCATTGGTGTGTCGGGATTAAAAACCATGATCGCATCCTGGATCACAATCATGAAGCCGGAGGCTTCCCAGCTTGTAGCCGGTGGTTGAGTGAGGTACGAACGACACCACCGGACCACATCCCCAACAACGAATGCATCCCAGAGGGATGCCAGCAAAAGGGTCTGGCCACCACGCGCCTTATAATTGGCTTTTGGCGTATGCGAGGGCTTCTTCGCGGGTTTTAACCTGGCCGTCCAATTGGAGCTCCGCGATTTCTTCCAACACTTTGCCTAATGCCGGGCCGGGGGGCCAACCCGCGCTCATGAGGTCGTGTCCGGTAATGAGAGGGACTGGCCTGATCTCTTCAACGGAAAATTCTTTTTCCTTCTCGCGCATGAATTCGTAGTTCCCAAGTTTACGATGACTCGACATACAATCAATGCGATGCAATTCCATTTCAGTTCCGAACGTTTCCCGCACGATCATTCGCTTGAGCGTAGAAGTCTTCATCTTCTTAACGTCCTTAAATTGCATGTGATGCAGCACGCAGTCACTAACGCTTTCAATCATCTTGTTGGAAAACCGCAAACGACGCATGATTTCCTCAGCCTTCTCCGCACCCACCTTTTCATGGCCACTGTTCCTGATCCGTCCTGTGTCGGTGTCGCGGGAAAAAGTATCTGGCTTTGCTATGTCATGAAACAGGACAGACCACGCAAGCTCGGGCGATGGTTTATCTAACGAATCGAGCATGATTTTTGTATGCGTCCAGACGTCCCCTTCGGGATGAAATTCCGGTTGTTGCTCGCACCCGATGAGGGGCAATACCTCCGGCAGCACATGGTGAAGCAGCCCAGATTGATACAACAATTCCAGCCCTTTCCCTCCATTGGGACCCACTAAAATTTTTGTCAATTCCTCGCGGATTCGTTCCGGGCTAATCACTCCAATGGTTCCTGCCAACGCCCGACATGCCTTCCAGGTTTGTTCTTCGATCGTAAAACCCAATACAGAGGCGAAGCGCACGCACCGCATGAGCCGAAGTTTATCTTCCGTAAACCTGTGTTCAGCGACTCCGATCGCTCGGACAAGGCCTCCTTTGATGTCCTCTTTGCCACCGACATAATCAACGATCTCCCCCGATACAGGGTCGAGGAACAATCCATTAATGGTAAAGTCCCGGCGTTTGGCGTCGGCCTCCGGCGTGGTAAAAACGATCTCATCAGGGCGTCGGCCGTCCGAATAAACCCCATCGGATCGAAAAGTGGCCACTTCGATTTGAGCATCATTCTCCACGACGATCACCACTCCGAAAGCAGCGCCGACTTGATAGGTCTTCGGGAACAACTCCGCAATCTGCTGTGGCGTGGCATTGGTGGCGACATCGAAATCTTTAGGTGACCGGTTAAGGATTAAGTCACGGACACATCCTCCTGCGAACAATGCGGTGAACCCTTGGGCCCTGAGCGTTTGAACAACGGAGGTCGCCAATGATTTTGAAGGATTTTCTTCTTTCACTGCTCAGCTCTTCAACGGTGTTCCAACTTCAGGTTCAGGGTCTGGATTGGATTTGTTCTGTTTATAAAACAAATATACGAGGCCCCCGGGGAGGTTCCCCAGCGGCACCATAATAAACCATACCAAACTGATAAATATCGCTTCACTCTGGCCAACACCAAACACAGCAAGGAGCGGGATCAATACAAGTTCACGTACCCCCAACCCACCGACGGAGATGGGAATGGATGTCACGAGATTAACCACTGGAATGATCAGCATAAACGCAAGGAGCGAAGCATTTTTTTCGTCGATGGCGAGCGCAGCAAAGTACGGAATAAACACGAGCAACAAATGGATGGCGACAGAATAAACTAAGGTCAAAAAAAACTGTGGTCCACTGGCACTGTACATCTTCAATGCGGTCACTGTTTTTTCTTTGATGGTATCAAAGGCCCTATAACACCTCGCGAGCCAAGGTGACTTGCGTTCGAATGTCGCCCTTAACGCTACGATAAGCAAAAGACAAACAACGCCCATGGCTCCTATTAACAACACGATGTGTATAAGGGAAAATCCTCCCCCACCCTTCGATCCGCCAAAGCTTGCACCGATGATTTTGAAAATCTCCGAGACCTTGCTCGCATGGATAATCCCCATGGTTAAGATGACAATCAGAATCCCCGTCACGCCAATTAATCGGTCCATGACCATAGTCGAAACGACTTCTGTCTTTTTGTCCGGCGCCGCATTTACGGCATAGACAACTTTTATCAGATCGCCTCCTGTTCCGCCGGGCAGAAAACAATTAAAAAAGTTTCCGATAGCCGTGATCGCCATCGCGCGCCAGAGGGGCAAATTGATTCGCTGTATGCGCAACAATTGGTGCCACCGTAATGCGGCGAGACAGAGTATGGTTAAAATTACCAACACTTGCGGGATCGCGTAGAGGTAGTTTGCGTTCTGCCCTTTTTCCAGAACTTCGCGAAACTCAATCTTGGGGAGAACCTTTTTTAATACAGGCAATCTATGGTCGTAATCGAAGATTTGCCAAAATATCAATACCGCTAACCCTGCTTTAAGCACAAAGGAAAGAAACGATTTAACCTTGGGGTTCATCATAGTAAGAAATTTATTGGAAGGTTAATGGCAACTCACCTTCACGGCGTTGAAGTATTTTTTTCATAAACGCCAAACCCTTCCGGATCTGGGCGCTCTTTGTGTGCGGACTCAGTTCAAGCACCCGAATGGCTGGTTTAGCTAGAAACGGTCGTAGAAAATTGAAGTCCATGTCCGCTGTTCCGGGAGCTTTATGATCACCATCAGGCCGACGCACGTCATGAATGTGCCAGCCTGCAAGGTAGGGCTCCATGCGTTTGAGAAATTCTTCGTGATTCGAAAAACCCAAGAACTGTCGCGTATGTGCGTGACCTGTATCGTGCCAGTACCGAAGGGTGCTTCCCTCATAGTGTTTAAATAATCCTTCAAACTCCGGTTCCGATGGAATTTCTTCGTACAAATACCGGGTCTCCACCCCAAGCGTAATCTTTTTCGACGCAGCATATTCCACGATCGGGTTCAAGGTATCCAACATGAATTTCCACGACCGAAGCACCAGCTTTTCGCGCTCGACGACCGCCTTTAACTTTATGCGGACGTACTCGCGTGTGTATTTCTTGCGTTGCTCGTAGAGTTCAACAAGCCGGTCAGTGTGTTTCTTCATCGGGACTCGCCCTAGATGCAACACCACGGCCTGCGCATTCAGTTGCTCCGCGAAATCGAGGGTCTGTCGCGTTTGCCTGATGGCACTGATCCGTTCAGCGGGGTTCCGTGACGAAAATTCGTAATAGTTCGGTGCAGCGTGAATGACCCCCGGTGGCAAAGGACAAAAATTATGAAGGCTCGTGATTTTCATCAGCCCCTTCTTATGGGCGCGGAGAATTCCTTCAACTAAACTCAGACGTGTCCCGTGCCCCAGCTCGACAGACTCAAACCCAAGCTCACGAATTTCTTCCAGCATCTTTTCGCCGTCCATATGACGACTCGAGTTCCAGCAGGTTGACAGCGCAAACATTCGTCAAACGGTATCAGACTCCATTGGTCCTGTAAACGCCCTTACCTCAGATGTAGATGAACCTGCGTTTGGATTGAAAGGGCGGGAGAACAATTTGGGATAAAAAAAACCCCGGCTTGTGACCGGGGTTTAAAATTTCAGCACCTTTATTTAGAAAGGTCCGCCGCCAATAAAATTAAATCGGGGGCTTTTTGCTTTGCGACGTTTACGATCGCCAGGCTTTTCATAAAATCGACGATTTCGAACTTCGCGAAGTGTTCCTTCACGGTCCAATTTCTTTTTCAACCGGCGCAGCGCTTTATCAATTGCTTCACCTTTTTTTAAACGAACTTCTGACATGGTTTTAATCTCACCCCTCTTTCTTAAAATGGGGTTATACGTTCTCATTTTTACCTCACAAAATCAATGCCCACGCCAAAAAATATTTTTAAAAATGTAAACACCTCAAAATGAACCACTTACAATTTACGTATTGCCCCGTAAAAATGGCTTCCACCAAAAATACCCATGGTTCCATCTCAAAAATAAGGAATCGACGTCCTCCATCAACAACGCATTTAATCACTGGTTTTTTTGATGAATTATCCAACGCGCGGAATGTTTCGCTTTTGAATGCGATCGTAGTTCACACAAGAACCCATGATTCAGTTTGAATGATTTTAAAAATCACTTCCCGCGAAAAGTATGCGGACGCATTAAATAACCTTTCATCCCTAAAGTGGCGGACAGGGAGGGATTCGAACCCTCGGTACCGATGAAGGTACACACGCTTTCCAGGCGTGCTCGATAGACCACTCCGACACCTGTCCATTAATGAAGCGGACGATTAAAATGCATCTCTCGCCCACCAAATGCAACGACAAATTCCCTTCAGTCATCCGTAACCCAAACGAAATGGTTCACACGAAGCCACGAATCCACGAAGATTTGCTAAATAAAACAGGAGGCGGACGATGCGTTGATCATATTTGAAAAAGCTCAGGCTGATCCTGAAACGGCGGGTAATAGAGGCCGATCACAACGAACGGATTCTTCCCTCGCCCGGGACGGACAAACTAGGCACGGATGTCAATTGCAGGTGCAATCTTTTGGCGCAACCCCTTTGGGGTTGTGCGTGAGCCCGGTTTTACCCAGGGTTTCTCGAGGACGAGCAACCCTGGGCT
>JAWXCD010000120.1:0-3455 GCA_034440535.1 Verrucomicrobiota bacterium | reverse complement strand
ATAATGACTCAGTTGAGGGTGTTTCCTGCCAGATGCCTCAAGGGATTGGAGAAAACCGCGTCCTGTTTTTTGTTCGCTTACCACCCGCATGACGCCACCAACAATCCAGTCCCAATCGGAAAGCTGGCCACATTTACGAGTGGACTTTAAGCCCTCAAATTCCTGAGAAAGGGGTTGGAAAAACTGCTCAAAAACGTTTGTGTTGAAATCTAATACTTGGCGCATTAAAAAATTTTACGACTTATGGCCGTAATGCAAGATCTTTGTGCAAATTGTGCATATGAATCATTCCTAGCCTCAGCGAGACTGTTTTGGACCTCCAAAACCAGAGATTTAATCTAGGGCATTCTCGGCTCAACAAGACATTACATCATCGCTATAATTTAAGAAATTTTGGACACCGTTGATTTGAATAGGAGAGAGCAAAACTTGCGCTAAATCATAAATCAAATCACGATGGGTATTTTGATGACCTCCTTTTGGCTTGGTTATCCACTCGATTCGATTAATTTTTCATTTATGAGCACCTCATTTACTGGCGTCACTTATACTAAGGAAGAGGTGAAATTCACCATGGCTAGAATTTGGCTGAACGTCTTGATCGGGTTTTGTTTCTTTACTGGTCTTCTCCATGCCGATGAGACAAACAAGACAACATCGATTATTCGTACTTATTCTGGGCTTCGATTTGAAATTCCGACAGGGTGGGAATGGACGGAGTTTGACGGGTATAATGTATCACTAAGACATATCGCGACCAAAACAGTGGACCAAGGAAAGGACACGAGCCCCAACTTATTCTCAGTGAACGGGAGGAATGAACCCTTTGGCGAAGATTGGAGCAAGGGTTGGGGGACGTTGGACCGAGACCTACAACGGACATTCTCGAATGGCGCAAGCGTACGCTGGAGAGCAGGAAAACGTTGGGACGCACATTACGTGTTTGAAGGCGAGTTGACCCATGGCTCAAAGGTTCTGGGTTTGAGCAAACTCGATCGACTGACCCCTCGTTTTGATCTGGCGCTCGTTGAGGCGACCTTTTTGAAGATCGCAGAATCAATACAAAGTGTTCCAGAATCGGAGTGGATTTTCCATCCTGACTTAGGGATCAAAACCGACAAGTCTCGATCAAAAGCTTGGATCGGAAGTGCTATCAAAGGGAGTATTCAATTTCGACACTATGTTGATGGGGTTGGGAGAAGCAGCCACGCCCAAATCTACGTCTATCCATCTTCGTACGTGTTCCCTGATACTGTGAAGGCGCTGGCAGATATCACTGACTGTTTTGTAAAGGATGTGGCTTTGAAGATCGGCGCTGTGCACAGTGCCGAACTACCAGAAGGCGAATTACTTTGGACCGAACAATCGGGTAGCAAATGGCCATATCTTGGAGCTGTTAAACGAGACGGGAATTTTTTCTTTGTCAAAATGTATGCTGGGACTTCAGTAACTGAGACGAACGATGCGGCGCAGAAACAATTCCTTGATGTAGCGAAAAGCGTCAGTGCTTGGGATGGAAAATGAGAGTGGCACAGTTTAATAAGCCACTCGAGCGAGGGTTTAGCAGAGATGACTAGCTCTGGTTTACGCAATATGGTGCAGACGCTTAAGCGCCCTGCGGTTCGAAGTCGACGTGATGAAAGTATTTAAAATCGGCGTGGCCTGGTTTGGGGGAAAGCGCCGAGGCACCGGAAAATAATCCGGGATGGAATGCGGTGAACCAATTCTCTGTCCAGCCAAAGTGATAATCGGGGCCCAAATGAATCCATTCCGCCGCGCCCTCCGCGCGATAGTAGGCCCGGATCGCCCATCCTTCCATGACTAGTCGCAATTCAATCCGGCCCTTTGGTTTCCATTGCTCATCGAACCAGCCGGCCTGTGCGATGCGCCTCATGGGCCCGCCTGACTTCCCGTGCCAGAGACCGACCTGCATCACGTTGTCGTTAAATAATCCAATAGACACACCCATCTCCTGCTGAAGTTCACGGATCATCAAACCGGCGGATTGACGTTCGAACGTGGAGGTGAAATCCAGCAGCGTGGTAATTTCAAAAAATGAACTGACCGGGCGTTGGACGAGGCAATTGGCGGGGCTGAAAGTTTCAATCCCCGGATAAAGTGTTCTTAAACGCAGCCAACTCGGGCGCTCGGTGAGTGTAGGGATGGAGTTGTGTTGAGCAGGGCGGTCCCGCAGGTGATTGGCATGTTAACATTGCTTAGCGCGGAATTAAAAAGCAAGTGGAGCTTCGATCCCGTGAAAGCCGTGCCCAATTTTGCTTGGTTTCAGAATAGACCTCTTGGATCGGGTTTAGAGTGAGCTAGGATGAAACCCGGAAATTGTTTGTTGCGTAAGTGGGTGCGGAATTCTTCTTCTCTTAGAGATGAGATAAATCTTTTCTAGAATAAGAGGCTTTTTACTTTGATTGAAAATGAAGAGTTTTTGAGGGGTAGGGGCCTTTTTAATAGTCAGAAGGTTAAGCGGTGCGATCCCCACACCATCTAGAACAAGACGCCTTACGATTTCCACATCTTGAACCTCGCCGATAATGTGAGGTTCAATTTTTAGCTCCAGAAAAAAACTTTTAACAGATTCCGCCAAGCCGCTTGAGGCTGTAGGAAGGATCAAGGGGGCTTTATCCAATGATTTTGGAAAATTTTTCGAGAGGTGTTTGAACTTTGGATGCCCACAAAAAACGGTTGGTATTTTTGATAAGAGATGGACATCTAAGTCCTTGTTTGTTTCGCCTGCGGGGAGTTGGTCGCAAAGAATCATATCAAGCTCATGATTTTGCAGCCGAAGAAGCAAGTCTTGAAGGCGGCTTTCGTTGATCACAACAAACACATTGGGTGAAACTTTTAATAAGAATTGAAGCAATAGGTAAACAATAGTTTTGGGTACCAGAGGATCAATACCGATTTGAATTCGAATACGCCCCTTCTTTGACAGGTCGCCTTGCCTGTCCATAAATTCCTTCCCAAGATCAAAAATAGCTTTGGCGTAGCTCAATACTTCCTGCCCGTCGTCAGTGAGGACTAGTCTTCTCCTTTCTCGTAGAAAGAGACTTTTTTCAAGAAACGACTCGAATTGCTTGAGCTGTGCGGAAAGAGTCGGCTGGGCTAATCTCAGTGTGTTGGCCGCCTTAGACACGCTTCCTTCTCGAGCGATGACATAGAAGTAATAAAGGTGATGAAAGTTGAAAGGAATCATATAGATATACTCTATACATATTATGAAAAATATCTATTTTTTATTTAAGTGGGAAGTTGCGATATTCCCCTCATGCAGGAGGTGCATGAATGAAATACAAACTTAAAACTTTATTTTTACTGGTTCTGCTCAGCGGTCTTTTTTTAGTGGTTGGAAATGCTTTTGGCGGGCGCGGCGGTTTGGGTGTGGCCTTGATTTTGTCCGTCGTCCTGAATATTGGGGCCTATTGGTTCTCCGATAAAATTGT
>JAWXCD010000119.1:0-26472 GCA_034440535.1 Verrucomicrobiota bacterium | reverse complement strand
TGTTCGCTTACCACCCGCATGACGCCACCGATAATCCAGTCCCAATCGGAAAGTTGGTTGCATTTACGGGTTGACTTTAAGCCCTCAAATTCCTGAGAACACATTACCTCATCGATATAATTTAAGGAATTTTGGACACCGTTGATACAACAACACATTACCTCATCGATATAATTTAAAGTATTTTGGACACCGTTGATAGTTTCGAGGGCACAAACGAAAAATGGCTGGCACCCCTGCTGGGGTGCGATTCATGTTTATTTGGTGATCCGGTGGAGTCACTTCGTTCAACCACCGGCTACAGGCTTTCATGCCTCTGGCATGGGAAACACGGAAACTCCGTGTTTGCCTTTTCATAGGTATGACAGGGATGAAGACCATAGCGGAATCTGGGGTCCGAATCATAGAAGCCGAGGTTCCCAAATTTGCAAATCGGGCCATTGCGTTGACAACCTTTTGTCGCATATGCAACAAAAGGTTGTCATGGGTCATGGGCGGGTGAACGTGCGCAGGTGGCGGCCATTGTTGTCTTGCGCTTCCACCCGCCGCGAGACATGTTGCCCATAGTTATCGCCTTGCAGAGTTGGGTCTGGCACTTCGGCAACTGCGGGACATCTGTCGACTTGCGAAGTCAGGTGGTTGACCTTTGCTCGGCTTAAATTACGTATGCGGAAAACAGCATGAACGGTATACAAAGGGGAGCGGTGCGAAATTCCGGATTTCCACCATACTCGTCGAAAAAATATCGAATTTGACACTTTTCTGGGTCATTTTTAACTTCACTGCGGGATGCTCACAAACTCTCTCCTTGCGTGCTGATCGGGGGTTCCTGTATAGATTCTGGCCCTTCGCGAAGGTAGTTTGCAGGTTGGGTGAGGATATGACCCGCCATCGAGGGGGAAAACTTTAAGAAACAAAAGAAAGACAGGAAACACCATGAGTAAGCATCAATTTCAAACTGAAGTAAACCAACTGCTGCATTTAATCATTCACAGCCTTTATTCGCATAAAGAAATTTTTCTACGGGAGTTGGTATCGAACGCGTCAGACGCATTGGATAAATTAAAGTATCTGACGTTGACCGACGAGAAGTTGAAGGCACTGAGTTGGGAACCAAAGATCACCATTGAGTTTGAGGAGAAGGAACCTAAGACCCTGACGATTATTGATACCGGGCTGGGTATGAATGAGGAAGACTTGCTGGAACATTTGGGGACCATTGCACGATCGGGCACGCGTACGTTCTTGGCGGGGATGTCTGGTGACGGGAAGAAGGATTCAAATTTGATCGGTCAATTTGGTGTGGGATTTTATTCGGCATTTATGGTGGCAGACCTCATTGAGGTGACTACGCGCAAGGCAGGTGAGGAAAAGGCCTGGAAATGGACTAGCACAGGGAAGGGTGAATTTGAAATTATTGAAGCCACGCGCGAGAGTCAGGGCACGACTATCGTGATGCATCTGAACGCTGAAGGGGCTGAGTACGCTTCGCGATGGGCGATTGAAGATCTGATTAAGAAATACTCTAATCACATTGCGTTCCCGATTTTCCTCTCGTATCAGAAGTCCGAGCACGACGAAAAGGGCAAAGAAACATCTAAAGTCCTGACGACCGAGCAAGTGAATTCCGCCGCTGCGCTTTGGAAACGGCCGAAGAATGAGCTCAAAGATGAGGATTACAAAGAGTTCTACAAGACCGTCGCGCATGATATGGAGGACCCCCTGTTTTGGACACACACCCGCGCTGAGGGGACGATCGAGTACACCACGCTTTTCTTCATACCTAAGAAGGCCCCATTTGACATGCTTTATGCTGAGTTTAAACCGGGCGTAAAACTTTTTGTGCGCCGTGTTTTCATTACTGATGATGACAAGGAACTTCTTCCCACTTGGTTGCGGTTCATCCGTGGAGTGATTGATAGCGAGGATCTTCCCCTCAACGTGAGCCGCGAAATACTTCAGCAGAACAAAGTGATGATGAAGATACGTCACGACAGTGTGAAAAAGCTGCTGGGCGAATTTGAAAAACTGGCGCAAGAGAAGCCTGACGTTTACCGCGAATTTATCGCTGAGTACAATCGGCCACTTAAGGAAGGACTTTATTCCGATTATTCACATCGCGAACAATTGACCGACCTCGTGCGTTTCAAATCTACGAAGGCCGATGGTTGGACCAGCTTTGCTGAGTACAAGGAGAGGATGAAACCCGAGCAGAAGGCGATTTATTTCATCACGGGGGACGATGAGGGTAAGTTACGCGCCAGTCCATTATTGGAAGCTTACAATAAAAAGGATATTGAAGTCTTGATCATGCACGACAAAGTGGATGAGGTCATCATTCCGTCCCTTCACAAGTACAAGGATTTAGAATTAAGAGCCGTTAATCGATCCGATGCCGGTGAAGACCTGAAAGACAGCGACGATAAAGAGAAGGAAAAAAACACCTTGCCCGTAGCTGAAAAGATTAAAAAGGCGTTGGGTGACAAGGTGAAGGATGTCCGAATATCCGTTCGCCTATCAGACAGCCCAAGTTGCGTAGTGACCGACCAAGCTGACCCCACGTATCAGATGCAAGCGCTTATGCGACAGATGGGGCGGGGCAAGGAAGTGCCCGAAGTTAAGCCTATTCTTGAAATCAATCCGGACCATCCCATTGTCGTCGGACTTAAAGATGTGGAAAACGCTGAGAAGATTGAAGATGTCTCCGTGTTATTGTTAGACCAGGCGCTCTTGCTTGAGGGTGTTGAACTTAAGGACACCCCGGGCTTCGTCAAACGCCTGAACCGTGTCCTCGGACGTGGACTCTTAAGCTAAATTGGACCTCTTAGGGCCTCGTAACTAATGGGGAACTAACGTTGTGCTTCTTCAACTTAAGTTAAGTAAAATGGTTACATGACTTAAAATTCAGTTGGATCAAGAATGAAATGGTATTACGCACAGAATAGCGAACGGCAAGGTCCAGTGGACAAAGAGCAACTTCATGCACTTTTAGTCCAAGGTGTCATCAATTTAGATGCCTTGGTCTGGCAGGAAGGAATGGCAGATTGGCAGCCCTATAGGAGTATTACAGCATTGGGTACAGTTGTGGGTGATGGGATGGTTGAGTGTTCTGAATGTGGAAGTATTTTACCGAAAGAAGAGACAATCAAGTTTGAAAATTTTAATATTTGTGTGAATTGTAAGCCAAGCTTCTTTCAGAAACTAAAGGAAGGGGTAGACCTAGCACCAGCTGAAGTTTCACGCACTGGAAAACTTATTATTGCAGATCTACAAGCGACATTCCCCGATCGTTGTGTGAAATGCAATAAACCCGTTACGGGCCTCAAGCGTAAAATGAAATTCGCTTATTATACCCCTTGGTTATATTTATTATTATTGGTGAATCTCATCGTGTTTATCATAGTTGCTGCGATTGTTTCTAAAAAGGCCACCTACGAAATTGCTGTGTGTGACTACCATAAAAGAAAAAGAACCCAAACGATCTTGATTGCATGGGGTTTAATTCTGTTTTCTATCGTGCTGTTTATTGTTGCAGGTGCGATTTCAAGCTTTTGGCCGGTCATGGTGGGAGTACTTTTTATTGTGGGAGGGGTAATTTTTGGGGCTATCCGTGCGCCTTACCTTACACCGAGTTTTATCGATAAGGAAATAGCGCGCATCAAGGGTGCTGGACCTGAGTTTTTAAACTCGTTACCTGAGAAACGTTAAAAATAACCCACCCAGAGCTTGCTTGCCGTAGAAAGGTTATTTTCATTTTAATGAAATAACCGTATTGTTTGAGCTCTTGAAATACTGCGACCTTCATTTTCACTCAACTTTTTCGGATGGTACCTATACTCCGTCCTACATTGCTTCAATTGCACGTGAGAAAGGTTTTTCTGCGTTGGCTTTGACTGATCATGATACCGTGGATGGACTTCCTGAGTTTTTCGAAGCTTGCGCGGCTAATGGATTACAGCCCATGACGGGAATGGAGTTGACGTGTCAGATTGGGGTTCGAGAGGTTCATTTACTTGGATACGACTTTGACATGGCGCATCAGCGGTTGTGTGAAGAATTAAAAGTGCAGCAGGAACACCGGGCACAAAGAGTTCAACGGATGATTGAAAAGCTGCGAGGGTTGAATATCGATATTTCGTTGGATCAAGTGATGGCCCGTGCCGGTAAAGCTTCCTTGGGACGCCCGCATGTCGCATTAGCTTTGGTTGAGTCCGGCGTTGTGCAAACCGTGGACCGTGCATTTGCTGAATATTTGGTACGAGGCGCACCTGGGTTTGTGGATAAACCTAGGTTGGGAGTAAAGGAAGCCATTCGATTAATTCGTGAAGCCGGCGGAATTGCTGTATTAGCGCATCCCGGAATCGCTCACACCGATGGGGCCATCCCTGAACTGGTTCGCGCAGGGTTACAGGGTTTGGAAGTGTGGCATAGCAAACATGATGAGTCGACCGTCCGCAAATACCTCCAAATGACCGAACGCTATAAACTACTAGCCACAGGCGGGTCTGATTGCCATGGAATGACAAAACAAAAGCAGTTGCTTGGGCTCATCAAACTTCCAATGGAGCGGTTTCAGGCGATTAAGGAAGCCGCGCGGCAAACAGACCAATTAGTCCTTTTTCCGGCCTCAGCTGGGTCGGGAACGGAATGTAAAAAAAGCCCACACTTGAAGAATGGGGACCGACAAGGACAGGAAAAAAGTCGCCACTAAAAGAGACCAATGGCAGTGGACAATGACCATCGCGGCCAGACTTGCAGCCGCTAACATGGGATATAAAATATAAATTCCTCTGTGAAAGACTTTCCATGTTCTAAAGCCCATCCAACTCACAGCTCGATTGGATGAAGTCGCGCCCATCAAAAAAATATAAATAAACGCAGCGTGCAGGATTAAAAATGTGGGCCAACCTCGACTCAGAGCTTTTGAAGGCACAAACTCGTAGCGCAGAGCCCAAAGAAGTAAAAGGTGAACGGAAAGAAGAACAGCACTAGTGCTGCCGATGACCCGTCGCCACTGAAGGAGATGTGGGCTGAGCGGCCATTTTTTTAAAATGACATGGAGTGGCCCGATCAGCAGCGCTAGAGTGATCAGGATAAATGCCACAAAAGCCAGGCCAGGGGTTAACGCCTCCGTGTATGAGAGCCGCGCAAGGCTGAAGGGAAAAAGCAAATACCCCGTGCTGATCGCCACAAAAAAAGCCAACTTGTCTCGCAGGCTCATTTAAGTGCTGCTTTCATTAAGCCCTTTATTGGGAGGTCTAAGGAAAAAGTGACCCGCAAATATGTTATTTATCTTTGACCACCCATCCGCTTTTTACGTTCGCAGCACCCGTGTAAGTGGCTTTGCTTTTGTCGTCTTGGACGATATCGAGAGTGACTTCACCGACTAATTTCTCCTCCGAAAACACCACGGCACCTTTATCGTCAAGCGTGTCCACAACCTCATAAAGGTTTAATTTATCACCATTCTTGAACCCCTGTTTAGCTCCTAAGGAAACGATAAGAGTTCCCTTAGCAGGAATAGCAATCACTTTGCCCGGATTAGCTCGAAGTTGGTCGAGTGCAGTTTTGGCGGCGTTGTCTGCAGCGGAAGCCGCTTTTTCTTTAGCCTTGCGACGCCCGGACTCAGGGAGGTTGACCAACTCGACACTGGCAATGATTTGGTTAATCGCCTTAACCGTAGCCTTACCTAGGGCGCTGTTCATGAATTCCTGGTTTTGAAATCCAATATTACCGCCGTGCCCATTTACACCCACCCCTATGTCGAAACCGACCCCTGTTTCTTTTCCGACCGATGATCCCGTTTTAATAATTTTGCGCGTAGCCACGTCGACAAACCTCCAGTCCACTCGAACATCCGATGTGGAAGTATTGATCCCCAGGTTGCCACCACTTCTTGGAACGAAACCGCCCAAGTCTATGTTATTGGCCTTGGACCCGAACCGAGTGACCTTCCCACGGAACATAAAGTCTGCTCCCGCCCAACCGCCTTTATCAACTTTTTCAGAGTCATTGACGTACCCATCTTGGCCGAGGCGAATTTCGTCTTTTAAATGTTCCAGAGCGGTTGATTCCAGTACAGTGAACTTGCCGACTTTATTGAGTTCAGTGATAAGCATCTCTGCTAAACCTTCGCCGAGAGCGGGTTGCCACCCTTGGATTTGCGACAGGTCGCCATCGAGAGGCGCCACAAAAACCGTAGGCAGATCGTCGGGCTCAGCGGCTATGGATGTGGAAAGCGAAAAGGCTGCGAAAGCCAAAACAACAAGGGGGAGGTGTTTGTTCATGGAGAAGGACAATACCAAAAGCCCCCTCCCTATGGCAAGGCGTCACCGGCTATTTAATATGCAATGGAATTTCGACTCGAACCGTGGTGCGAATGTCCGGTAAGCTGGAAAACTGGATGTTTCCATGAAACAGTTCAGCGCGTTCACGCATTCCGAGAATTCCAAGTGACACCGGATTATCAATCTCCTCTTCTTTAATGCCCCGGCCATTATCGGTGACCTCCAAAACCAAGATTCCGTTGCACTCAACCATTACCGTGATTTCCGTAGCGTTGGAATGACGTGTCACATTGGTGAGGATTTCTTGAAGAATTCGAAAAACTGCAATCGCAATATCCTGCGATATATCAACCTTTCGGGTTGGGGTGCTTACATGACACTTAATCCTCATACGCGTCTGGAATTCATTAACATGCCATTCGATAGCCGCGATTAACCCCAATTCATCAAGAATTCCAGGACGCAGTTCTGTGGCAATACGGCGCACGAGATGAATGTTTTCATCAATGACACCCATCATTTGAGAAATTTCTAAGTCAATTTTACCCTTTTCTGAAATTTTGCCCAGTAGAGAGAGTTGGAACTTGAGACCCGTGAGAGATTGACCTAATTGATCGTGGATTTCTCTTGCGATGCGTAAACGTTCACTTTCGCCAATGGTTTGGATTTTAGCCGTCAGGTTTTTGAGACGAGTCCCATAGATTCTCAGTCTGTTGGCCACATTTTTGCGTTCGGCTAATAGATAGCTGATTAAGATACCTTCCCCAATAAAAGTGCTTGCCCTGATGAGACGAGCTGCCATGGGAATAGCGAACGGAGGTGGGTTGACGCTGAGTTTGTCTCCTACGAGCAGTGCAATAATGGTCGCAAAACACCCCGGTCCCAAGCCACCAATCCAGGCTGACACGATGACAGGTAAGAAAAAGAGAACAACAAAGGGTGTGTCTGGGCCAAGCAAAGGATTTAAAGACTGTCGCAGGAGCCATGTGAGGGCGACTGCTACCGTAGCAACCAAATAAAAAGCGACTCGCGGAATTTGAGGTTTCACCGGCATAAGATTCCAAGTATAATTAAATACTTTTGTACCTATGGCAAGGAACTATCTCGCGCCGAACCCCTCTTCAGAGTCAGATAAGTCTCATCGCGTTTAAGTTGACGCCATCGTCCAGGGGACACTCCGTAGATTCGCGTGAAAGTACGGCTGAAATATCCAAGATGGTTAAAACCTGAATCGTAGGCGACATCAATGATCTTGGCTTGAGAAGTTAAGAGAAGGGAGCACGCCTTGGCGAGACGGGCTTCAATGAGCAAATCCGTTGGTGTTTTTCCTGTGAGACGTTTGAGTTCACGCGAAAAATGTTCACGTGTGAGTCCTGAGGCTTGGGTCATCGCGGGAACTCCATTTTTTAATCCTTCAACAGTTTCAAGCACCGCACACGCCTTTTGAAAGTGAGTTGGTATCCGTCGCAAATCGTCAGCTTTCCATTTGTCTAATACGTGAAGGAGGACTTCGGAGAGTAAATGCATAAAATGCAACCGTTTGCCTTCGATGCGAGAAAGGTGAACGATCGATTGGTGCAATTGCTTTGTGCGGAAGGGGTCGAGTTGCGCCAATGGCGTTAATCTTTTTCCTGTAAGAATTAGCGACTCGGCTTTCGAGAGATGCGTCGCTGCCATTTTTTTCCATAACTTGGGGTCAACTGCAACATTCCACATATAAAGGGGTGGGCGTCCTATCACGGACATGGTGTGGGTATCCCCAGGGCGCACCAGAAGGAGACTCCCTTCAGAGAGGTTCTGCGTCTGCCCATTAATGTGGTGTAACGCTTTTCCATTAATCACCAGAGTGAATTCGTAAAAATCCTGATCATGCATGCCGTGGATTCCAAGCTCCGTCTGGTAGATCTGATGTATATGCAGTCCTTCTTGAGCAAACACGTTTTTCCGGAACTTCAGATGGTAAATCACATTAATGCAAATAATATCACGGGAGAGGTGGAAAGAAAAGCAAGGATGGCGTACTCTGATTTTTTTATGAGCCAAGAAGATCCCCGCCGAATTGTTAAATTTTCTTATCAACAGAATATCACAGACGATACATATTCATTTCCCAAATTGACTTGGAATCGCCCGAGCGTAAATGCGTAGGGGTCCATGCCATTGGGTAATGGCGACATTGGGATGAACTTGTGGGTCGAGGAAAACGGGGATCTTCTCTTTTATATCTCTAAAACCGATTCCTTCAGCGAACACCAACAACTGCTTAAAATTGGGCGTGTACGTGTGCATATTGAGAGCCATCCGTTTTCAGCGGGGGAATATTTTCGACAGGTACTGGACTTGAGTAAGGGAATGGTCTCGATTGAAGCTGGCCCCAAGGGGAAGCAAATAGCGCTAAAGGTTTGGGTGGATACCCATCATCCTGTGATCCGGATAGAAGGATCATCGGAGATTGCGACAAACATTTCTGTCAGTGTTGAATTATGGAGGAATGCAGTGCGTGAGGTGACAAACCCGTGTGAAACACATTCCTACATGATGCAACTTTTGGAACACGAGAAAGTGATGGAATTTCCGGACACTATTGTAGAGGGGGCAGGTGCCGCCATTAGGTGGTATCACCGCAACGAAAGCTCCGCTGTGGGAGAATCCCTCAAGCGACAGGGGTTAGAGCACATGATCGGAAAAGTGGTAGATCCATTAAAGCACCTGACGTTCGGCGCACGGATCCAAGGAACAGAATTTAAAAGAACGTCGCCTACAAAGATGGAAGCCGTCGGAGTTCGCGATTTTAAAATGACGTGCACCGTCTTGGCCGAGCAGACAGAAGATCCTGAGACATTCATCTCGAAGTTAGATGTGGTTGCTGATTCTGTACACCGGGTAGAGTGGGGGAGAGCCGAGGCGGCCCACGAAAAGTGGTGGAATGCCTTTTGGGATCGAAGTTGGATTCGAGCCAGCGGAGGGGGAGAAGCGTTGATTGTGACACGGGCTTACCAACTCCAACGGTATATGCACGCTTGTTCAGCACGCGGAAAAATGCCGATTAAATTTAATGGCTCAATATTTACCACCTGTCATGAGGACGAGGGGTGGAGCCCAGATTATCGGTTGTGGGGTGGAAGTTACTGGACTCAGAACACGCGCTTATCTTATTGGCCCATGCTGATGGATGGCGATTTTGAAATGATGCATCCTTTTTTTGATTTGTATTGGAACAACCTCCCCATCGCGCGTGAAAGAGCCAAACAATTGGGATGCCAAGGTGCCGTTTTTCCAGAGACCATGACCCTATTCGGGACATGTAACACGGAAAACTACGGGTACAATCGACCTGCTGACCTTACTGATGGGTTGTTGGAAAACACCTATCTGCGGCGGTATTGGCAGGGGTCAATTGAAATTGCGACGATCATGTTAGAGTATTACCAATTTACCGAAGACACGCATTTTGCTGAGGAAAAGCTTGTTCCTTTTGCGATGGAGGTTTTGAGGTTTTATAAGGGTTATTACACCAAGCGAGATGAGCTTGGAAAAATACTCTTTAGTCCCTCACAGTCGCTTGAAACATGGCAGGAAGCCGTAAATCCGACACCAGACATTGCAGGATTACAATGGTTGCTGAATGGGCTTTTGGGGATGGCGGAAGTTAAGTTGCCGGAGGAAGAAAAGCAGTTTTGTCGCGAGTACTTGGAACTATTGCCCCCGCTTCCTACCCGGAGTTGGCATTGGACAGGAAAGAAGATCATTCTTCCCGCACTCCAATATGATAAGAATTTGAATTGGGAAAATCCGGAATTATACGCGGTGTTTCCATATCGCTTGTATGGAGTGGGTAAACCCGAGCTGGAACGTGGGGTGGCCACTTTTAATGAGCGCCTTGTGAAAATGACAGGATGTTGGACGCAGGACGCCATTCAGGCAGCATTACTTGGGTTAACGGATGACGCGCGCCGAGACGTGGTGAAAAATGCGTCCCAATTCCATCCAGAAAGCCGGTTTCCTGCATTTTGGGATAGTGGCGGGAACGGCTTTGATTGGATCCCAGACCAGGATCATGGCGGTGTCACGATGATCGCCCTGCAACGGATGGTGATGCAGTGTGACGACGGCAAGATTCATCTTTTTCCTGCTTGGCCAAAGGATTGGGACGTCGCGTTTAAACTACACGCACCCGGTGGGACAGTGGTTGAAGGGACTCTTGAGAAAGGTGTCCTCAAGGATTTAAAAGTCACGCCTACAAGCCGCGAAAAAGATGTTGTAAACCATTGTGAAAAGCGGGCAGGAAACGATTAAGAAGTTAAGTTTTTCGATAACTTCAGATAAAAAAACAAAAACAGGACTTGAAATGCGTGCTGAGATGCATATTGTCCGCTCTCTGGTCCTGCGCGCGTGGTGGAATGGCAGACACGCAGGTTTAAGGAGCCTGTGCCGAAAGGCGTGGGGGTTCGAGTCCCCCCGTGCGCACCAATATGGAATTCTCAAATGGACCCCATTTAAATATCTCTCCCGAGATGCATTATTCCTTTAGGAAGAAATCATGGGATTTGTCGGCGCCTAACTCTGTTAAGGTGTTCGGCATATTAAATATTACTCCCGACTCATTTTCCGACGGTGGAAAGTTTTTGGGGATGGAACAGGCTTTGCGGCAAGCCGATAAGATGATTGAGGACGGGGCAGATGCTCTGGATATTGGTGGGGAATCAACCCGGCCAAAAGCTGAACCTGTTTCTATCGAAGAAGAGCGGAAACGAATATTGCCCGTTTTGAGAGAGGTGCGCCGACGCTGGGACGGAGCGATATCGATTGATACATCCAAAGCTGTTATCGCTCACGAAGCACTCAGTGAAGGGGCGGATATTATTAATGATGTTTCGGCAGGGAGCGATCCGACCATGGCTCACGAAATAAAGGAGTTTCAGGCGGGTTGGATTATTATGCATATGCAGGGGACACCTCAAACCATGCAAACGAAGCCGCATTACACTAATGTGGTAAAAGAGGTGAACGATTTTTTTCGTCAAAAGGTGGAGCGATGGGTAGGTTTACAGGTGCGCTCGGAGCAATTGGCCATTGACCCTGGGATTGGATTCGGAAAGTCAGTTCAACATAATGTGGACCTGTTACTTCATTTAGATGAACTTAAGGGACTTGGTTTCCCTTTAATGGTAGGGTTGTCGCGGAAATCCTTTCTGGTACACTTGGCAGGATTAAAGGAACGGGATTCAAGAGTGAATGCTTCCGTTGCCGCCGGACTTGCCGCTGTGAGTAAGGGTTGCAACTTTTTAAGGGTACACGACGTGAAGGAAACAGTGGAAGCGCTAAAGGTGTATCAGGCTTTAATTGGGTAATTATGGATTATTGGTTTAATATTTATCAGTATACGAAGGATCACTGGAGATCGGTCATTGAGATCGTTCTGCTTTGGGGTGGGATCTATTATGTGTATGTGCTGTTCAAAGGAACTCGCGGAGCGGCCGTTTTGACAGGGCTAGCGACCATCCTTCTCATTATGACTTTTGTTTCCGTCATGCTTCAGCTTGAGGTGATCAGTGCCATTTTGAAAGGGTTTTCTGCGTTTTTGGCTCTCGCCCTCGTTATTATTTTCCAGCCCGAACTGCGCCTGGTGTTAGCGGATCTAGGCAGCCGACACTTTTTTAATTCGAGTAGTCAAAAACGGGAAGTCATTGAAGTAATTGTTGAAGCAGCCACTAACCTTGCCTCTAAAAAAATTGGAGCTCTTTTGGCCATCGAACGTGAAGTCGGAATCAGAGGTCACGCAGAAACAGGTGTCGCCATTGATTGTGTGGCGACGCCCGAATTGCTCGAAACGATATTTTATCCGAACACCCCACTGCACGACGGGGGAGTGGTCATCCGTAATGATCGGATTATTTCTGCGGCCTGTATTTTTCCGATCACGCACCGCGCTGAGTTAAACAGGTTGTTAGGCATGCGCCATCGGGCCGCCATCGGGTTGAGTGAAGAAACCGACGCTATTGTGGTGACTGTTTCTGAAGAAACCGGAACAATCTCAATTTGTGTCCGCGGTGAAATTACTCGGGACCTCGGAGCGGATGATTTACGTGATCAACTGGCAAACCTCCTTTTTTCTAAAAATGCCCGGCCTACGAATAGCGGTCAGTCTTTTGGAGAAAAAGGCTCCATTGAGGAAATCCCTGACGACGGGAATACATCAGGGAAAATATGAGGAGTCTCATTTTTAAAAATTGGTGGGCGAAAATGGTCAGCTTTTTTATTGCGTTACTCATTTGGGTAGTCATCAAAGGCCAATTGCAAAAAGTGGTTGAACGTGAGGAAGTTCGGCAACCGCTTCCACAAAATACCACCCCGCCGAATGTGGGTGGCACTACGAAAAGGAAGTAAATATGGGAATTGATCGCAAAATATTTGGAACAGACGGAGTGAGAGGCACGGCAAACGTTGAGCCCGTTACAGCTGAAACAGCTTTAAAATTAGGCCGAGCTGCTGCGCATATCTTTAAAAAAGGTCGCCGCCGCCATAAAATTGTTGTCGGCAAAGACACTCGCCTCTCTGGTTATATGTTGGAAAATGCGATGGTCGCAGGGATCACATCAATGGGCGTGGATGCTTTGGTTATTGGCCCTTTGCCTACTCCTGGGGTCGCCTATATTACCCGATCTTTACGAGCTGACGCGGGGATTGTGATCAGTGCCTCGCACAATTCTTACGAGGACAATGGGTTTAAGTTTTTTCGTAAGGATGGATACAAGCTTGATGATGCCATAGAGAAAGAAATCGAAGACTTGGTTTTCGGAGGGTTAATTGACAGTTTTCGTCCTACGGCTGAGGAAATTGGGAAAGCATTTCGTATTGATGATGCCTTGGGTCGGTACATCGAGTTTGCAAAGAATTCGATTCCCAAGGGATTCACTCTCGAAGGCGTTCGCATTGTCGTCGATACTGCTAACGGCGCTGCCTACAAATCCACTCCTTGTATTCTGACTGAACTTGGTGCGGAGATTTTTGTTTATCATAACCACCCCGACGGAACGAATATTAACCGAGAATGTGGTGCCATGCATCCGGAAGTTGCGGCGCGCAAGGTGCATAATCACATGGCGCATTGTAGTATTAGCCATGACGGTGACGCTGACCGTTTGATTCTTGCAGATGAGAATGGGGATATTGTTGATGGCGACGAGATTCTGACGATCTGTGCCCTTGATATGCTGAGTTTGGGGCAGTTGTCAGAAAAAACGTTGGTGGTCACAGAGATGAGTAATTTCGGAGTAGATGATGCCCTCGTTAAAGCAGGCGGAAGTGTTGTGCGTACGCAGGTGGGCGACCGGTATGTCATTGAAAAAATGATGGAAGGCGGTTTTAACCTCGGTGGTGAGCAGTCGGGTCACATGATTTTTAGTGATTATACAACTACGGGCGATGGTATTATCTCGGCCCTTCAGGTTTTAAGAATCATGAAGATGACCGGTAAACCTCTCAGTGAACTGCGCCGTTGTCTGAAACGTTATCCGCAGGAGATCAAGAGCATCAAAGTGAGAAGCAAACCGCCGATCGAAGAAATGCCGGGGGTTGTCGCTGAGATTGAAAATGTAAAGAAACAATTGGACGGGCGTGGTCGGGTGTTTCTCCGGTATTCAGGGACTGAACCGAAAATCCGCTTGCTCATCGAAGGTGATAACACCGAAAAATTAAAACAGTATTCCCGATCTATTCTTGATAAGATCTCGGAGGTTATCGGAGCGGAAAGATGAATTTACCACCTTGGGAAGGAGAATTGGAGTGCCTGCTGGTTTGCGATGCTATTGCAAACAGCAGTGGGAAAAACTCGTTAATCGGGGTTTTTAATCGTATTTGGGCGAGCCAGTTCCCGTGCATTTATCCGCACATGTCCGTGTATCTTCGGATGCGTTTGACGACGGGGTCGTACCAGTTTGAAATCCAAATCATTGATTCCGATCAGCATATCATTTTTCGAACTAACCCCCCAATGGAAGCAGTTGTGGGTGTAGACGACGTGACGCGAGAGTTTTCAATTCACTTAAGCCAAATTGCATTTCCAAATCCAGGTGAATACTGGTTCCAGTGCCTTGTGAATGGGCGCGTGGTTGAATCCATTTTTTATCGTTTAGTCCTTGTGGAAACAGAGGCTAAATCAGTTTCATTCGAGGGTTAACTTTTTTACCATGACTTTACCAATCGTTGTTGTTCATCCCCGTAAAGGAGCCGCATTCTGGCGCGGCCACCCGTGGGTTTATGTAAGTGACCTTATAAGTGTCCAAGGCGAACCAGAGAGTGGCGATGTCGTCGAAATTCAGGATAAAGTAGGACGCGTTCATGGGTCGGCTCTTTATAATCCAAAATCACAAATTGTACTCCGTCGGTTTAGCTTCCAATCATCAGGGCTTAACCTGGCGGATCTGCGCAAAAAAATCTCAAAAGCGGTGAATCATCGTAAAGGGCCTGATGGACAATGGCCTGCCAATGCAAGACTAGTTTGGTCGGAAAGTGATTTTTTACCCGGCCTTATTGTCGATAAACTCGGGGACGTGTTGGTAGTGCAAACGGTTACGATGGGTATGGACCGGAGGTTGGGTGGGATTACTTCCGTGCTTCAGGAATTGTTGGAACCACGTCTCATTTACGAACGAAACGATTCCGGGGTCCGTGAATTGGAGGGGCTCCCTATCCGAACGGGAATTTTGGCAGGAGGTGGACCGCTTTCTTTTGAGGTCGACCTTAACGGATTGCGATTCTTGGTGAATCTTGAGTCTGGCCAAAAAACATCACTTTACCTTGATCAGGTGGAAAGTTATCGACAGGCGGAAAAGTACTTTGCAGGAAAAACGGTTTTGGATTGTTTTACGTATCACGGTGGATTTGCGCTTCATGCAGCGAGAATGGGGGCAACTTCGGTGACAGCCATTGATAGTTCAGGGCCTGCTTTATTGGCAGCTCGAGTTAACGCAACCCTGAACAAGTTAAACGTTACATTTCATGAAGCTAACGTGTTTGATTTCCTAAAGGATGAAGTGGCGACCCGGAAAAAGTATGATGTAATAGTGCTTGATCCTCCATCATTTGCGCGCACAAAAAACAAGGTTAATGACGCTATGCGCGGGTATAAGGAGATACACCTGCGCGCACTTAAATTGCTCAATCCAGGGGGATTTCTTCTCACCTATTCTTGCTCCCATCATGTGACTGGGGAGGTGTTAAGGGAAGTGGTGGTCGATGCGGCAAACGATGCGCGGCGTCAACTTCGACTCGTTGAACTGGTTTTTCAACCTTCTGATCATCCTGTCTTGATGGGTTTTCCGGAGTCTGAATATTTGAAAGGGTTCATCCTTCAGGATGTTGACCCTTAACCGCGGAATGTGAGAACCTCACTAGGCCAACCGGAGCCAAAGCCCGCCTGTTAAAATGAGGAAAAAAGAGTCTCGGTGCTGAAACAACTCAACAACAAACCTATAACTCGGAATCGCGAATTATTCCGGATTTAGAATCCTAAAACCCATCTGCCGTTGCGAACCCGGCCATCGCATACAGGTTCCAATGCACGCGTTCGGCAGGCCGAGTGGCTAAACTTTTTTTGGTTATTCGACTACCTGCTTTTCCTATGAACAAAAAGACCCCGACCCGACTGATGCGGCTTATTTGGCTAGCCGCGCTGGTTTTATTTACAGCTGTTGTGCTTTATCCCGAAAGTTACCGGTATACTCGTGCGGGCGGTCTGGCTCTTTTCTTTGTCGTATGGTTCGGACTTATCTTTCTCTGTTGGCACCGTCGCTCTGTCCGCTTCTCGCTTTACCGGCGCGCAATCTTCCCGCCGCAGACTCGCTCCGCAGCGATTACGTCGCAGGACTTCGTCGGTACGACGGCGTGATGTACTATTGGGGTGGAGAAAGTCCCATGGGCATTGATTGCTCCGGCCTGATTCGCCGTGGACTCATTGACTCACTCTTTTGTCGCGGGATTCGCACTTTCAACCCCGGCCTTGTTCGCCGCTCTCTCTCGCTTTGGTGGCACGACTGCACAGCCAATGTTTTGGGTGAGGCGCACGACGGCTTCACTGTCCATCTGCTCGACACGCCCACCGTCAACAAGCTCGACCATTCCAAGATTCTTCCCGGCGACCTCGCTGTCACCAGTGGAGGCTCTCACATCATGGCCTATATCGGTAACAACACCTGGATTGAAGCCGACCCCGGTGTAGGACGGGTCATCACTGTTCAAGTGCCATCGAACGACAATCCATGGTTCCACACCCCTATGAAGATCGTCCGTTGGAGTATCCTATCCCATTAAAATAAATACTGACATTTAAAGGAATGTAGAAAATGGGGATGCAGGAGCATTCGCCGCGGATTTGAAACATAATTATTTTCTTAAAACGGTCTTGCTAATAGTCTTACGTTGGTTTTAGATAAAAAAACTCGGTGCAAGTTAGTGTTTAGTTCTGTCAGAATGTTATATCTATCTGAGGATGAGTATCTTGGATTTACTGCGTATCGGGCGGTAGCTTTCTTTAAATGCCATTTTTTACCTTCAAATAAATGGTTTACACCGCAAGTCTGCCAACGCAGCCGAGTCGCATATTTAGTGTTTCTGAAGGCATTGAGAATTCTAGGCCATTGTCCAAATTCACGGAATCGTATGCCAGAAGAGTTGCTCTCATTGATTTTGCCTCGGATATGGCCCTTAGCCAGCTAGATCTTCCTTGGGTTGTTCTTGATTCGTCGGGGGCACGGAAAGAGTTTGATTGGACGCCCGAAAGCCGACGGGACGGAATTCCAGCATTAGCAGGGAATATCCCTAATGGCTCAATGTGGTGAAATCATGTCATGACAGATTAAAAGTGACACTAGGTAAAGTTTACAAGGTCAGTTCATCCAAGTTATTTCATGGATACAAACGATAGTATAACAGTCATATCCGCGGATCGATCCGAGAGACTCGTGCAGTTTTTTAAGGATTTATGGGACTACCGTGATTTATTTTATGCCTTTTTAGAGCGGGATATCAAAATCCGATATAAGCAAACTTTTCTGGGGGTCGCTTGGGTTATCTTACAACCACTATTGATGTCCGGGGCTCTAGCTGTCATTCTTGGAAAATTTGCGCAGATACCGGTAGGGAAAACGCCTTATCTTTTATTTTATCTGGCAGCACAAGTGCCGTGGGTTTGTTTTACGCAGGGGTTGATAGGGGCGGGGGGAAGTTTGGAAAACAATGCGGGATTATTATCGAAAGTGTATTTTCCGCGTATTGTCGTACCTTTGGCGCCCTTAATTGGGACAGTTCCGGATTTCTGTATAGGATTAGTAATGATCAATTTTGCTGCTTTGTACTATGGAGCTTGGTCGGGATGGCTGGTAATTGTTGCCCCTGTACTTCTCCTAGCGATAATGGCTTCGGCCGGTGGTGTGGGACTTATTTTGGCCGCATTGAATGCGCAGTATCGTGATATCAAATATATCATTCCTATGCTGACTCAGCTAGGATTTCTTGTCACCGTTGTCTATCCGGTCGATCGGATGCCTCACTGGGCGCGGGTAGCCATGGGACTCAATCCAATGGCTGGAATTATTGCATGTTTTCGTGCGATGGTGGGGGGCGTGCCCCCTTCCCCCAGACTTTTGATTGCCAATCTTGGAGTCACACTGATTCTCCTTGTAGTCGGTGTGCTCTTTTTCAGAAAAAGAGAGAACAAGTTGGTGGATGTTCTATGACGTGGTCAATCCAATTTGAGAATGTCTCGAAACTCTACCGTCTAGGACAGGCAAGCGGTTCTGGGAATAATTTTCGCGAAGATCTGGGACGTTTTTTTCATCGTTTATTATCTGCAGGTCGTGAGACTTCTGTTTTCCCGTCCCAGAGTGGAGGCGAGTCCAAGCCTACAGATGTGCCACCCGCACAGTTTTGGGCATTGAAGAATATCAATCTCGAGATACAGCAGGGGGAAGTGGTGGGGCTCATTGGTCGGAATGGGGCTGGTAAGTCCACGCTTCTGAAAATACTGTCGCGTATTACTCAACCTACGACAGGAAAATTAAAATATCGAGGTCGTGTCGCCAGTTTGCTGGAGGTCGGAACCGGGTTCCACCGGGAGTTGACCGGCAAGGAAAACATTTATTTAAACGGATCTATTTTGGGGATGAGACGGAATGAGATCACCCGGAAACTTGATGAGATAGTCGCATTTGCGGAATTGGAGAATTTTTTAGACACTCCGGTTAAATATTACTCGAGTGGAATGTACGTGAGACTGGCTTTTGCTGTTGCAGCACATCTTGAGTCAGAGATTCTTGTTGTGGATGAGGTCCTTGCCGTGGGGGATTTCATGTTTCAAAGAAAATGTCTGGGAAAAATGGGGGAGGTGGCAAATGCAGGCAGAACCGTCATTTTAGTCAGTCATAACATGGGGATTATTGGTAATCTATGTAAAACAGGAATACTTCTCGAGGGAGGAGATGTGGTTTATCGCGGGGATATCTCCGGAGCAATCCAGCGTTATATGTCCGGACTCTCTGCCAATATGACACACGAGATTAGTGACAGAGGGCGTCGGGGCAGTGGTCTGGTTAGGATTTATGAAATCACATTCCGTGATCCACTGACAGGGCAGATTCTGGATTCACTCAGATCGGGACAAGATGTCGAAGTTTGGTTTGGATTTAAACGAAATAGTCAGCAAGACCATTCCCGAATGATTGCCAGTCTGTTGCTTCAAACCGTTACTGGTGTCCCTGTTTTTTTGCATCACAACCGGTTGGAGGCGAAAATGTTCGGCAGCCTTCCGGAAATTGGATACTTCGTATGTCATCTCAAACGGCTTCCCTTGCCCCCGGCTGTTTATGTGCTCGGGTTTTCTCTGATTGAAAACAATGAATTTATTGACGGGGTTGACCAAGCTATCGAATTGAATGTGTATGAGGGCCAATTTCATGAAAGTGGCGAAGTTCCGCCGCAACAGGCTGGGTTGTGTCTTGTGGATGCCCGGTGGAAAATCGAAAAAATTGCACCAGATCAATCGCCCCTAGGGAAGGTAAACATATGACGAGAACATTTACTCAAATAGTCAGAAACAGATTGCGACACCTTCTTGGACGGCCTACTTATACGGCCCCGAATGAAGTTGAACGTGAGGAGCACCGCTTTTATCTGGATTTCCTGAAAGAGGGGATGGTTGTATTTGACGTTGGGGCAAATTACGGGGACATGACAGCTTTGTTCTCAAAGCTAGTTGGTTCTACCGGCCACATCCACAGTTTTGAACCGGTTCAACTTACTTTTGACCGCCTTTCGGAAATCTGCCGATGGAAACACCTGACCAATGCTACGGTCAATCGTAATGCCGTGAGCCAGTTGGAAGGATCGGCGACGATGACTCTTTACGGAGATGATCTTGCGGCACTTAACTCTTTGTGTGACCGTCCGCTTGAATTGGATGGTATTACGATTACGGAGAAGCGTCACGAAGCTATTGAAACTGTAAGTATTGATGGATACTGCAAAAGGAATGGAATTGAACATATTCACCTGCTCAAGATAGATGTGGAAGGTGCCGAGTATCAGGTTTTTCAGGGGGCGCGTGAAATGCTCCGGCGTAAGGCTATCTCCGCCTGTATTTTTGAATTTGGAGGGGCCACCTTTGACATGGGGAATGAGCCATCGCAAATAGAGAAGTTTCTTCATGAAACTGGGTATTCGGTGAAGAACGTAGTTCGGGGGGACCCTGTTTTTCCAGGGGGGCAATCCCGAGCGACAGCCCAATTTTCTATGCAACTGGCGGTGCCACAATGATGAAGGAAATTATTTGGGTTTTCCGGCGAATGGGACGTTCGTTCATGTCATTGCAGTGGGCTTGCAGATTGAGGAAGGATTTTGCTGCTTGGCTGCGATTCTGGAAAGCATATCGTATGTATCGGGACATGGCACCAGAGGAACTCCGTCCTCCGGTCGCCTGTCTTTATCCTTGTATTGGGGAGGATGTCGCGACAACTCCTATCGAACCTGTATATTTTTACCAAGATTCGTGGGCATTTGAGAGAATTGCCAGACTCCGGCCGGACAGTCATGTAGATGTGGGGTCGCATCATGTTTTTGTCGCTCACCTTTCCAAAATCATTCCTACAACTATGGTGGATATTCGACCATTATCTCTTAATATGCCCTCAATTCGGTTCAAAGAAGGGACAATACTCAACTTACCGTTCGAAGATGAAAGTATTGGCTCTCTTTCAAGCCTCTGCGTGGTTGAGCATATCGGCTTGGGTCGGTATGGAGATCCACTGGATCCATTTGGTTCTGAAAAGGCCTTTTCAGAACTCCGGCGCGTTCTTGCACCTGGTGGCCATTTGTTTTTCTCAGTTCCTGTTGATGATGACAATATCACTTACTTCAATGCACACCGGGCCTTTACTCAGGAAACCTTGCTGTCATGGTTTGGCTCGCTTGTCGTAGAGGACGAAAAGTACATTTGTGGGAGTGAACTCTTGTCTATTAAGGCTCCTGGCTATTGCACGGGATTGTATCATCTGCGCAAATCCTGAAAGATCCGTTCGGTCAACCTGTCATTACAAACTTATCATGGGTATCATTAGAATGGGAGTGCCTGAGGAACTTGCCCTTGATCTTTCAAGGGAATGTGGGATTCATTGCTTTATTGAAACGGGGACATTCCACGGTGGCACGACTTCGTGGGCCGCATCACATTTCCAAACTGTCCATACAATCGAGTATTCAAGGGAGATCTTTGACAAAACAGCCGCCAAGCTTGAGGCGTTGAGTAATGTAAAATTCCATTTCGGCGATTCGCGGACTGTTCTCCTGGAAAAAATCCCCGCGAGTCTGGGCCCCTGTCTTTTCTGGCTGGATGCTCATTGGTGTTCCGGATCAACTTATGGAAGGGATGATCAATGCCCGCTTCTTGAAGAATTAAAACTAATTAATGAAAAGTATGCGGGCTCCTTTCTGCTTATTGATGATGCAAGACTGTTTGTTGCCGCCCCTCCGACGGATCACATTGAGAATCAGTGGCCGACCCTCTTTGATATTATTGATACGCTCAGACTTTCAAATGAGGCCCGGCATATTGCCATTTTTGAGGATGTAATCATCATTGTGCCTATGTCGGCGAAATTCATTGTGGACCGTTATTGTCGATCTGTTCTGGCTAACGATGGGGCGCGCGCGACGGCTGATTACCTCCGCGCACCCCACTTGAGAAATCCAGGATGCTCATGAAGGAATCCTTCCGGTTGATGATAGTATCGTTGCGGATGGCGGCGGGTAAAAATACCGCCGGATTTTGACAGGAAGAAAGGTGGATGAATGAAGACCTCGAAACTGGTGATCATTACTCCGAGTTACATGAATTCGGATTCGCGAATTGCTTTTGCCCAACGATCGTTCGAGTCCTTGCGCCTGTGTCTCGGAGAGGAGACTCCTGTGATTGTCGTCGATGATATTCCAAGGATTCACGCCCGGTTTCCTTGGCGTTTAATTCCTGACATGAAATATTTCCGAGCTGCTGCCGGAGTCTATGTGGGGAAAAAAAATGTCACGCTCCTGAGACGATATGGACGAGGTAGCACTCAGGCGTATTTGAAGGGTCTTAAATACGCGAGACAGCAGGGGTATCGTTATGTGTTTATGCACATGGATGACAATTGTTATCTCCCAGTTGCTGGCCCCTTGGTCCAGCAAGCGGTACGGGCAATGGATGACGACGAAAGTCTCGGGGTTGTCCGCATGACATGTTACCCGATGGTCGGATCCTTCTGCAATCCTGAGTTGGGAAACAAGACACTCCTGACAATCCGTGATGAAAGTGTCTCATTTGAGCAGATCAAACTCACCCCACGGCGGTATGAGGATTTCACGCTTTGGTCAAGTCCCTACCAACCCGAATCAAATGATGGAACATTCCATCCCTTGACACTGTGGTCGGTCATCTACCGCATTGATTTTCTGGAAAAACTACTTTCGCATCCAGATCTCCGCCAGTGCTTGCACTTGACCCATGCCGAGTCGTATTACCGGAAACCTGAGCATTATCGGGAGTTTATGTCATGGTATCAGGGAAAGTTTGGATTTATCAACATGCAGTATGTGGGTTACGAAACACATCAGAACGAGGGCCGATGGCAGGAGATCGTCAATCGTCCTAATACGCCTGTCCTGTAATATTTGAAACATATTGAACGTGATAAAGGATAAAAAATGAATACAGATTTTGAAGTGTCAGAATGTCTTCTGGACAAACTGTCAGGCGACAGTCGGCCCATTCATTTGGTCCTGATCGCCACCAAGCCTGATATCATCAAGCAGGCTCCCCTCATAATGGAGTTGCGCCGGAGAAATGCCAATCTGGTCATCATACATTCAGGTCAGCACTATGACTGGAATCTCTCAAAGGGAATGGAGCAGGAATTTGGAATAATACCCGACGTAAATCTGAATGTGCGCTCAGAAACTCTCCATGGACAACAGGCCCAGATCATAGACCGTTTTGGTTCACTCATTCTCAGGATCAAGAATGTGAACCGTAAGATTATTCCCTATACATATAGTGATACAACAACAGCTGTTGCCGGCGGTATCGCGAGTTTTGCGAATCGTATTGCCGTATGTCATGTTGAAGCTGGACTCAGGACATTGAGTCCGGATCGGGATCTGCTTGTGTCCTTGACGGACCCGTTTGATACGGAGTCGTATTTTGAAAGATTGCGCGATGATACGCACTGGCGTAAGGGAAGTTATGAGCCCTTTCCTGAACAGTTTGATACCCGTGCGTCAGCACCTTCAGCCGGTGTCCATTTAGCCCCCGTTTTACTCAACCGACAACATTTGCACGATGAGGGTTATGAAAGCCGCCGAATTTTTGTCGTCGGCAATCCGGTTTCCGATGCCATCAGCATGGCGCTTGAACGCCGGGGGGAAAGCCGGATACTTGAACAATATCCTATTCTGGAAAAGGGGGGCTTTATTAGGTTTTGTGTCCACCGAAGGGAGAATGTTACTTCTAAGCAACGGTTCAAATCAATCTTTCTGGCCATGGAACGTTTGATAAGAGATGGGCAAAGGATTCTGCTTATTTCACTAGGGGCCACAGAAAAGGCCCTCATACGATACGGATACAAGTCATTGGTTGAGGAGCTTGCATTAAAGTATGATAATTTTATTTATTCACCCGTCTGGCCAAGTTACATAGATGTCGTCGTGGCCATGACGAAATGCCGCATGATTGTCACGGACTCAGGGAGTATTCAGGAAGAGGCCAATATATTGGGTGTTCCTCTGGTGACTTTGCGATTCAATACAGACAGACCAGAGACTATTTTTGCCGGTTCCAATATCCTAGCTCCACCGATTCGTGAGGATATTGTCTATAAGATAATTACCGATACATTGAACTCGGAGTCCATGCAGGAAAGGATGCGACAGTCGGGAAATCTTTACGGAACCCAAGTCAGTGGGAAAATGGTGGATGCCGTTGAAAGCATCATTGCGGGCGGACATTTATTTGAATGGCTAGAACATCAGAAACTTGGATTTTCAAAGATGGATTTTTGGGAAAAAGAGGAGATGGAGTGGTAATCATAGAAGGGCTTTTGGAAACCTGTAAAAAGATAGTTCGACGCCTCGACTTGCAAGATCCCGGCCTTTGTCCGAACGTCTGCGAGTGGGCATTAAAGCAACAAGGTGAGTCGTGCAAAATCCTAAGGAATGCTGGTGAGTTTCTACCTGAAATTAAGGGGACCCATGATGCCAGAGTTATAGAATCATTCCAGAAGCACACCCGCATTTCCTATCCAAATAAATATCACGTAAAACTATCCGGCTGCCGTATTACCGGTAGGGATGGTTTCCTGAGATTGAATGATGGGCGATATGCACTCGAGACAGGGTGGCATGATTTTATGATTCAAAAAAATCCTGCTTATTTTCAGAGACGCCTCTTTTCACGCCAACGTGTCAGGAAACTCAGTGGAGAATACTATTCCTTGATGGGCGTATGGTGCCGAGAACATTATCATTGGCTCCATGACCAGATCATGGGTTTGTTTCTGATTCGTGAGCGCTTAGCAGATCATGTGAAGTTTATTATTCCAGACCAGTTGAAGAAATATCAGTTGCAGGCACTTGATAAAGTGGGGATTCCTGATGAACGGCGCGTCATCTATGATGGAAGCGAAATATTTGAACCTGAAATCCTTCACTTTTCAGGTCCCAACATCCAGACAGGCTTTGATGAGCCTGAGTCGGTGGAGTGGTTTCTCCGTGCGATGATACCACGGCAGAGTGCTCCCATCGTCGGGCGTCGGATTTATATCAGCCGTAAAAATGCAAAATTTAGAAGGATTGTTAATGAGGACGAACTGAGTTTCTTGCTTGAGCAAGAGGGGTTTGAAAAGATTGTGATCGGTGATGAGATGGAATTGGAAGAACGAATCGGTATTTTCTCAGAAGCGTCATCGGTTGTATCGGTCCATGGGGCAGCTCTTGTTAATTTGATGTATTGTCGTCCAGAAACGAGTGTGTTGGAAATTTTGAACCGACTAATATTCGTCCGTATTACTGGATCATGTCCATGGCTAAGAAACTTAATTATCATACTTTTGTGGGTGAAACAATGCCGTCGGGTGTTCCTGCGGATCCTGATATTAAACTTCCAATGGAGGCTTTCACTCGTGACCTTCGCATTTCGAATACACTGACGAGCCAGGAAAAACTGGAATGGGATGTTCTTCCCGTTCCCTCTTTAACTTGGGGATTAGTAAAGGGTATCAACTGTACGCGGCTACTCATACGAATCTGATTTTTGTCTTAGCAGAGTCGGCTGAAAAAGCAGGACTTACTCCTGTTGACCTTGAAGAAGTGTTGCCACTTGATGGATTAACGTATGTTGTATCCAGCTATAATGGGCAGCCCTTCCTACTTCCGTTGCAAACGGAAGTAGCCCCACGAGAATCCGCTGTTTTCGTTAATAGCGCGGGTTTTGACGGAATTTGCAGGCAAATTCTTCCCAACGACCATCGTCCAGTTCCGGGTGCGCGACCCATGATATTAGTCACAGGGAAAATAATGAAGGTTTCTGCCATTTTTTATAAAATTTTAAGAAAAATTGAAATGATCACAGGTCGATAATATGGGGTGGGTGCGCATGGGAATTCCAGAGGAGCTCGCTCTTGAGCTTGCTTCAACGTTTCAGATTAAAAACCTGATTGAAACGGGAACATATTATGGTGGGACAACGGAGTGGGCTTCACATCATTTTAAATCGGTCCATACGATTGAGTTTTCAAAGACCATTTTTGAAGCCACGAGTGCCAAACTGAAACACCTTACGAATATCAGATTTCGCTTTGGCGATTCCAGAGCTGTGCTGAAAGAAATTCAATCTGAAATCTCCGGCCCTTCTCTTTTCTGGTTGGACGCTCATTGGTGTTCCGGGGATACCTATGGAAAGGAAGATCAATGTCCGCTCCTTGAGGAGCTTCGCATTATTAATGAACAGTTTCCCGAGTCCTATATTCTCATTGATGACGCTAGGTTGTTTATTGCAGCCCCACCCGAGAATCATATCGGTGCTCAATGGCCGGACCTCTCATCCCTGATGATAACACTTTGTGCAGCCAAGGAGCCCAGACATGTTGCGATTTTTGAAGATGTCCTCATCGCGGTTCCGTTGGCCGCAAAAACCGTTGTTTCAGATTATTGTCGCAGGACTCTTTCCGAAGAAGGAAACCGATTAGCCGCCGAGTATCGTCGGACACCATTCGACAAGGCCATCCTTAGTATACAAGAAAGTTTAAAACTATTTTCGATATCTGCGAGGATGGCTATCGGAAGATTTCGCAGAGCTCTATTTGGAAGGAAAGATCAACCATGACAAATCCATCTCTAGCGATTGTCACGCCCAGTTATCTGAACAGCCTTTCGCGCGTTGAATATGCCAGGACTTCGCTCCAATCTTTACGGGAAAATATAGGGACTGATTATCCCTTGTATGTGATCGATGATATTCCACGCCGCCACGCCCGATTTCCGCTGAGATTGTTGCCGGACTTCAAATTCTGGAATGCCAGCAGGGATGTTTACACGGGTGAAAATATTTTTTTAACCAGACGATACGCGCGAGGGAGCACATCCGCTTTTCTTGAGGGAGTCAGGT
>JAWXCD010000118.1:0-28313 GCA_034440535.1 Verrucomicrobiota bacterium | reverse complement strand
TTCTTAATCAGGTTGATACCGACAAAATCGTGGAAGCGATCAAGTTGGCCGAAGCGGGGACTTCTGCGGAGATCAGGATTCATGTCTCAAAGCAGAAGACAAAGGATCCCGTCAAGGATGCGGCTTTGCAGTTTATCAAGCTCGGTATGGCAAAGACTGAGGCGCGGAATGGGGTTCTGATTTTTGTGGCTCCAACCTCCCAGAATTATGCCGTGTATGCGGATGAAGGGATATTTAAGATATGCCCTCAAAAGGAGTGGGATGAAATGGCTCAAGCACTGGGCGCTGAGTTTCGGGAAAAGCATTTCACCGAGGGTTTAGTGGCTGCGATTCGGTTAGCTGGAGTAATGTTAAAAAGTCATTTCCCATTTCAGCACGGGGACAAAAACGAGTTGGACGATTCCATCAGCCACGATTGATACAAACGACATTGAAGCTCGAAGTAGAGTTTGTGATTCCCCAAGCCCGTCTTGCGCTTTGGAGTGGGTCCGATTAGGTTGAAAGAATGCCAGACGTCGGACCCCCAGAAATCAGTGTGCTTATTCCTGCTTTTAACGAAGAGGCACTGTTGGCCAAGACCCTTCAAGGAGTCCGAGCCGCTTTTGAATCACTTAATGAAACCCGCTACGAGATCATTGTGTGCGATAACAATTCCACTGATCGCACAGCGGAAATCGCCCGCGAAGGTGGAGCTGTTGTGGTTGTGGAAGAGCACAATCAGATCGGACGAGCCCGGAATACAGCGGCTGCGAGCGCCAAAGGAACATGGTACATATTTGTCGATGCTGACACGATCCTTCCTGCGGAAGTTCTAAGGGAAACACTGGTGTCCATGCGCTCCGGTAAAATATGTGCGGGGGGCGCGCTTATCAAATTTGACGAACCACAGGCTAATCTTTTCGGCGCCGCATTGGTCGAATTTTGGAGTTTAATCTCACGATCCTTTAATTACATGGCGGGATCTTATATTTTTTGTCGCGCCGATGTGTTTCAGGCCATTAATGGATTTGATCTCGACGTGTATGCAGGGGAGGAAATCTTTTTTTCACAAAAAGCCAAACGTTGGGCACGGAAAAATGGGATGAAGGTGCGAGTTCTGAGTCAATCTATTGTGACCTCTGCGCGTAAACTCAAATGGTATACTACCGGCCAAGCCATCCGCCATATTTTCCGGCTAGCGATTCCAGGAGCACTCAAAAAACGCGAAAACTGCGACCTCTGGTACACGCGACCCAAAAGCTAAACCAAACTCTTATTGGGTCTCCGACTGTGTTGATCTCAAGCAAACATTTAGATCACGTTTGGTTTTTTCCAGCACTGAATGATCGGTTTGAGTTCCGGGTCTAAGACAGCGTACGACGCGAAAGATTGATCAAGATCGAGGGCTCGGCGAAGGTGTTTTTTGCCGTTATTTATGTTGCCCATGACCGTTTCGTAACAGGCCAAATTATAATGGTAGGTGGCATAACTTTCCAAAGCTTTAGGGCCGGACAAAAGTTTTTCTCTGGCTGCCACAGTTTGATTTAATTCATGCAAACACACAGCCGCTTGAATATAATTCTCAGGGCGACCGGGCACGATACGGGATAAGCGATCCAAAATCTCGAGGGCATCTTGCCACCGCTTAAGGCGCATGAGAATCGCCACTCTCAAGCTTATGACAAGAAGGTTCGTTTTAAGGTTCAAAGTTATTTTATCGAGCTCCTTCCACGCGTCGATAAACATACCGAGCTCGAAGTATCCTTCTGCCGCCATCAAGTGCCTTTCAAATTGCATACCTCTGATATAGCAATCATCCTACCAACCTTTTAATTTTCTCATTCCAAGTCCATCATTAGGACGTAAGACACCTCTCAAAATTCGTTTGGAAACTTGTAAATTCCTTCAGAAACCTAGGGTATCTCGCTGCTCGCAACCCTGGGCTGGATGACGTAGCCATTCGGGGCTGAGGAAGAAGGCGCGGCGCTTTTGGTTCAATAAAGGGTATTTGAGGTAACCGAAAATAGGGGGGCTGGATTGCGTTACAGTAAAACTTATCTGATCATAATATTCTGTTCGATTAAGTCTCATAAATTTGGTATATTTCTGGTATATGGCTTCGATGACGGACTTCCAAAAAGCGCAGAATAAACGATGATTGATTCGCAAAAAATCTTTGGAAGGCCTTGTGACCCCAGATGACAAATTAAAAGCTCAAGCCAGAAAGGCTTGGATCACTTCCGTTGATAAAAAGCAAAAGCCGAAGTCTTTTTTTCCAAAGGCTCTTTGGTGAAAGCTCAGCCCCCTGATTTTTTTGAGGACGGGATTAAGGCCATTGCAACAACTGGGTCAGTCCTCATTGGGGGGCAATGCATTAATCTTATCAGTCTAAAATACGACAAACCAGTTGAGCCCCACGCATTGTACCGATTTTACATTAAGGAAAACGCATACGTATCTGGGAAAAGAATGCAGAACGAGAAGTCATAAAGTTTATGGAAGAGACCATACGAGCGGGTGCCTTTCTCGCACCAAAAAAGGCGACTCTGAACTTGGCTGGGTATTTTTAATTTACCTGAGCCAAGAGCCAGAAGCGAGATGGCGTTGACGAAGAAGAGCGGGAAGTGGAACACTAAAACCAGGTTGATTGATGTTACCCCGGAAAGCGCGAGGGGAAGATCCGAAGACTTTTTTAAAGCTTTTGGAGAAGTGGTAAGGATCAAAGAAACCCAAGTCTGCCGCGATATCTTTAATGGGTCGCTGAGTGCGTGCGAGCAGTGATGCCGCTTCGTCTAGGAGCTCAAGACGTAAAGCACTGTGCGGACCTATTCCAAATGTTTTTATGAAATGACGATAAAGTTGGGCTTGGGATAATCCAGCCGCCTTGGCGAGTTCGGCGATCGTTGGGACGGCTGTTATCTTTTTGGCTCTACGAGAGCGTGCGAACCAAAGCGCACGCAGGACCGATTCAGGAAGACCACTGCGCATTTCCAGTTTAGTTTCGGTAAGACTATGTTCATACATCTTGAGCATGGTGTCGATGGCCCGGGTCAGCACCTCTTCAAATCCCGGCGGTTTTTCGTTCACAAGCCACATCACATGGCGGAACAAAGGTCGAATCACATCGTTTTCTAAAGGGTTCAAAATTGCGGGCATATTTTTAAACCGATAACCCTTCGCACCACTCTTAATATTAAACATGACATATAAATGGCGTGTTTGTTTGGAGGGATCCCAAAAAAAAGTTTGGCGAGTCCCCGGATGCATGAGGAACACAGTCCCCGGAGAAACCGAATGTTTGACGCCATCACACTCCCAAATGACATCACCCTCGATGATCCAGACGAACTCGAAACAGTTGATATGTGCAGGCCCAAGGACAGCGCCTTGGGTGTAAACGGCTTCAGCCGCAGCAAGAATTTCGAAGCGTGGAGATGTCATAAATGCAATTTAAATACATGTTTTAGCGAATTACCACCATTTTAACCGTTGAAAAAGGTGGTATCATACATTCACGGATTAATTAAAAATTATGGCTCAAGAACAGGAAATTAAATGGTATCGCTCTCCCATTGATCGCAAAGTGATGAGCGAATTAATCAGGCAAAGTAATTATCAAGGGTTTAAACAGGTGCTCCTCCAACTCGGACTCTCCGTATTTACCGGAGCATTAGCCTACTGGGTCTCTGGGTTAATTTCGATGAAGACATGGCAATGGAGTGTGCCGGTTTTTCTCGGGTGCCTGTTGGTACACGGGACGTTTTACGCTTTTTTTGGCGGGGCAGGCCCGATACATGAGTTGTCGCACAAGACCGTTTTTAAATCTAAAAAATGGAATGAGTTCTTTCTCAAGGTGTATTCATTTTTGAGTTTTCATAATTGGGTCGGATTTCGGGCCAGCCATGTTCGGCACCATCAAGTCACGATTCACGAGGACCTCGATGGGGAAGTGGTGCTTCCGTTCCATATTAAACCTATATCTTGGTTATGGAGTGTTGTGCCGCATCCAGTGAACATTTGGAATGTGTGGAAAATGTTTTGGTCTCACGCGCGTGGGATTTATGTAAGCGATTGGGAAAAGAAAATACTAGGAGGAGCCAAAGCAGAAACTAGGTTGCAGCATCGGAACTGGGCCCGGTTTGTATTGGTGGGGCATATAGGACTTGCGGCACTCTTTGTGGGGACAGGCCAGTGGCCATTGGTGGTCTTAGTGAGCCTAGCTCCATTCTACGGGGGTTGGTTAGCCGGACTATGTGTGTATCCACAGCACGCTGGATTAATGCCGAACAGCAACGATTTCAGGTTGTGTTGTCGGACGTATACGTGCAGTCGACCGATAGGTTTTTTATATTGGAACATGCAGTATCATATTGAACATCATATGTACCCGGCCGTGCCCTTTTATAATCTGCCGAAACTCCGCAAAGCCATTGAGTTTGATTTACCTGCGGCGCCCCATGGGTTAGTCGCCGCATGGAAAGAACTATTGCCACACGTGAACCGGCAGAAGACAGAGCCCAAGTATTTTTACGTCCCCGAGGTATCTCGGAAGGGAACAGAAGAACCTGTTTCGATGGAAGAAGCCGATGTGCTCGGGTAGAAGGTGAAGACCCTTTGTTTTCGTGCCCAAAGTGCTTTTGGATTTGAGAACAATATATTCTTTTAAATGGCCATGACTGAATTACCTTCCTGAGGTACATTTAATTCTTTATGAGTTCCATTTCGTTCCTTCCTGAAGTTGAAAATTTTTTTCGTAACGAACCCCAACACATGTTTATTGGAGGTAAGTGGGTTCTCCCTATCAAAGGCGGTTTTTTTGAGACGCACGATCCGGGGACCGGGGAAGTGCTTACACTGGTCAGTGCCGGTGACTCATCCGATATAAACCTCGCCGTGGAAGCAGCTCGGAATGCGTTCAAATCCAGTGGCTGGGCTACCATGTCGGCCCAGGAGCGGGCTGCGATCCTTAACAAACTGGCGGATTTAATTGATCAGAACCTCGAAATATTGGTGCAAATTGAATCGTTGGATGTGGGGAAACCCGCGGCGCATGCAAGAGCCTTTGACATTCCAAATGTGGCTCAATCATTTCGGTATTATGCTGATTTATCAGTTCAGTCCCATAGAAAAGAGCCCATTGCGGTTAAGGGATTTGAAGCGCATACGGTGCGGTCTCCATACGGGGTGTGCGGTTTTATTATTCCGTGGAATTTCCCTTTTTTGCTCATTGGCTGGAACCTTGCCCCTGCTCTCGCGGCTGGGAACACAGTCGTCCTTAAGCCTGCCGAGGATACACCCCTTTCGTCTCTTTACTTCGCGCGATTAGCCGAACAAGCCGGTGTGCCTGCCGGTGTGATCAATGTGGTCACAGGTTTCGGTCAGACAGCGGGGGCGTCCCTTGCTCAACACACTGATATTAATAGAATGGCTTTTACGGGGTCTCCGGAAGTGGGACGTCGTATTGCGGCTTCCTGTGGGAAGAACCTTGTCCCGTGTAAATTGGAGCTTGGGGGTAAAGGCGCGGCAGTTGTTTTTGAGGACGTCAATATCGATGCAACGGCCAAGGCTTTGGTTGATGCAGTCACGTTAAACGCCGGTCAGGTGTGTTGCACGGCAACTCGGTGGATGATCCATGAAAAAGTGTGGGAGGCCTTTGTGGATAAGTCGAGGTCCTACATGCAGTCGGTTAAAATCGGGCATGGTCAAAACCCCGAAACCCAGATGGGTCCTCTCGTCAGTTCAAAGCAAAAATTGCGAGTGTTGGATTACCTCAAAAAAGGGGTGGAACAGGGGGCGAAAGTCCTTCTTGAAGGGGGGTCTTTCGATGTCTCAGGGTACCCTAACGGGCATTTTGTAAAACCAGCTTTGTTATCCGGAAAAATAGATAACATTTGTGCGCGCGAAGAAATTTTTGGCCCGGTGGCTTTCCTCATCCCATTCAAAGACGAAATGGAGGCCAGTGCTGCTGTTAACTCATCATCCTACGGGTTGGCTAACAGTGTGTGGACAAAGGACTTGCAGCGCGCACAGAGGGTCGGTGAAGCCTTGGTTTCTGGCAACAGTTGGATCAATGCCCACAATCTATTTGCTCATGGTATTCCCTATGGCGGATGTAACCTGAGCGGATGTGGCGGGGGTGTGCTCGGACCGGAAACATATTTTGATTATCTGCGCCCTCAGTCGGTCGTGCGGGCGCTTTAATTTTCCGAGACGTTTGCGGACCCTAAGGCGCACCGGTTTTTTAGGGTAGTTTAAGGGGCAATTCGTGAAGGAATGGGACCTCGGTGTTAACGGTTCATTCACCTTTATATCCATTGTGAATAACATGGTGATAATTTGTGTCAGCCCCTCATTTTGGAAGCCAACAAAGGCCATTTTTTGCGTATACATACGGAAATTTCCCCTAAAACGCTGTCAGAATGAAAGTTTTATAACGGTCAACGGCCTACCCCTGTCGGGGTGGGGAATCGCGATCCAAGGTGTGGGGTTGGATAGCCTAGGGTAGGTTCGCAACCCTGGGATTCGTTGCGAAAATTTGCGAGCATCGTACATAATGACCACACCGGTGAACTTCGGCTTGCCCTAGAAAAAATGTGGATAACCTGAGAATAAATGCACAGAGGGATGGAATCGTGCGTGCAAGTGGGGTTTTCGCGCGCCCAATAAGATGAATAACTTAAAGTTGCGGCACAACGCTCACCCATTACATTGTTTTCATGGCCCAACAGTCCACATTTACACCCAGACCACCCGACTTTTCAAAAGCGAATCTTGATCAGAATCCCGTTTCCACGGACAGGCTTCCGCCGCAATCTCTCGAAGCAGAGATGAGTGTGCTTGGGTCCATCCTGCTCTCATCCAAAGAGGGCCTTGCCATTTGCCAATCTAAAGGGGTCACAAGTGCTTATTTTTACGATCCCCGGCATCAGATTTTGTACGAAATTCTCGCTGAGATGGTGAACCTACCCATCGACTTTCTGACGGTAAGTCAACGACTCAAGGACAAAGGATTGATCGAAAGAATCGGAGGTCCTTCGTACTTAACCAACGTCGTTTCGTTTGTTCCAACCGCCGCGAACCTTGAGTATTACCTTGAGATCGTGCGTGAAAAATATCTACTCAGACAGGTGATCGCCGCAGGCACGGAAATGGTTCAACGATCATTTGAAACGCCTGATAACATCACGGAGTTCCTAGGAGAAGTTGAAAGGAAAGTCCTATCGATCAATCAGGCCGCCGTAAAAACGAAGATGAAGCCCATCAAGGAAACGGTGATGAAAGCCATCGAAGATTTCGAGGCGATGTTTGAAAACAAAGGAAAAACCATCGCGCTGGAGACAGGGTTTAAGAAACTGGATGAGCTCACTTCGGGCTTACACAAATCGAACATGATTGTTCTCGCAGCCCGCCCCGGTATGGGGAAAACCGCGCTCGCGATGAATATTGCTGAGCACGTCGCGGTTTATTTAAACAAGCCCGTCGGGATCTTTAGCTTGGAAATGTCGGTTTCGGAATTGGTAAAACGCTTGATTTGTTCCATTGCCCGGATCAGCAGTTCGGATATGCGCCTAGGTTTAGTTCCCCAAGAAGAATTTGAAAAACTGACTACAGCGGGATACCAGCTGAGCAAGGCCCCCATGTATATCGATGATAGCGGAGGACTTTCGATTACGGATATTCAGTCCATCGCGCGTAGGATGCATCAACAATATAAAATTGAGCTTCTCATTATCGATTACCTTCAGCTCCTCAAATCAAATTCTCCAAAAGCGCGAGACAATAGGCAGAATGAAATTAGCGAAATTTCCAATGGGATAAAGGCCTTAGCGAAGGAGCTGGATATCCCTATCATCGTACTGGCACAGCTCAATCGTAAGGTAGAAGAACGCGAAGGCAACCGTCCTAAAATGGCCGACTTGCGGGAATCTGGAGCGATCGAACAGGACGCCGATATCGTGGGGTTGATTAATCGTCCCGAGAAAAATGAATCAGATGAGGATAAAAAAGCTGATTTGCGAGGGAAAGCCTTCCTTGATATCGTCAAGCATAGGAACGGTGAAACTAAGTTAATTCCGCTCACATTCCTTGAACAATTTGCCCGGTTCGAAAACTTGGCTCCAGAGGAAGTCACTCATTATAGCGAAGAGTCACCCTAGTCGTATGAGGACACATGAGTGAACGGTTCACGTTTCTCGTTGAACCTGCGGGGTGCAAATTTAAGGTTATTTCTCGTTGACTCTTACACCATGATACGGTGAGATGCGCCGCGCCGGTCAAAAGGTGAATAACAGGTAAGAGCGACATTGGAGTGCGCTTGCCGTTGTCCACGGAACGAAAATTCAACCATTTGGTTTAGTGAGGCCGACCTCAGGTTAAAACCGGCTGAGAAGAGTTAGAAAAGCGCTGAAATTAAGGCGAACCTTCGGTGGAGTAGACCTTTACATAAGGTGAACCCATTGAAAAATGAGGCGTTGACTTATTACAGTGTAGACAGTAGAAATTCAGGAACCCCATTATTTACGGTACATGAAAAAATTTTGCTTATTACTTTCGGCAGTCGTCCTTATGGCGTTGTGCCCCAGTGCGTATTCACAACAACAAACGACAACAAAGCCTGCAGCCCGGGATTTTTCTGGGCCAGTGGTCCGCGAAATTGCCGTGGAATATGCCGGACCAAAAACCGTGTCCAAGACAGTTATTCTTTCAAATATGCGCACCACAGTGGGCCAGCCCTTTTCGAAGGAAGCCGTTGAGGATGACGTCCGAAACCTTTACGCGACAGGGTTTTTCACTAATCTCCGTATTTACGACGAACCGCTACGTGATGGCGTAAAAGTTGTCGTTATCGTTCAGGGTAAACCACTTGTTCGCGAAGTAGTGATCAAGGGAATCTCCGCTATCTCGGAAAAAGCGATTCGTAAAGCCGTTAAGACGACGCCGGGAAGCACGCTGGACGAAAAGCAAATTGCGGCCGATGGACTCGCGATCGTTGAGCTTTATCAGAAGAAGGGTTTCCCAAAAGCCCGCGCCGACTACAAAATTGACACCAACGATCAGACCGGCCGTTCCATGGTAACGTTTAACATTTCAGAAGGTGGAAAGTACGTAATTGAAGGCATTCACTTTCGCGGGTTAAAAGTACTTCAAGAAAAGAAACTCTTGAAGCAGATGAAAACCAAAAAGGATAACATTTTTTCATTTTTCACCCAAGCCGGGCGCCTTAAGGAAGAGCAATTTCAAGACGATATTAAAAAGGTGATTCAATATGCCCAGAACGAAGGGTTTATCGATGCCGAAATTAAGAACGTTGAATACAAATACACAGACAAGAATCGCGTGGAAATATTTATGGATATGTTCGAAGGTATCCAATACAAAGTCGGATCTGTCGTTATCCAGAACGCTTCCATTTTTAAAGCTGAAGAACTTCGCAAGAAGTTGTTGATGACAGAAGGTAAAGTCTTCTCCCCAAAAGGACTTGAAGAAGATAAAAAGGCTATTGAAGATACCTACGGGACTGTGGGGTACATTGATACCCGGGCCATCCCCGTGCGCACTCCCAATATTCAATCAGGGACTATCGACATCGTTTATCAGATGCAAGAAGGTCTTCAATCGTATGTGAACAAGATCAAGGTTCAGGGCAACGATCGTACCAAAGACAAAGTTATCCGTCGTGAATTGGCAGTCAAACCTGGTGAAATCTACGATACAGTAAAAGTTGAAGCCAGCCGCGATCGTCTTAAAAACTTGGGTTATTTCTCCAAAGTGGAAATCACTCCCGAGGATACTAACGTACCGGACCGCAAAAACATTGTCATTCAAGTCGAAGAACAACGCACCGGTTCATTAACATTCGGGGCGGGGTTCAGTTCGGTTGATTCGATACTTGGTTTCGTTGAAGTTTCACAAGGCAACTTTGATCTCTTTAATTTTCCAGCCTTTACAGGGGCGGGACAAAAAGCCCGTATGCGGATTCAGTACGGAGCCAAACGTCAGGACGTGGATCTTTCGTTCCGCGAACCTTATTTCTTAGACAAAGAATTGGCGCTTCAATTTAACGCATTCTATCGCACAGCCACTTATTTCAGTAAACAGTACGACCAGAGTAATGCGGGATTTTCGACCAAGTTTGAAAAGCGGTTAGGCGAGTTTTTCCGGGGTGAATTGGGATACAAACTTGAGCAGATCGACATCTTTAATGTGAGCGACAGTGCCTCGAGCGTGATCAAAGAGGAAGCAGGAGATCGTCTGAAGAGTTCAGTCTTTGGAAGTATCGTGCGTGATACCCGCGATAACGTGTTCCTGACCCATTCAGGTAACAAAACCGAGTTGTACGGCGAAGTCGCAGGCGGCCCGTTGATGGGCGACACGCACACGTGGAAAGCGACACTTGAAAGCAGTCAATATTTTGAAGTGTTTAAAGATAATATTATTTTGATTCATGGCTCCACTGGAATTACCGACTTTTACGGCAAAGGAAAACGGGTTCCTATATTTGACCGGTTTTTCCTTGGTGGCGCGAATTCGTTGCGCGGATTTGATTACCGTGATGTAGGTCCTCGCGATAGCGAAGGGGAACCCATTGGTGGTCGCACATACCTTAACGGCACGGTTGAATACACTTTCCCAATTATTGATCGCGTTCGTGGGGCAGTATTTTACGATGCAGGGTTTGTGTCAGCTAAGCCTTTCGATTGGAACTATGGCTCCTACAATTCTGACGTCGGTGTCGGTTTACGCTTAAATCTTCCGATCGGTCCTATCCGTCTTGATTACGGTGTGCCGCTCGCTACGGATGACGACAACGGTTCGAATGGAAAGTTCCATTTCAACGTTGGATATCAATTCTAATAATAAAGTTAATTCAAATTCACTATGAAAATACATGCTGTTCTACTTTGCCTTGTGTTGTCCCTTTTCACGGCTTCTGCTGCTGAAATTAAAGTTGGGGCTGTGGATATCAAAAAAATCTTCGAGAGTTATTATAAAAAGGAACAAGCGGAGAAAGAGTTTAAAAACTCCGTGGCTAGTTACACCAACGAACGTAAGGTGTATATTGATGGGCTGAAAAAAATTACTGAAGAATTAAACAAACTTCAAAACGATGCGCAAAACCAGGCCATCGACAAAAAGACCCAAGACGAAAAGAAAAAAGCCTTTGGCACTAAGTTCAGTGAATATCAGATGAAACAAAAAGAACTCGACGAGTTCGATCGCACGCGCAAAGTGCAGTTGGCTGATTCTGAAAAGCGCATTTTAACAAGCCTTCTTGAAGACATCAAAAAGGTTATTGCCGAGAAGGGTAAAGCCGAGGGGTACACCATGATCGTAGATCGTTCAGGCGTCACAGCTATTGGAGCGCCTGCAGTGCCTTTCATGCAGGACAACCTTGATATCACTGATGCTATCATTAAGACATTAAACGCGTCCAAGCCCGCCGAAACCGGCGCTAAACCTAAGTAACCTGGGTTGTGCCGGAAAAGTCTTTTTCTGAGATTCTTGCCGTAACCGGTGGAACGGTTGAAGGACCAGCACCGTCTGAGCTTCTCACCGGCGTGGCGAGCCTTAAAGAAGCTGTGGCAGGCGAAGTTTCCTTTCTCGCTAACAAAAAGTACCGACCTCACGTTAAAATATCAAAGGCGCGAGTCATCATTGTGGCGACAACCTTTGAAGAGCCTCCTCAAACCGGAGTAACTTTCATTCGGGTTGAAAATTCTTCTTTGTCATTTGCGCAGGTGGTGAACCTGTTTGCCTTGCCCCCTGTCATTTACGAAAAAGGGATTCATCCCTCGGCTGTCATTCACCCTACGGCCAAAATTGGACGGAACGTCAGCTTACAACCTCACGTCATGGTTGATCAGGGAGCCGTCATAGGTGATAACACATTTGTTGGAGCGAATTCTTATATAGGAATTGAAGCGACGATCGGACAGGACTGCTTTATTTATCCTAACGTCAGCGTTCGTGAGAGGACTTTGATTGGGAATCGAGTGATTCTTCATTGCGGCGCTGTGATAGGTTCAGACGGGTTTGGATTTGACTTAGAAAGTGCGACGCCCATAAAAATTGCGCAGGTGGGGATTGTCCAAATTGATGATGATGTCGAAGTGGGAGCGAACACCGCCATTGATCGCGCACGATTTGGTCGGACATGGATTCAGTCAGGGGTAAAGATTGATAACCTTGTACAGGTGGCTCACAACGTGGTGATCAAGAAAAATGCGATTATTGTGGCGCAGGTAGGAATTGCTGGAAGTACGATCATTGGGGAAAACGTGATTCTTGCTGGGCAAGCGGGACTTGCGGGGCATCTTGAAGTGGGGGACAAGGCAATCGTTACGGCCCAATCGGGTGTGGCAAAAGATATTCCGGCAGGCCAAACATTTATGGGCATTCATGCAAAGCCTATTCGCGAATGGCTCCAAATTGAAGCCTGTCTGCATCGGCTTCCCGACATTCAGTCACGGATCAACAAGATGGAAAGATTGTTGGAGCAGTTGACCGCCCAAGAGAATCGGCTGCCTTAGCCCAGCGTAGCACAGACACTCCTGTCTGTGTTCCCAGTTTTCAAACCCAGACCGGAACGTCTGAGGCTATAAAATCAGAAGAGGTGCCTCTTTGTGAATGAGTCAAGGGGTGTTTCAAAGTTAAATTGTTCGTCCTTTATCATTTAATAAAACTCACTACATTCAGGGACAATGCCGCGTTCGACCGCAACGTCCGTTAAACACACGAGCGAATTGTCCCGTGAAGTGGACGCGGTTTTGTCGTCATTTTATGGCCCACAAGCCCAGCAGTTGTCTCGATACTTCCAGCGTGCGCCTGCTTGTCTTCCCTTGCTAATTATCCCTCCAGGGTTGGATCCAAAGATTGTTGTATCAGCCTCCCGCACTTATTTGGACCAAGGCAGTTCTGCGCTAAAGATCGTGGAGCCCAAAAATCCACTTTCATTGTTCAATCTTACTGCTTTTCAAAAGATTCTCACCGAGGCGCATACCTTAAAATCTATTCTGTTTCTAGAGAACATCGAAAACGTGATTAAAATCTCTGAACTCGCCTCATTGCTTTACGAGAAAATTATTAGCGGCGACGCACGGGTTATTGCTTCAACCAATCCATTATCTTACTACCGCCTTATTAAAACATTTCCGGGATATCATAAACTTGTCTCGGTTGTGCACCTAGATGCGCCGGATGTCCAAATCGCTGAAAAATCTTTGCAGGCTCGCAAACCCATTTTGGAGAAGCAGTGGAACGCCCGCATTGGTTCCGCCTCAATCGCAACAGCCCTACGATGTTCGCCATATGTGGTTGACCACGTTTGCCAACCGCACGCGGCAGAACAGGTGCTCGAAGGTTGTGTGGCGCGATTCCCCGATAAAAAGAAGCCTGTAGTTAGTTCGGAATCCATCACAAGAAGCATTGGGCACATAGCCGGGTCAGAATTGTTTGGCCCGTTTTGGACTGAGGAATCAAAGCCTTTAATCGGCCCTTTTTTGGCGCAAGTTTTTCCGGATCAGACGAGCCTCCATGGTCTACTTGAAATGTATTTTTATAGGGAATGGAACCGCCAAGGCAATGGGCGCCCGGAGGCACTCGTCATTGCCGGGTCTCCAGGCACCGGAAAAACGGAGGTGGCTAGGGTCATTCAAGGAGTGACGCGTGGAAATCCAAGCAGGCTCCTTTCGTTTGACCTTTCGTTGTACCAGAAAAGGGAGGACCTCCTCAGATTGATTGGGAACTTGGATGCGCATTCTCATTTCATTCCGGGACAACTCACTGAACCTGTTCAATTCGAAGGCCGCCGGGTTATTGTGTTTTCTCACACGGAGAAGGCGCATCAGTCTGTCAGGGAAATGATTCTGCATTTGCTTGATGAAGGAATATATTCGGACTTCACAGGAGCCCCTGTGCGATTTGGTCAATGTGTCATCATCTTTGAAACACAACTAGGCAGTCCCTATATCAATAACCCTCATTTTGCTCAGAGCCAAATTGAGAAACACGTGACGGACACCATTCGAGCCGATTTTCCGCCTGAACTCCTTAAACGCACCAATGACTTGATGATTTTAAATAAACCTTCTGAACGTTATTTGGCGCATGTCCTAGAAAGCCATTTTTGGAAAGTGGACCACCTTTTGATTTCCATCGATAATGAAAGTGCACGATTTTTGAGGGACGAAATTTTAGACGGGAATTCAGGGCTAAACGGGGTAATTCACCATGTCAGGCAGATCATGGGTCGTGTTCACTCGGATAAACACAAGGTAAACCTCCGGCTATATAAAGGGAAAGTCGTGTCAGACCTTGAAGATAAATTTTAACAAACAAAGACAGGGAGAAAACTTATGAAGGTTGTGACATCTCAGACAATGGCAAAAACCGAAAAATGGGCTTTTACAGAACTGGACTATAGCCCGTCAGAATGGATGCAACTCGCCGGGACAGGAGTGGCCTCCGTTGTGGAGAGGTTCGCCGAAGAAAACCTATTGCAAAGTGCAGCTACAATTATCGCCGGCAAAGGGAATAACGCTGGTGATGGTTTCGTCGCAGCCCGAATTTTGGCGTCGCGCGGATGGCATTTGCGTATTGCGCTTTTGGTCAAGAAAGAAGACCTGAATTCCCTCGCAGCTGAAGAAGCCAAAAAATGTGCGGATGCAGGATTAATCATTGAAGAGATCTCCTCGAAGCAAGATTTGATTAAGTTTGCCAGCATGTCGAATGAGGCAGTCTTTATCGACGCGCTCTTTGGGACCGGGTTTAAAGGGGAAGTTGAAGGGATTTTCGTTGATGCGATTGAATTTCTGAACAGTCTACCGAACCCGGTGATTTCGATTGATGTCCCGTCAGGTATGAGTGGAACGACAGGACCGAATCAAAAGCATATTATTCAGGCGGACCTGACCATTGCCATAGGATTACCTAAAGCTGGTTATTTTATTGCCAATGGATGGGATTACGTTCGGCGCATTGAATTGGTCGATGTGTTGATGCCAATGGAAGCCATCGACAAAATGGAATCTGATCTTGAATGGTTTACCTATGCCGAAGCCCGGACACTTCTCCCGTATCTGAAGCCTACAAGGAATAAATATTCACGCGGGTTCTTGGGGATTGTCGCCGGATCCAAAGGATTGTACGGAGCGGCCAAATTGACGTCGATGGGAGCTTTGCGCGCCGGTGCAGGCATCATTAAATTACCTTACCCAGCGAATGCCTCACAAGAAATGGCAGGTATGCCGGTTGAGATTGTGGGAGTGCCTTTAAAGGAAAGGCCGCAGGCTCAACTCAGTTCAGACGACACAGTAGAGATTGCGGCAAGCCTTGAGAAAGCCGATGCCATTGTGATCGGTCCGGGCCTTTCACGCGACGCGGTTGCGGGGACTTTAATTAAAAATTTGGTGGATCGGTTGCAGGGCAAAAAATTCGTCTTCGATGCTGACGCCCTCAATCATTTAGCTGATGGCGCGTTCGTCCCCCCTGCAGGGAGTATTTTGACTCCTCATTCCGGGGAAATGATGCGCCTTTTGGGTGTGACAGACCACGACAAGTTCCTCCGTGATTTTAGAGTTTTGTGCTCGGAGTACGCTAAGAAGCATCAGGTGATCGTTCTTCTCAAAGGAGGACCTTCCTGGATATTTACTGGGGAAAAGACGTGGGTGGTCACGAGTGGGGATTGCGGTCTAGCCACTGCGGGGTCTGGGGACGTGTTATCGGGAGTCATTGGGGCGCTTTGTTGTCAGGGGCTTTCACCTCTCGATGCTACGCTTGTGGGGACTTGGCTTCATGGGCGCGCGGGGACGTTAGCCGCAGCCGATTTTTCTGGGCACAGCGTTATAGCGACGGACATCGCCAATTACATTGCCTATGCCATTCGGAATCTTCCAGGCAAAAGCCGATTTACCTACCTGAACCAAAGATAAGGGAACAACAGCGAAGATTAGAAATAGGTAAGGCCTCGGAAAAAAGTTCATAAATTCTGCCTTTAAAATTTATGAATAGTGTGCGATGGTATGCCCCATTAACAAAGAGCCCTCAATTGATAAGAAAATATAACCCATTGGGTGTTTTCTTTTATTTTCCTTAATGCCTTATGTCTCAAGAACAAAACAAACAACAGAACCCTGTAAAAATTCGAGTTAAATATGACGACTTAAACGCGCGGTATGCAAGTCAAGTCATCCTGAACAATTCCTCTGAAGAGGTTTTCCTCGATTTTTCCAGCGGGATTTTGCCGGATCAAGCCAGTGGGGAATCACTTTTCCCGGTGCACACACGTATTGTCATGACCCATGCGGGTGCTCGTCGACTGCTTCAAGCATTGAACCAGACTTTGAATAGTCAGGCCCAATCAAATCCAAACCAAAAAGCCGACAGTGGAGTAACCGTAAAAACTGAGCCTGCGACGCCCACGCGTAAATCAGACGACCAAAAGGCTTCCCTTCCGAAATTATAATCCACCTTCATTTTCATTAACCGAACAAATCGATGTCGGAAATCCAGCCAGTTGCTCCTCTTTCTCCTGCTACCCAGCCTGAGAAAACTTTGAACGTTCTTAAGATTAGTAATGATCTTGTAGAGGTGGCAGAAGCCCCTTTTGACGGTACGCGACCTTATGCCGCCTATGCCGCGTACTTGTTGAAACTAGTCAACGCCCTTGGAATCCTTATCTACGAAATTAAGCCCGATCGAAAAATGGAATTGATCGAGCAACTCTGGAAAGACAAAAACTGGGCGGAGAATTTTAAAGCCAAAGCGGAAGTTCAAAATCCTATTCAGGAGGGTTCAACTCGACTTGAGGTGAATGTTTCGGAAACTGAACACGAAGGTAAAAAGGTTTTTGCGGTGACGGTGCCTGTGATTCATGAAGGCAAACTGAGGTCTTTTATCTGCGCTTTTCTGAGAGCGGACGACAAATCCGACTTGTCTCCTTTTATTATCATCCTTCAGGCGGCAACCGGTTTTCTAAATTACCTGTATAAACGTAAGGACCAATCCACCGAAAGTTGGGCACTGGAACAAACTTCAGCGCTTGTGGAAATCATGTCTAACGCGGCGGGTGCCACTGATTTTAAAGAAGCCGCTAGGCTGATGGCGAATGGTATGGTCCGTCATCTGGGCTGTTTTCGTGTGTGTGTCGGAATCATGAAACGCAAGGAAATGACGTTGGTTGCTATATCCGGCGTTGAAAACTTTGATACCCGCGGAACTTCAACCTTGGTGCTGCAATCTGCGATGCGCGAGGCTTACCATAAAAAGGAAGATGTGGAATGGCCGCGGGAAGGCGACCCGGTTGACCTTTCAGAAATGGCACATCACGAACTGCAACGATTGCTTGATCTCGATAAAGTTATTTCGATTCCATTGCCTAACCATGATGGCAAGCCATTTGCGGTCATGACGCTGCTATGGAAAAAGGGCACCACGCCGGATGAGCATGTGACTCGGTTTTTGGATACTGCGCGTCCGCATTTGGGCAGTCAGATTGAGTTGCTCAAGAAGGCTGAACCGTTGCCTCCGGTCAAAACATGGAAAAAAACCTGGGGTCGAATGACCAAGGACAAACGCACTGCCACCATTTCCGCCACCGTTTTTCTCATCCTCCTGTTGTGTTGGCAATTTAGTTATCGAGTGGGAACAAAAGCTTACGTTCAACCTGACACCAAACGAATACTTGCTGCGCCTTTCGATGGAGTTCTTAAAAAGACCCTCGTTGAACCCGGGCAAATTGTAGAGGAAGACCAAGCACTTGCGACAATGGACGAAAAGGAAATGGCATGGAAACAAGCTGAGCTGATGGCCGCCCGAGATAAGGCGTTGACCCAGCGCGATAAGGCCATGTCGGATGATTCGACCCAGAGTGCTATATCTCAAATGGCTCAGTACGACGCTGAAAGTTTCGCGATGGAACTTAAATCGATCGAAAATAAAATGCAAAACCTGGAAATCAGGGCACCCATCGCAGGGTATGTCATTCTGGGCGACCTCAAACGGTCGGAAGGGATACCTGTCTCTAAGGGTCAGATATTATTTGAGATTTCACCACTTGATCGGATGGTGGTTCAACTTGAGGTTGACTCATCTGATATTCCACATGTGAAAGAGGGGCAGCGCGTATCCGTAAAAATCGAATCCTTTCCCGGGCAAAAATTTTGGGGAAAAATTGAACGTATTAATCCCCAGTCCGAAGTGCGAAACGGAAAAAACGTTTTTTTAGCTGAGGCCTCTTTACCTAACGTGAACAAAGAAACGGGCCTTCGTCCAGGAATGAAGGGTAAGGCCGTTATTATCGCCGATACGAAGTCACTCTTTTGGATTATTTTCCACCGGTTATGGGAGTTTTTTCAGGTGTTCCTTTTCTGGTAATCCGACCGAAGTATGGAAATTCCAAAGTTTAATCCTGCGATCCGAGAAGTTAAATCTACGCGCCCGCGCTTGCGCAGTAACTTGAAGTTTTCTTTTCAGGACTACCGGGGTCATCGTTATGCCGTCACGGAGGACCCGATCTCTTCAAAGTTTTATCGGATCGGTCTGGCGGAATATTATTTTATTACTCAATTTGATGGGAACACTTCCTTTGGCGAAGCCTACGCGCGCGCGTCTCGATCCTGCGGGAGTGAAGCGCTTTCCGAGCAGGAAGCGATTAATGTGATGTCATGGCTTTCAGAGACGGGGTTAGCCGATTTTGGAGCTGAAACCTTGGCTATCCCCGGAGGGAAGGATCAGAGTTTTGATTCCAAAAAAATCCTCGGTCTGCTGGGTAAAGTAAGTTCGATCTTATTTTATAAATTACCGCTGGGGAGTCCGGATCGTTTTTTCACACGGATCGCGCCTTACATGCGCTGGGCTTTCGGGATCGTCGGGTGGGCGGTTTGGTTTGGGGTGGTGTTGCTCGGGTTGTTTACGATCCTGTGGAATCGGGACCAGTTCGAACTGGGAACCGCAGGGCTATTGGCTCATTACGGGTGGGTTTGGATGGCGGTGACGTGGTTCGGGTTAAAATTAGTTCATGAATTTTGGCACGGCATGGTTTGTAAACATTACGGGGGTAAAGCGCGCGAGGCAGGGTTGGTTTTTATTCTTTTTGCGCCCATTGGGTTTGTGGACGTGACGTCGAGTTGGGGTTTTCCGGAAAAATGGAAACGCATCCATGTGGCCGCGGGCGGAATGCTTGCAGAACTTTTTGTGGCGGGGATCGCCGCTGTGATCTGGGGTCTTCTGGAACCCGGCGCGGCCAAGCTCGCGATGTACAACGTGATAATCATGGGCACGATTGTCACATGGTTCTTCAACGCCAACCCACTCATGAAATTTGATGGGTATTATATTTTGTCGGATCTATTAGAGATGCCGAATCTTTATAACAACAGTCTTGGGCTTATTGTTAGGTTGTTCAAGAAATACATGCTCGGTGTCAGGCAAATCGAAAGTCCAGACTGGCGTCAGAGAGAGACCTGGATTTATGCGGTGTACGGATTGTTGGCGGGTATTTGGAAATTTGTAGTCTTTGCAGGCTTATTGATGGCCATGAGCATTCTGTTCAAAGGCGGCGGGGTCGCCATCGCCTTGGCTGTTTTAGCCGCATGGATAGCTTCTAATGCGGCGTCCTCTTACGACTACCTCCGGTATGGTCGGAATATGGAATTCCCTGATCCAAAGGTTTATACTGTTCGGTTGGGTGTAGCGGCTTTGGTGGTGGTCCTCATTTTATTTATCCCTATTGCTCCCACCTTGAATGCGCCTGCGATTGTTGAAATTCATGAGCAGAAGATTTTGCGGGTGGAATGTCCGGGTTTTGTCCGAAAAGTCCTTGTGCATAATGGCGAACAAGTGGCCGATGGTCAGTTGCTGGTGGAAATGGAAAATGAAGATGAGCAGATCAAAACGCGACAACTTGAAATGCGATTGTCACGTCAGGAAGTAAAAAGTCGAATGGCTCTTTCTGAGCAAGATGCCGCGGGGCATCAATATGAGGAGGCTGCACTGCGCGCGCTCCAAACGCAGGTCGAAGAAAAAAAAGGGTACATCGAATCGCTGACTGTGCATGCGCCCCTTGATGGAGTTGCCATGGGCCGAAACCTCGAACAACTCGAAGGTCGATTCCTTCGTGTGGGCGAAGAGATTGTCCGGGTGGGACCGTTGCCTGCGAATGAGGTCACGATTGTTTTTCCACAAGGCCAAGTTGATTATTTTCGGGCACAAAAGGATTTCCCTATCGATATCAAAATCCAAGGACGCCCAGGTGTTTACGACGGTGTGGTTCGAATTGTATCTGAACGGGCTTCAAAGGATATTCCGCACGCGGCACTGACTGCATTGGGTAATGGGCCTTTGTCGGTCGTTCCTATTAAAACCAATGAGAAATCGGGACAAGGTGAGAATTCTGAGAATCAATTTGAGTTAATTTCCCCGGTCTTTACGGCCAAAGCGACGATCAAACCTCCCGATGACGCAATCGAATTGTTCGCGGGAGAAAAAGCTTATGTTCGATTCAAAAGCCGTCTGTCAAAACCGATCTGGAAATTAACGCATCAAAAGTTTGCAGAGGTAATAAATCACCTTCTCCAGCAAGCCGAAGACGCTGCTAACCAACCAAGTTGATCCGGATATTATAAATATTTTTGCAGGATGGGTTTCAGTTTTCTAACTGTCTTGGCGGGCCAATGAGTTTTGGGTGTTACAAGGGCGACTGAAAGTGCGTTGTGACATTCCTCATCTGCAACCAACGGGAAGTTGGGAAGGGCGGCGGCTAAGATTTTTCCTGCCTGCTCCGCATTGGCGCGAAGGTTTGCAAGAACGATGTCGGCGGTCACGGGTTCTTCAGATAGATGCCAGCAATCGTAATCGGTGACAAAACACATGGGCGCATAAGCGATCTCGGCTTCTCTCGCGAGCTTGGCTTCTGCCATATTCGTCATCCCAATGATGTCAAATTTGTTACGTTGATAATAGAGTGATTCTGCTCGGGTGGAGAAGGATGGGCCTTCCATGTTTACATAGGTCCCGCCCATATGAAATGCGGCCCCTGCGTTTCCAGCTCCGTCGGCCAAAATTTGTTGAGTCAGAACTGATGCCGGATCGCTAAAACCTACGTGTGCGACAATCCCTTCGCCGAAAAAGGTGTGGTGCTTTTCTTTGGTGCGATCAAAAAACTGATCCGGAAAAACAATGGACCTTGGTGGATATTTTGCCTGCAACGATCCGACAGCGCTGACGCTCACGATCCATGCAACACCCAGTTTTTTCATGGCCCAGACGTTGGCTCGGTGGTTCAGCTCGCCTGGCAGCAGAGAATGATTTTTGCCATGGCGCGCGAGAAACACAACTTCGCGGCCGCTGAGGAATCCTGACAAAAAAACTTCGGACGGCGTGCCGAAAGGGGTTTTTATTTTTATCGTTTTTTTACGGGTTAACTCTGCCATGTTATAGAGACCGCTTCCGCCGATAATCCCAATCTTTGCCTTTTCCATCCTTCCGCTATAATGAAATTTTTACAGGAGGGCAATCGATGAAATTTTGTATGATTTATTTAACCGCCAAGGATGAGTCTCAAGCGATCAGCATTGCAGAGGTGTTGGTGTCTAGGAAGATGGTGGCCTGCGCGAATATTTTGCCTGGGGCGTTGTCTGTGTACGAATGGAAAGGGAGACTGTTTCGGGAGAAGGAATGCGTCATGGTTCTTAAGACCCGGGTCTCACTCGTCAAAGCAGTGGAAAAGCACATTCGCCAGATGCATTCGTATGAATGCCCGTGCTTTGTTGTGTACGCCATCAGTTCTGGATCCCGCGATTATCTGAAATGGTTAGGGAAGGCGACCCAATCAAAAAAAAGGGGGAGTAAAAGGAACTAGTACGCTGCGGGCGTCGCAGGTGAAGGCGGAGGAAGAGGAATCACTACCGTTGGAACGGGGGCAATTCTTGGGGCCGCTGGTGGCACGGCTATGGGAGCCGTTGTGGGCGTGGCTGACGATTCCTGCGGGCCGGGCGAAGGTGGGCGCACGGTGCCCGGTAAATTTTGGAAGCCGTAATCCAATAAATAGCGAGCGTCCAGCCATTTGTTGGGGCTGTTTAATAAGATGAGGTGCAACTCCCTTTCATTCCTGATGACCGAAGCGGCGTAAGTATGTCTTGAACTGTGGGTCCAACCCGTTTTAGCGGCACCCATTCCAGGATATTTGCCCAGCAACTTATTGTGATTACTGATGGTCTTTGATCGGACACTGGGAAAATAGCAGATCTTTGTGGAGGCAATTTGGCGGAGGACGGGATAGGAGATTGTTTTTTTGAAAATTTTATGGAGGTCCCGCGCGGTTGTGTACTGGCCGGGGGCAGGGAGCCCGTTGGGATTAATAAATTGTGTTTTTTGGCAGCCTAATTCAGAGGCGCGCTCGTTCATGAGGCGAATAAAGTTCCCGTAACTCCCACCGGAAGCACGCGCAAGGGCCAGCGCACTATCGTTGTCCGAGCCAATCAAAACCGAGCAGGCCAAGTCTTTAATGGGAATAACCTCGCCCGGAACGAGGGGAACATGGCTTGGCTCCACACGCGTATCGTCTGCGATGATAGTTACACTGCCGCGGAAACCTGTTTTTTCATAGGCGACGAGAGCCGTCATGAGTTTGGTTGTGCTGGCAGGAGCAAACGGTTGGTCGGCATTGCGTTGAAATAAAACAGCACCGGTCATCACATCAATGAGAAGCGCACCTCGGGCCTTAACCTTGTCGTTAAGTTGAGTAGCGGTCAGTCGCTCTGTCACCGCAGGGCCCGCTTTCTTTTTCTTCTTTTTGGAATTCTTTCCAGAGGCTTCGGCCAGCATGGGGTTTAATAAACAGAGAACGAAAAGAAGGCTGATAGATCGTTTAAACATGGTTAATCCGTAAAACCTTCACGATAAGCAGGCTTTCGTCAAGAAATGAGTATGTAAAATAAAAAAAAAGAGCATGGGCGGCGCGAATTGCGACAGGCCACCTTGACGAAAGGTCATTTCTCCCATACAAGTGTAAGTGATATTTTACAATAACCCCAAAGGAGCTTTATGACTGAACCAAGTAAAAATTTTCTCGCTGCCGACGTTGATATAAAAGGGACTATTAAGTTTGCCTCAGATCTTATATTTGACGGCAAAATCGAAGGCGAAATTATTTCTGAAGGTGGCACATTGACCGTCGCTGAAAACGCCCAAGTCAATGGCGAAATTAAAACGAAATCCGTTGTCGTTGTCGGCAAAGTGAATGGCAACATTACTGTGACCGAAAAGGTCGAGCTCAAGGCTAAGGCTCAGCTTTTTGGTGATCTGCGCGCTGCGCGTTTGGTCATTGAAGATGGTGCGACGTTTGTGGGTAAATCTGATGTGACTCCTAACAAGATTTCCATGCCCGGCCAAAGCCAGCAGGGTAAGTCCGCCAAAGAAGAAGAACAGGAACGTCGTTCCATCTTTGGTAATAAATAGTCAACTGCACCCACTAGGGTGCTTAATTTTTTAAATTTGATCCTTTTTTCTTCCAAGCCCAAGAAAGCTGAAGTGGTGTGTCCGCATTGCGGGGCACACCAGATGGAACCCGTTTCTGCTATTTCAACGGTGTGCCGCAGTTGCGGGAAAAATTTCAAACTCGAAAAGGCTCTTAAACCTCGGAAACCGAATGTCTCTAAAGGTAAGGACTTTCGGACAATCAATTGTTTCGACTGTCATACCTTACTCGAGGTCGCAGGGACTGCCATTTCAACGATCTGTCACACGTGCAGTCGTCATATCGATCTGAATGACTACACGATTTCAGTCATTTCTGGGCGTAGTCTCGAGACCAAAGGCGCTTTGTATCTCACTGAAAAAGGTTCCTTAACGGCGGAGAAAATCACGGTGAGCTATGCGCAGATTAAAGGCCGATTAAAGGTTAAGTTTCTAAAATGCGAGGGCATCGTCGAATTGTACCCAACAGCCATCGTGGATGGAGATATTTTTGCCAAAGAACTCAAAGTCATGGCTGATGCCCGGTTTACTATCGCTCAACAGGTCGAGGTCGATGCGGCTGAAATTATGGGGACAGTGCGCGGAAAATTGATTTGTCATGGAAAAGTTAAGATCGAAAAGAACGGATTTTTTGAGGGGGATTTGATTGCTAAAGCGATCGATATGGCTCCCGGCGGCACTTTGCGCGGGCCGATGCGCATCAACAACGCCCCCGAACTCGAGAAACCTTCCGCGTTGGTGGCTCCTGATCGTCCGCTGATCATCGAAGGTTCAAAGTGAAACCTCTTGCCGGATTGGTAAGTTAACTGCTAAATAGAAAGCCCTTTTATTATGATCCATCACATTGCGTTATTTAAATTAAAGCCGGGCGTTACCGAGGCTAAGCTTGACGAAATGATCCTCGAAAGCCGGATTCGCCTTTTGAAAATTACAGGGGTCAATAATCTTAAAGTGGGTAAGAACATCGATACCGCTCATGCGCATCAATTTTTTTACGCCGTTGACCTTGAAAACCCTGATCGTGTTGATATTTTTCTCAATGACGCTCTCCTCCTTAAATATCAAGAAGAGATCATTAAGCCTAATACTTTAGAACGGTCCAATTTTTGCTTCGAAATGGAAACGAACAAGACCCGACTTTCTAATTAAAATTGCCCTAAGGTTGACCCTTCGTTTTCTCATTGCATCGGCTTCACTCCTCGGGTCAGATCCATAAAAGATCTTTAACTCAAACAAAGATCCGGTTTTGTGACTGTCAGATTTCTTTAAGGCCCTGAGACTATTTTATTGAGAATTCAGTAAAAACTATCTACAAAAGGGGTTCACACTCTAAAACCCGATAAAGCCAAATACGTTAGCTTTAATTCATAAAACCGCCCTTCTATGAGTTCCAATTTATTATTCCATTACTCTGCAGTACGGGAAGTAAGTCCTTTTTCTGTAACTGAAATTAACGAGACGTTACCTCTGGATATTTATCCCTTTTTTATGGCATCCCAAGTTCTGGCGTATGGAGTGGACGGGACAGGAATGCAGGGGCTCGATTCACGCGCTTGTGAGCATCCACCTTACCATAGTCAGTATGGGTCCTTTTCCTACATGGACGACGACTTGTACATGTGGCATTCGGGCATGAAATCTACGCACAACCGGTTGCAAATGTTGCGCATGCCGATGGGGTGGATTGATTACCTTTTGGTCATCGACGGGGAAGAGTTTAACGCGGAGGCAATTGCAGAAAATGCCACTCAATGGAAAAGGCACTTTGATTTGCGTCGGGGTGTTCTCACCATTAATTACCGCCTTAAAAATGTGGATGTTGAAATTGGAGCCTATGTCGCAAAAGGTTCCGTCATCCCGGTTTACCAATTTAAATTCAGTTCGGTTGACGGGGGGACACACGATATCATTTTACGGAGTAGTGTTCACCTCACCATGCGTTCTGGGGAAACACTTTTCCCGCACTTGCCACAGGCATGGGTTGAAGACGACATGACGGGGTTCACTCTCAATGTGAGTTCAGATGATAACGTTAAACTATTGGAGCCTTACACGATTACATTTGGAATCCAAGGTGGAGCCCCGAACAGAATTAAAAATGGATTGGAGATTGAAAAAAGTTTACAGGCCTCAGGTAAGGAATCCGCCTCGTGCTCGGTTGTCTTTTATTTCGGCTCAAACCAAACAGGGACCTCAGGGGATGACCTCTGCCGCAAAGGACTTCGCGAACCGCTGAGCCTTAGGGATCATGTTGAGCACATGGAACTGTACTGGAAAACGCACGCCTCCGTTTCAACTGGGGATCAACGGCGGGATTACCTGTATCATTTTTGTTTGTGGTTATGTGATTTCGGGACAGACATGCGATTCGGTGCCCAATGCTGTGGGAACTTTGTACCTCTTCATTTAGGGGACATGGTGTTTTGGGATTCACATTACATCACCGATGGGTTGCTCCACGCAGGGGAACTCGAAGCAGGGGAAACTTTCGTCATGTGGCTTAAAAAAGTGATGGGCCGAGATGGAAAAAGACCTTTTTGGTGGATGGTCCATTACAACGGACAGGCTGATCAAGATGATACAGCTTACACATCCTTATGTGCCCATGCCATGAGTGCCATCAAGGTGGCCATGTTCTCGAATAAGAAGGATATTTTTGAAGCGTGTAACGAAATCGTGCAGAACGTGGCGAAATATGCCGTAACCAACTTCTTTGAAAAAACCGATAAAGGCTGGATACTCTCAGCGCCTTCAACGACTGATATTACGTTCTCTTCGGAGTTTACGGACAAAGCTAAGAACAACACCTTTACGCATTGTTGGTTTTTGAGCATTTTGCTGAAGGCCCTCGAATTCGGTCAGCGCTCGGGTAAATCATACGATCATCTCATGGCGTGTAGTGAAATCATAAATCACTTTTATTTAGAGCAAAACGACCGGGAGTATTTAGATCAAAAAGACGGAAGAACAGGGGGCCGTTACGATTCATACATACCGGTGCTTTGTTATCCAACTGAAGGACATCACTGGGTCGATGGCGACAAATACCGGCATACCCGCATGCTGCATGAAATATACACCAACAACATGGCTGTCAGGAACATGAAGATGCCATGGCCCATGTTATGGGGCGCCGCAAGTGATTTACGTGTGGGGTTATCAGATGCCGCAGAGGCTCGGATTTCTAATGCCCTGATGTATGTTTACGGCCCAGGTTACTTTGCGGAATCGTATAGCGAGGGTCAGGTCAGTGTTTCAGAACCGTACCTGACGACGTGCGGCACGTTTTTAACCGTTCAAAGTGAACAGTTCTTTTATGTCGATTTTTTTGAGAATAAGATGCGCCTCTTTAGCAACTGCGGACGTATGCAGGAGTTAACCAAAATTTCTTTTGAACGTTTACGTGGATACGGTGGGTTACGCGCTAACGGGACGTACACACCGGATTCGCTTGAGGTGGTTTTAGAAGGTGGTTCGGGACAGGTCTTTGAAATTGATGTTTTTGTGCCTTACAAATTGCGTGGTTTAAACGTGGTAGTCAAAATAAACGGGAACATCCATTCGTTCGAACGCGAGCCAGTTGAATATGAAACCTTTATCGATTGTGAAGATCATTGGCGGACGGTTTCCTTGGCGTCAAAAACGATAAAAATAAAGGATGTGGCCATCATCGGGACGACAGTGATTGAAGTGAGTGAAGGGCGACCTGAGATAGAATCGGTTAAGGCTGAACAAATTTTTATTTACGACTTTTGCGGGTTGGGAACGCAGCTGGGTGGAATCCTTCAAAAAAATCAGATGGAAGTTTGTCGCACCTCGTCCATCCGGGCGTTTCTTAAGAAAATGAAAGAGGCTGATTATTGTATCTTTACGGACACCGAAGCTCAGTTGTCTCCCGAGCAAGCAAACGAACTGGAAATTGCGGTTCGCCAAGGGGCAAGTATGATTTTCTTTTTCGAGCAGGGCCTTACCACCAACAAAGAAATGTCCGCGATGCTTGGTTTGTCGTTATCGCATGCCGCAGGTCATCGTTGGAATATGACCCTGCGCGATGTAAAGTTACTCCGAGGGCCGAGTGCGCCGGGGGACTTGGTTGATGGGATAACATTTAAGGATGTCGTTCAGTTGGAGGGGACTGTGCAATCTGATGTGAAAGTTCTCTACACGGACGAAGAAGGTAACCCTTACTGCACTTTCCGAAAGTTAGGAAAAGGTCGAGTTTTATGGATTGCGAGTGGTCAACTGCACCTAGCCAAACGTGAATTCTTGCAATCCAAAGAATGGCAAGATTGGTTTGTGAAGATCGTGCGGTTCTGGAAAGAATTTTAAGTGGTCACTGGACGGCCAACGCGGAGGCCAGGCAATGAGCCATGTTTTTGAAACGGGGGTTGACGAATCCAAGCGCTTGGGTATTATTATTCACAGCATACCTGTCAAGCCTCTAGCGCAAGCCAAGCTCAAATGTGGCGGGTTTTTTATTGCCCTGATTCCGGCAAGGAAGGGGCATCGTGAAATATAACAAGCCCACCCTCTCATTCGAGCAACAGACCGACCAGCCTCTACAACGCGGATTCCAGACAGACCGCACCCGATTGATCGAGACGTTAAGCCAGGTCAGCTACTACCGTCTAAGTGCTTATTGGCATCCATTCACCCGCCCCGATGATTCTTTCGTGCCCGGCACGACGTTGGAAAAAGTCTGACGTCGCTACACCTTTGACCGCCAGTTGCGCCTTTTAGTCATGGACGCGATTGAGCGCGTGGAAGTCGCGGTTCTCCGCACCTTGATGGTTGAGCAACATGCGCGGAAATATGGGCCGTTTGGTTATCGTGACGCCAAAAATTTTCGCCCGGAATTTACC
>JAWXCD010000117.1:0-29521 GCA_034440535.1 Verrucomicrobiota bacterium | reverse complement strand
AGGGGTTGCCAAAAGATTGCACCTGCAATTGACATCATCGAAATAACGCGGTCCGGGCGACATTTGATAAGTTACGTCGCTTATGACGGACTACACTAGAACTTAAGAATGCCGTCCGCTCTCCGCTTGAAATCTACACTCCCAAACTGCCAACAAGCCATAATTGTTATAACATAACGCTCTAACATTTACCCATGTCCGCAGATTGCATAGCCTTGAGTTTGCTCTTGTCCATAACATGATGGCATTAATTCTCCGTCATTTTTTCGGGGATTATACATGTACCCAAATTTTTGCGGCCTCGAGAAATTTGAGACTCATTATGGCGTCAAGTGTATCAAAACTGTATCAAAAATAAAAATTGAAACAAAGAATACACAGTTTTACTCTGGTTTATGTTGTATGGAGAGAGGGATGCAAATCCAATGTCAGCTTGATTCTACAGGATCATATTGTGTAAATGACTACGACCATTGGGCGAATCAGTCGATCCGAGGCTTGACTCAAAAGTGGCGGTGAGAGAGGGATTCGAACCCTCGGTACACCTTTACAGCGTACGCCGGTTTAGCAAACCAGTGCTTTCGACCACTCAGCCATCTCACCGGGAGCGGAATTGAACGGACAACTTACAGTGCGGGAGTTAAGGGAGCAAGAACGTTTTTAGTTGGAGAACGGATAAATTTGGTTTAGCGGGCAAGGAGGACGGGGACGGTGCTTTTGAGGATGACCCTGGTGGTTGTGCTGCCGAGGATAAATTCGCGGATGGGTGTGTGCCCGTAGGCGCCCATGACGATGAGACCGGCTTTTTGTTGGAGTGCGAGGTCGGTGATTTCTTTGCTGGGGTCACCGTACAACATTTGCTCTTCAACAGGGATGCCTGCAATACGAGCTTCGGTTGTCGCTTCGACGAGGGCATCCCCTGCTTGTTCGGTGTCTCCGTCATCGACTGAAACGACCGTTACTTTTAATCCGAGATCCTTAGCCAAAGTAAATCCTGCGGTGAGCGCGTGACGTGAGCGTTCACTTCCATCATGGGCCACAAGAGCGGTGGTAAACATTTCAAATTTATCAGGCACGACTAAACAAGGCTTTATGGATTGTCGTATGATAGACTCCAAAGTGTGACCGACAGGGTCGATGGTATGCCGGGCATTCTCCCCTTTTTTGCCTAGGATGACTAAGTCACAATTGTTTTCTTCTTCTGTGACGATTGAAACCAAGCTCCCTTCTTTTTCCAAGGTCTCACATTCCACACCAGCTTCTGTTGCCTTGGCAGCAAACTGATCGAGGACAATGCGCGCGCGTTGGTGATACAATTCGGATAGCTGCGGATAAAATGCTTGAAACGGCAACACGCCGATTGCTCCAGAAAGATCGGCAAAGAGCGGTCCTTCCAATATGCGCTGTTCGATGACAAACAATGCAATCACCTTTGCATTTAATCTTTTTGCCAAAGCCAAAGCAAATTCTTGGGCCACTTGGGCATGGCTAGATCCATCAGTACACAGAAGAATTTTTTTAAACATAATAATCCTAACGAGTAGCGTAAGGAGTAATAAGCCAAAGGGATACAAAAAAAGCGGATCGAAAGGTATTTCCGCCGAGGTTGCGTCAGGATCAAATGTTGCGCTGATCAAAGTTGAGATGCCTGTAACGCTCTTCCTACTGTTTATGTTTTAGGTTTATTTGAACGTTCTACTTTTTAAATCAATCCATTGGCACAGTCATTGCTACTTCGTAGTCATATGTTAGACCCCAAAAATTGTGAAATGGTACAAGTGCTGATGAATCTGACGGTACCAAAGCCAGGGCCGGAAATTATCCAGCAAATTCGTCAGCTCAAAAATGTGTTTATGGGATTATATGACTGGGATAGCCGTTCTGCTTTTGCGTTGATTCGGTTGCAGAAACTCAGGGCAATCCGGATTTAATGATGTGTTTTAGACCCCACCTCTTTTAGTCTTTTTCATATATTGCAGTTGATCTTTGGCAGTATATCCCCCACAAATGAGAGCTTTATGTTCAATCGCTTTCTCTTCTGCATCCTGTGCTCAGCCTTTTTATTGACGCATTCCTATGCCGCAGATGAATGGATCGTTCTCAGTGGCGGGCCAGCTTTAAGGTCTTGGGAAAAAACAAAAGAATTTCCACACGACCGTGTTTGGGACAATTTTATTTTCACCGCTGGGTTACGCTTGGAACAAATCAAGACTGAAGCAGCTCCCGACGATGTGATCACATGGATCGTTTACCGCCCTGGGTACGAGCGCCGGGGACAAGAAGAGGGAGTGGATTACCTAGCGAAAATCGAAAAGAAAGCCCAACAACTGGGCGCGCGTGTTCTTTGGGTAGACCACCAGAATGCCGTTCAAAATGAGTTAATTGATTACATAAACAAAGGGCAAGACCGCACAAAGATTAAAATCCGGAATTTCGATTATTTTGGGCATTCTAATAAAGCCTGTTTCTTTTTGGATTATTCCTCTGGGCTTGATGGCGTGGTGATGGATTACCTCCATGTGACGGATTTGAAATTGATATCAAAAGATTCGTATATGGAAGGTGCAAAATGTCAAAGCTACGGATGTCACTCTGCTGCCTTGTTCACCAAGAAATGGGCGCAGTACACAGGCACGCACATGATTGGAACGACCAGTAAAACAGATTACTCCACCCGCAGTTGGCCCTTTCCGAGTAAAGGTGGAAAATGGGAATAATAATGATGAAACGGCTTTTATTTTGTTCAATCTTTTTAGTGTTAGCAGGATGCGCTACGACCTCAAGCGGCCCTTCTAACAATTCCGCGTTAGACACACCTCCGGTTGCCTCGTCCTATGTAGGGCGGCGCTTATTTAGCGATAAATTTATGTATTGGGGTTACGTCAAACCCGAAGGCTCGTCTTGGGGGAAAAATTCAACGCGCCTCGTTATTTTTCAGGAAAATGTTCCTGCCCCTGACAGAGCGGAAGGACCACGCGGTCGGGATGACAATTTTGAGTATCGACTGAAAGGATATTTCTCGGGCAAAAAAGCGTACGAACCCAAGACCGATTATTTACTCGATGTATTTGTGCTGGATGGATACGAAGTTCTCTCAGCTAACAACCCTCCTTTCACCACCTTTATCCCCATCCGCACTCCCGGTGGTTATATCACAAAACCTCGTGGGACATCCGTAAGCTCCAAGCCCCGTGGCACTCTAGAACAGGAGTAGTGGAGATTCTGTGGTTCACACCTCTTGTATCTGTTACTAAGAGGTGAAGACAAATGACGGGCGTGGTATCGGGTGCCGCGTTGCATTCCATTTACCTTTGTATTATAAGTGTCCCTCTCTTTATCCCATGTTCGTTTATCCAAAAAAATACGATGTAATTGTTATAGGTGGAGGTCACGCCGGCATTGAAGCCAGCTTAGCTTCCGCGCGCCTTGGTGCGACGACCCTTCTGTTATCGATGAATTTGGATACCATTGGGCAAATGTCATGCAACCCTGCCATTGGAGGATTATCCAAAGGGCACATCGTGCGAGAAATTGATGCACTTGGAGGGGCGATGGGATTTGCCACAGACGCAACGGGAGTCCAATTTCGGATGTTGAACACAAAAAAAGGGCCAGCCGTTCGCGCGCCTCGGGCCCAGTGTGACAAGAAGGCGTATCAGTTTTTCATGAAAGCCCTCTGCGAGGGATACCCCCATTTAGACATTAAACAAGGACATGCAGAGGCATTACGAGTTGAGTCAGGGAAAGTGACCGGAGTTGATAACGGGATGGGCGTGATGTATGAAACTACTGCCGTGATTATTACCACCGGCACGTTTATGCGTGGGTTGATGCACGTTGGATTGAAGAACCAGGAAGGCGGACGTGGTGGCGAGAAGGCTTCTGGACTGTCTTTAGCGTTAAAGGAGCTTGGTTTTCAGGTAGAACGGTTCAAAACAGGCACTCCGCCGCGGGTAAATCGCCAATCTCTCGATTTTTCAAAGTTGGAACCCCAGTTTGGCGATGATCCCATACCCTACTTTTCGTTTGGGACCGATCCCAACAATCCACCTACTCCCGACAGCGCGTGTGCGATACAGCAAGAATGGGCAGAAATCCTCAAAGTTCGTGGTGGTCTTGATTTGACCAAGTCCCTGAGTATGTTCCACGTGGAACAGTATGGGAACAACGCGCCTTGGAATCCAAGAGAGCAAATGCCCTGTTGGATCACTTATACGAATCTTAAGACTGCTGAGGTTATCAGGGCCAATCTTGATAAGTCCCCTATGTATTGTGGGATCATTGAAGGTGTTGGACCTCGGTATTGTCCGTCTATCGAGGATAAGATCGTGAGGTTTGCCGACAAAGAGAGGCACCAGATTTTTGTTGAGCCTGAAGGCCGCCATACCGACGAATTATACATCAATGGCTGTTCAACAAGTTTACCATTGGAAGTGCAGATAGGGTTCATCAGGTCTATTCCCGGGATGGAGAACGCAGAGATCATGCGCGCGGGGTATGCAGTAGAATACGACTACTGTCCCCCCACCCAGCTTAAAATAACTCTAGAAACGAAGCTTGTTGAAGGTCTGTATTTTGCAGGGCAGATTAATGGCACATCAGGATACGAAGAAGCAGCCGGACAAGGGTTAATCGCCGGGGCAAACGCTGCCCTTAAAATAATGGGGCGTGATCCCCTGATCCTAGACAGATCCGAGGCGTACATCGGTGTACTCGTTGATGACTTGGTCACTAAAGGGACCGTAGAGCCTTATCGAATGTTTACGTCGCGTGCCGAGTATCGGTTGGTGTTGCGGCAGGATAACGCTGATCTCCGGTTATATGCAAAGGCCAAGGCGTCTGGGCTTGTCACCAAGACCCACGAGGAACGCACGGAGACAAAAGCCCTATTAATTGCGCAGACCAAACAAACACTGGAAAAGCGTTTCGAAGTTCAACACAGTTTGGCCCAGATCTTAAAGCGCCCGGAATCGACTTTTCTGAATATGCCAGCGGAATTTCAGAATTTGCCTCAGCAGGTAAAGGACCAGGTTGAAATGGATTTGAAATATGAAGGATACATTCAGCGGCAGGAGCAGGAAATCCTTCAGTTTAAAAAGATGGAGGAAAAGGCAATTCCGCCATGGTTAAAGTATGATTCAATACTTGGGTTAAGACAAGAAGCCGTTCAAAAGTTGACTAAGATTGCTCCTGCCACGTTTGGCCAAGCCACACGCATTTCTGGAATAACCCCAGGGGACCTTTCGCTCATTACCGTATGGGTTAAGCGAGGGGAAACACAGTTTAACCAGACGAAAGAATAGCCACGTTCCACGTGGAACATGTAAGCCGGTTGTCGGCTCTCAAAACTGAGTAAAGCGATATTTTCGGGCGACAGATTCAGCTTGAAGAGTTAAAGTCTCTTGAGAGCTTCCTGTAAAGGTCAGATGCCCCATTTTACGTTTAGGACGAGGCTCGCTTTTCCCATAAAGGTGCAAGCTTGCGGGGAAGTCGGTCAATATACGGTCCCAAGGAGGAACACCGTCCGACCAAGCATCGCCTAAAATATTGACCATAACAGCAGGACTAACACTATAAGTAGGTCCTAAGGGAAGCCCGCAGACAGCACGGATTTGCTGTTCGAATTGACTGGTGATTGAGGCTTCGATGGTGTGATGCCCCGAATTATGTGTTCGAGGAGCTAACTCGTTGACCACGAGACTTCCATTATCCAAGTAAAACATCTCTACACCTAAAATACCAACAAGCTTGAGTTTATCGGCAATTTTAACAGCCAGTTCGGAAGCTGCAATCATAAAAGCAGGATCAATCCGTGCTGGGGAGATGCTCATGTGGAGGATATGGTCCACATGGATATTTTCAACCGCAGGATAAACAGCCACCTCACCCAGTGCGTTGCGGGCAACCATGACAGAAATCTCTTTCTTAAAAGAAACCCACTCCTCCAAAACGCACGGGACACCTTTGTTCACCGCCCAAGCAGCGGTTAAATCACTTTTAGATTTAATCCGGCATTGTCCTTTGCCGTCATACCCGAAAGCCGCGGTTTTAAGTACCCCATTAAATCCAATGCTCGCCGCCGCCGTTTCGAGTTCCTCAATGGAATTCACTGCAAAAAAGCGGGCCACTGGAATACCGGCCTCTCGCAAGAAAGTTTTCTCACGAAGTCTGTGTTGCGTGGTTTCAAGAATATGACTTGAAGGATGAACGCTCTTTAAGGACTCTAACAATTGCATACTCCGGCACGGAATATTTTCAAATTCGAACGTAACCACATCAACGGCCTCCGCAAACTGCGCAAAAAGAATGAGATCATCAAATGAACCCACAAACTCTTGATCAGCGATTTGACCCGCAGGGCTACCAGATTCGGGAGAAAAAACGACAAATCCGTAACCCATATGACGCGCGGCAAGCCCAACCATACGTCCTAATTGACCGCCACCAACCATTCCGATTGTTTTTCCAGGAAGAATCACTTGAGTCATCGCACAGACTTCTGTTTGGGTTTGAGTGCAATAGCATCGGTTTGATGGGCGCGAAAAGATTTATATTTCTTTAACAGAACAGGATTATCCCTCGCCAGAATAGAGACCGCTAACAACGCAGCATTGATCGCCCCCGCCTTGCCCACCGCAAGAGTGCCCACAGGAATCCCGGCGGGCATTTGCGCAATGGACAAGAGTGAATCAAGACCTTTTAATGTGCGCGATTCGACAGGCACTCCAAGCACAGGCAAAGCGGAGAGGGCCGCCGCCATACCCGGAAGATGAGCGGCACCCCCAGCACCAGCGATAATAAGCGAGAACCCCTTTTTTTCTGCATCGGCACAAAATTGGTACAAGCGTTTGGGAGTCCTATGAGCACTGACGATAAAAGTTTCAAAGACGACACCGAACTGTTTGAGATGAATCTCGGTTTCAACCATGGTTTCGTAATCGCTTTGGCTCCCCATAATGATGGCGACTTTTGGCCCCGCAAATAAACGCTTAGTTGACATGACAGGGACTCTAAGTGAATATATAAACATGTGAAGGCCATTCTTGACCAAGAGGCCTTCAAGAACAGGGAAACATCCCCACATTTCCCAAGGAAGTTTAGAAGTGCTGGAATTAAATAACGACAATATCATATCATATGCCATGGACCGAGGTCTCGTTGCCAATGGCATTTCCTCGGAAACTCTCTCAAATACCGCTACAAATCGTGTTTTCCGTCTCTACGGAGGCGACTTTAATGTCGTTGTCAAACAGATGTGTGAAAGCTCCGAGCAGCACAAGGCTCACTTTATAAGGGAACTCAGCTCTCATAAATATTTTATTAACTTACTCGGAATTAACAGTGTGCCAGAACTCATTTACGAGGATGAGGAAAACCAGGCCTATTTAATGCAAGGCGCCCCGCGCTCCGCAGAAAGTTGGAAGAAGCGGCTCCTCTTTGGAACGATTGACCCGACCTTATGTTCCATCGCGGGGCAATACCTCAAAACCATCCATAGCGTTTCTAATAACGACCCAAACATTCCGAATGAATTTTGGGATAGCCTCCTGTTTGAGACTAAACGGATCAAAAATAATGTTGAGGCCGTTATTAAAAAGAATCCTAATTTTACTAAAGAAATCAACGAAGTTGCAGAGGATTTAATGACCCTTAAGGAAGGTATTGTGCACGGCGACTTTATCCCAGACAACTTTTTGGTCACACAAGAGAGCCTTATCTTATTGGATTTCGAAGTGGTGCATATAGGCCAATTTGCGTTTGATGTGGCCACATTTCTGAATCAATTTGCGTTGCTCGCCGTACAAGCTCCAGAAAAGAACGACCTCATTCGCGAAGGTGTTCAGGAATTTGTAAATGCCTATGGCGAATTGCCCTTAGGTTTTATGCCATGTCTAGGGGCCCAAATGCTCTTTTCCGTTGACGGGCTCACACCCGAAAAACAATTGTTGGAAGGGCAGGCGGCCGTTGTCCGGCAGTCGGGGTTATGGATACTTCAAAAAGAAATCAAAAGTTTGGTTCACCTTTTCGATAATTTAGAAGCACTCGCAAAAAGCTAACCACCTGTTTTAGGTGTCCCCGAATCTTGATTATATTACAGAGCCTGTTAAAGTGCCACTGTCCTCCACTTATGAAGAACATCGTTTATTTCGACCTAGAGACACAAAAAAGCGCGGCGGAAGTCGGCGGTTGGGGTAACAAGCACAAAATGCTGATGTCCATTGGTGTGACTTATAGCACGCTCTCGGGTCAGTATCAAATTTTCCAAGAACACGAGGTCGATCAACTCATCACCCAAATGACGCGGGCAGATTTAGTCGTAGGCTTTAACCATGTGGGATTTGATTATTCAGTGTTGAACGCGTACACACCCTTTGATTTCAAGCAACTCCCTTCGTTTGACATACTCGTCGCGGTTGAAAAGATACTTGGGATCAAGATTAAATTAGACTCCATTGCCTCAGCGACGTTGGGTTATTCAAAAACGGCCGAAGGGATGCAAGCTTTGATCTGGTGGAAGGAAGGCAAGATTTACGAAATAGCCGAGTATTGCGCCTATGACGTAAAAATAACCAAAGAGGTCTTTGAGTTTGGGGCGATTCATGGGGTTCTATATTATAGCGATAAAACCGGGCGCCGCTGTCATTTCAAAGTGGACTGGCGCAAAGAAGCTGGCGGAATCCCTGCCCCTGCGCCCGCCACTATCCCAGATCGGATCCCTTCGCTCAGCTAATTTAAAGGTCCTAACGGCCCTATAAATAAGTCCGCGTTTGCTGGCGCCTGTACCATTTAGATCTAGAGACCTAAAATCGTTGATTATATTCAAGTTAAAGAATGAAGAAACCTTTGATCTAAATAAATCAATGGGGGAAAAAGGATTTCCATGTGTCATTTTTGTAAAAAGACATAAAACTAGGGCCTTTTAGGCAACCTTTACATAGATCATAACTTGCTGTTTATGAATTGCTTACAAGAATCATGAATAGAATTAATGAAGTTAGACCAAAAGATAGAAAAAACGTTCAAACTATTTTTATAAAGTTCTTGCAAGATGAAAACATACTGATAAATTCTCGCCCAGCAAGAAGTGGAATAGGACTGGAAAAATTTGGCCTTATTCTACTTCTTGTCTAACAAAAAAACCAACACGTAACCTAACAACGGAGAATAGATGAAAAACCTAACACATCTGATGAGCCTCTGCGCAACCGCAGCTCTCGTCTCCACAGCATTTGCCGGAACCGACAAAGCTGAGGAAATGAAGAAGCTTCTGGAAGATCAGGGCATCAAAGCTAATTATGTAGAAACCAAATTGCCATCAGTTAAACTGAGCGGCTATGTTGACACCAGCTATGTTTATAATAGCAACGGTGGTGGAACTGATACCGGTGGACGTCCTAACGTTGCCCGTCAGTTTGACGTTGATTCGAACGATTTCAGCATCAACGCAGTGAAGCTTGCATTGGAAAAGCCATTGTCCGAAGAAAACGAATTCACAGCTGGATTCCGTACGGACATTATTTACGGTGAAGATGCAAAGTTTCTTGGTGGCAACGATCCAGCAAATGCTGAATTGGCCCTTGAACAAGCATATGTTAACTTCCGCATTCCAGTTGGAAACGGACTTGACATCAAGATGGGTAAATTTGTAACCCTTCTTGGATATGAAGTAATCGAAAGCCCAGCTAATCTTAACTTTAGCCGTGGTCTTCTGTTTACATTCGCAATTCCTTTGACACACACAGGTGCATTGGCTTCTTATAAGTTCAATGACACATGGGATGCTCAACTTGGAATCGTTAACGGCTGGAACAACGAAGATTCAGTGTTCCCTGCCGCACAACGCCGCCACTTCCGTAAGGCAGTGACAGGTCGCGTTAACTGGACAGCTCCTGGTGGAAACGCAAACATTGCGAATTCCTTCATTATGAGCCCAACAGGCGAAAACACAGCTGGCTTTGCCACTGGTTCTAGCGACGTTTGGGTTTACGACATCTGGGCCAACTGGTCACCAGTTGCGTTCAAGAACCTCCTCCTTGGCTTCAACGCCGACGTAGGTCAGGCTGATAGCGCTGTCGGAGCTAACGACAACCTCTGGTGGGGTGTTGCTGGTTACGCCAAGTACCAATTCACTCCTAAGTTCAGCTTGGCTGCACGTGGTGAATACTTCAGCGACGATACAGGGATCCGCACTGGTTTCCTTAACTCTGGAACTGACGAACTGTACAGCTTAACATTGACTGCTGGTTTTGACCTTTGGGAAAACTTGCTGACACGTGTTGAATACCGTGCCGACTTTAGCGACGGTGGACAACGTTTCGCTGGCGAAGACGACCAACACACTATTGGTGTGAACTTGGTTTACAGCTTCTAATTCTAATGAATTATTTAACCCCGACAGCAATGTCGGGGTTTTTTTTTATCATTTCTATTGTGTCAAATCGATAGAAGTGATTAAAACACAACACCAAATTTAAAAACAAAAAGTACCAATTTGGTCCGAAAAAATAAATTTATAAACTTCGGAAGTTGAAACAGAGGAAGTTAGAGACCGAAAGTGGCAACTACATTCCGTGATGGCATACTGCTTGCTCAACGGGCGCTTTGAATACAAGTGATTAAAAGAACATTAAATGATCCCCCTTAGCTGGTCATTTAAAGAAGAATAAACAGAGAACCGAGCGAGGTATCAGGCAAGGATGAACCTCACTCAACCTTAAACGAGGAACATGAAACCAAAAGAAGTAATAGACTACGCCAAATCAAAAGGCGCCAAATTGGTGGATTTCAAATTCACTGATCTCCAGGGAACCTGGCAACATTTCACGACTACACTACGTGAATTAACCGAGGAAATTTTTACAGAAGGCCTCGGTTTCGACGGTTCATCGATTCGTGGTTGGAGAGCCATTGACTCTTCAGACATGATTGTTATTCCGGACCCAACAACTGCGATGATTGATCCGTATAACGCTGAGCCAACACTCAGCCTTGTTTGCACCATCTTCGATCCGATGACCAAAGAAGCTTACAATCGTGACCCACGTGGAATCGCACACCGCGCTGAAACTTATTTGAAAAGCACTGGTATCGCTGACGTGGCCTATTTCGGACCAGAAGCCGAATTCTTTGTTTTTGATGACGTCCGCTTTGACAACAAAAACAATGCCTGTTTTTACAGTGTTGATTCCGGAGAAGCGATCTGGAACAGCGGTCGAGAAGAATTTCCTAATCTTGGATATAAAATTCGCCATAAAGAAGGGTATTTTCCCGTTTCACCTGCTGACACACAACAGGACCTTCGCAATGAAATGACATTAGTCATGGAATCGCTGGGCCTAAAAATTGAACGTCAGCATCACGAAGTGGCCACAGCAGGTCAGGCAGAAATTGACATTGTGTTCAATTCATTGACAAAATGCGCCGATGACATGCAGCTTTATAAATACGTTGTGCGTAATGTCGCTCGTAAGTGGAACAAATCGGCTACCTTCATGCCAAAGCCCCTCTTTGGTGATAACGGTTCAGGGATGCATACTCATCAGAGCCTTTGGAAAGACGGTAAACCTCTGTTCGCAGGAAATGGCTATGCGGGTTTGAGCGAAATGGCTCTGTTTTACATTGGCGGTATCATTAAACATGCCCGTGCATTGACTGCGATCACAAATCCAACAACCAACTCCTACAAGCGGTTGGTCCCGGGTTATGAAGCCCCAGTTAACTTCGCGTATAGCGCACGTAACCGTAGTGCTGCGATTCGTATCCCAACGTACTCACAAAGTCCTAAATCCAAGCGTATAGAGTTCAGAACACCTGACCCCGCTGCGAATCCATACCTTTCACATGCCGCCCAACTTTTGGCTGGACTTGATGGTATTCAAAATCGGATTCATCCAGGGGATCCTTTGGATAAGAACCTGTACGAAATGCCTGCTGAAGAACTCAAGAAAGTGCCTTGCGCCCCTGACTCATTGCTCGGGGCTGCGGAAGCATTGGAAGCTGATTACGAGTTCCTTCTCAAAGGGGATGTGTTCACGAAGGACTTAATTGAAACCATCGTGGAAATGCGCAAGAAAGATTATGACAATTTGCGCCTGCGTCCTCATCCATATGAATTCCACATGTACTACGACGTGTAAGATCACGTTTTTAGAATAGTCTCAAAAAAGCGGCTCTTTAGGAGCCGCTTTTTTATTGGATATGAAGCCAAAGAAAATCGCTTAACTCGGCTATAAACTCAAAAAATCTAGAGTAAGGATTAGAAAACTTGTCACAATCCGACCCAAAAAACGGTCCAGCTTCCTAAAAATTGTGAATACGTGTAATAAAGCTGACACCTAACTGAAATCTTATTGTTAAGAATGACGTCATAAAGTAGGCCATGAATGGGATGATAACAGGGTTGGCAGCCGAAAATAAAATATAAACGCTAATTATATAAAACAGTGTCAACATGAAACAGGGTGTGAATAACTTGTAAGTAAGTTTCGCTAGAGTTTTAGCCGAAGAGGCTGTAATTCTAGAGATACCACATGCAAACCGAAGTTCCTGAACCCCGGGGAGGAAAACGACTTAATACACGAATAACCTATTGATATTCAATAAGTTAACTCAGTCAATAAAAAATAAGTCACATTCCTATTTTTAGTTTGCATACGAGGTAAAGAGCACTGAAAGTTTTACTGTAAAAAGGACCTAACCCCTACCCTGTTAATAAGCCATGGAAAAAATTGCCGTTTGGGCTGCATGCTGCCAAAAGCTGCAAAAAGATGTAAATGCTGACACGTTTCAACGTTGGTTCTCTAACTTGAAGCCCTTGGCATTTGAACAAGACCGCTTGGTCCTTGTCGTGCCAAATAACATATATCAAATTTGGATTGAAGATAATTACCTGACCCTGATGAAGTCGCACTTGGCTTCCATTACAGGCCGCCATATAGAAATTGAATTTCGAGCAGACGACGAACCTAAAATAACAGTTCGTTCCAAGAACATTCCACCTAAACCACCCACAACTAGGGAAATGCTGTCACCAGATAAGGAAAACGTTTTATCGAACCAATTTACGTTTGAAACATTTGTCGTGGGAGAGAATAACAGGTTCGCACATGCAACAGCCATGGGCGTAGCAACCGCTCCCGGCAAGACCTACAACCCCTTATTCATCCATGGTGGCGTCGGTCTAGGTAAAACTCACCTCATGCATGCGATCGGGCATCATGTCCAGAACTCCAAAAAAGGCGCAAAGGTCGTTTACATTTCGTCAGAAAAATTCACCAACGAATTTATCGATGCAATCCAAAACAACGCACTCGTGAAGTTTCGTAAAAAATATCGACAGGCAGATGTTCTTTTAATCGATGACATTCAATTCCTTGCCGGTAAAGCCAGATGCCAAGAAGAATTCTTCCATACTTTTAACACCCTATTTGAAGGCCATAAACAGATCATCATGTCGAGTGATCGTCCCGCCAGTGAGATTGGGGATTTGGAAAAAAGGCTTTCGTCCAGATTTGAATGGGGGATGACAGCTGAAATTCAAGCGCCAGACGAAGAAACACGATTAGCGATCCTGCGCAAAAAAATGCAGTTAATGAATACCTACATTCCGGACGATGTCGTCCAGTTTATAGCGCAAAAGATACGCAGCAACATTCGTCGTCTTGAAGGAGCCCTGATTCGTATCGCCGTGTACGCATCGTTGTGCAGCAAACAAATAACCATCGAACAGGTTGAGGTCCAACTCAAGGATTTCCTTAACGAAGAAGCTAAAAAAAACATATCCATTGATCTTATCCAACGCCGCGTAGCCGAACGCTTCGACATCAGGGTGGCAGACATGACAAGCAAGAGACGCCCCGCAAATATCGCTTTCCCGCGGCAAGTCGCCATGTACCTTTCTCGTCAACTCACGCCGTCAAGTCTCAATGAAATTGGAGATTCCTTTGGGGGCCGTGACCACGGTACTGTCATTCATGCGTGCAAAGAAGTGAAGAACAGAATGACACAGGATGAAGCTATGCGGTCATTGGTGAACACTTTGAGTGATAAAATGCAGCGTGAATAAGATGTTTAATTCTGGAAATAATGCGTTGATAACTCGCCGTAATTTTTGAATAGTAGTCCCTTAAGACGGTTAGCAACCAAACGGAACAAATTATTCGCACGTTATTTTTGGCTGTAACCCGTTGAAAAGCAGTACGATGAAATAGAAGTAGAGGGTTATTCACACACTATAAGAATACTATTTCTTTAGCTGTTGAATAAAAAATAAATAATCAAGATGTGAAAAAGTATGAAATTTGACGTTACAAAAGACAAGTTGATCGAAGGATTGCAAAGCGTACAAAACGTGGTAAGTACAAAAACAACGCTTCCTATATTATCTAACGTCCTCATAAAAACAACCGACACAGGTTTAGAACTGACCACTACAGATTTAGAAGTAGGGGTTAAATGTAATATTGAAGCCGACATTAAAGTGCCAGGAACAACGACACTCCCTGCGCGTCGGTTATTTAGCATCGTACGAGAATTGCCAAGCAACGACCTGGCATTTGACATTGACGATCGAAGCGTGGCTTCAATTAAAAGTGGCCAATCAGCTTTTAAAATCATTGGGCTTCCCGAAGAAGAATTTCCGCCTTTTCCAAATTTCGACGAAGCGCGGACTTTTAAATTTGAACAAAAAACTTTTAAAGAAATTCTTAAAAAAGTTTCATACTCTATTTCAACAGACGAAACGCGTTATGTTTTGAATGGTGTGTTCTTGAGTTTTAAAGACAACAAATTGACAGTTGTTGCCACGGATGGCCGAAGACTGGCATTGGTTGACCATGATATGGAATTTCCAAAAAGCCATGAGTGCGATGTCATACTTCCCACCAAAGCTGTAAATGAATTATCAAGGCTTTTAACAGATAAGAACGAACTTAAGCTCAGTATTTCTGAGAACCAAATCGCATTTCAAATCGGGGCAACACTTTTAATTTCAAAACTCATTGATGGAACATATCCAAACTATCGTCAGGTGTTGCCTGCTGAGCCTAAAGAACGTATTTCAATGGAACGCGAAACGTTGCAAGCGGCTGTTCATCGTGTCGGTTTGTTGACAAGTGATAAATCAAATTCCATTAAACTAACCTTCAGTAAAAATACATTAGTGATCCTTGCAAACACTCCTGATGTAGGTGAGGCGAGGGAAGAATTACCAATCAATTATAAAGGTCGAGATATCACCGTTGCGTATAATCCTTTTTATCTTTTAGATCCTTTACGGAACCTTGATAGTGATATGATTAGTATAGAACTCACTGATGAATTGAGCCCGGGCGTGATTAAGAACAACACACCTTTCTTATACGTTATCATGCCAATGCGCCCCACGTCTTAATATGGGGAGAGCCTAGGAGACATAAAAAGTGGGCCTCGATAAGATTCGGTTAAATTCTTTCCGGTGCCATGCCTCGACTACGTTATCGCTGCATCCAAAGGTTAATATATTTCTTGGGTTGAACGCCCAAGGTAAAACGTCGATCCTCGAAGCTGTGCACTTTTTATGCACAGGACGCTCTTTTAAAACTACTCGCTGGAAGGAAGTTTTAAAAGAGGGAGAACAAAATGGGGAAGTCGCCGCAAGGGTAGGTGATAACCTCATACAGGTCAAACTTACTGGTGCAGAGAAAACTCATTTTCTGAATAGGAAAAAAGTTTTGAAACGGGAAGAGTGGCCATTATCTGTTGCGTTTACCACTCATGACATTCAAATAGCAAGAGGTACATCGGCATTTCGCAGGAGGTTCCTTGATGAACTCCTGATTCTTTTAAATCCAAATTACTTGGGTCTGATGAATCGTTATGCGCGCACTCTGTTAAATAGGAATAGTTTACTTAAAAAGGGAGTGCAGGATCCAAGAGGTTTTCAAGCGTACACCGTTGAACTCATTTCAAATGCCCTACCCATCTTGCAGGCGCGGTGTGATTTGCTGCCGCGATTGTCTACATTTGCTCGTGTGGCATACAATAAAATTTCCAGTTCTCGGGAAAAGTTAGCAGTGAGGTATAAAGATTCATCCATGGGAAATTTAACCGAGACCTTCAACCAACAATGCGATGAGGAAATGCGATTACGCCAAACCATAGCTGGGCCACATCGGGATGACCTAGAATTGACGTTGGATGGGCGAGAGCTTGCGCGCTATGGATCAGAAGGTCAGCAACGATCAGTGGCGTTGGCGATGCGTCTTGCCGCTTGGAAATTACTTTTCAGGAAATCCACAGGTGCTCCCCTTATTTTATTTGATGATGTAATGGGCGAGCTTGATTCTGAACGCCGAAATAAACTCATCCAATTAATTGGGACACGCGCACAAATATTTTTAACCGCTACTGAAGAAACGTGGGACAAAACACTTTTGCCGGATGCTAGTCGGTTTATGGTTAAAGATGGAGCGGTTGAACCATGGGGCGCCTAAACAAAAGCGTGTAAGAATAGCCGAAAATGTATACACCAAATTGCACACGACGACATTGTAGATTATAGTCGTCACCTTATATGTCGGATCTTCGCTCAATACGCGTACGCGGTGCTCGCCAGAATAACCTGAAAAACCTCAGTTTCGAGATCCCACTCAATACATTAACTGTAGTGACAGGATTGAGTGGATCAGGAAAATCATCCCTGGCGTTTGATACCTTATATGCGGAAGGACAAAGGCGGTACGTTGAAACGTTTAGTCCTTATGCCCGTCAGTTCCTAGACCGGATGGATAAACCACAAGTAGACGCGATTATAGGAATTCCTCCTTCAATAGCGATCAACCAAGGGAATGCCGTAAAATCTTCGCGGTCCACTGTTGGGACAATGACCGAAATTAACGATTATCTAAAAGTATTTTATTCCAATCTGGCCCAATGCATTAGTCCCAAGACCGGTGAGGTGGTGGCACCAGACTCTCCGCAGATGGTATGGGAAAAGGTTAATGCGACACATTCTGGACGCGAATACCTCATTACGTTCTTCATGACCATAGGAGCTGAAGGCAAAATTGAGGAAGCATTAAAGTTTTTAAATCAGAATGGGTACACCCGCGTTTTAGTAGAGGGAAAAGTCCTTCGTACCGATGAGCCTGAAACACATTTAAAAATTGCGAAACAGTGTACAGCGATTCAAGTGGTCCAGGACCGAACCACCATAGAACCCACATATCGCGCGCGGTTTGTTGAGGCGATAGAAACGGCGTACCGGTATGGAAAAGACAGGGTCATTCTTGTATCTTATCCGAGCACTGGGCAGAAGGACCTCGTATTTTCAAATGACTGGTTTAGTCCTGCGGACGACCGGGCGTTTCGGGCACCCACTCCCAGTTTGTTTAGTTTTAATAATCCACTCGGAGCCTGCCCAAAATGCCGTGGGTTTGGGCGTGTGATTGAAATTGATTATAACCTCGCCATTCCTGATAAAAATAAAAGTCTAGCGGAGTGGCCAGTAAAAATGTGGCAAAAAGGGAATGCGAATGAGCAATGTCAGAAAGACATGATTAAAGCCTGCAAAGGAAAAAACATTCCAACTAACCTCCCGATCAAAGAACTCGAACCGTGGCAGTTTGATTTTATTATTCAAGGGGAAACATGCGATCGGGAGTTGGATGAAATATGGGATTCGGGCGGTTGGTACGGGGTTAAAGGATTTTTTTCATGGCTTGAGACCAAGGCGTACAAGATGCATGTCCGAGTACAACTTGCGCGGTTTCGCCGTTATTCGCGATGCTCTGATTGTGAAGGGAATCGTTTCCAGCCTGAAACGTTGTTTTACCGAATAAAAGGACTAAACCTTCCAGAATTATGCACGCTTCCCGTCAAGGACGCGCTGCCGATAGTTCGGTCTGTAGAAGTGGAAAAAGGTGATGAAGGGAATCGGCTTGTTAAAAACGAAATCGTGTCCCGCTTGGAGTACATGTGTGAAGTAGGTTTGGGGTATTTGACCCTCAATAGATCCACACGCTCCCTTTCAGGCGGTGAGGTCCAGCGCGTGAACCTCACGACATGCCTAGGGACGAATTTGGTGAACACACTGTTTGTGATGGATGAACCCAGCATCGGATTACATCCGCGGGACGTGGGACGATTGTTAGCGATTATGAAGCGGCTGCGCGACCGTGGTAACACGCTCGTCGTCGTTGAACATGAAGAGGCCGTGATTCGAACAGCGGATTACCTTATGGACCTCGGGCCGGGGGCGGGGGAGAAGGGCGGAAACCTTGTCTTTCACGGGCCGTTAGACAAACTTGCAGGATCATCGACCGTTACCGCGCGGTACCTCACCGGGCGTGAGAAGATCAAGCGTCAAGGGCGTATCGCACCCGCACAGGACAACCCACTTTTGATAAAAGTTATCGGAGCGAGTGAACATAATTTAAAAGATATATCTGTTGAGTTCCCGCTGAATCGATTTGTATGCGTGACAGGTGTGTCTGGGTCTGGGAAATCGACCCTCGTTCATGATGTTCTTTTTAAAAATGCGCAGCATGCCAAAGGATTTGCAGTCAGTGAGCGCGGACAATGCCAAGACCTCACAGGCCTTGAGACCATTGATGATGTGGTGTTGGTAGACCAGTCTCCCCTCGCGCGCACGCCGCGATCAACGGCGGCCCTTTATTTAGGTGTGTTTGAACATATCCGCACCTTATTTTCGCGTACCGAAGATGCACTCAGCCAAGGTTTATCATCAGCCGCATTTTCCTTTAACTCCAATGAAGGCAGATGCGAAAGGTGCTCCGGGAACGGTTTTGAGAAAATCGAAATGCAATTCCTTTCAGACGTCTATGTCCGATGCCCCCAATGCGAGGGAAAGCGATATCAACCGCATGTGCTCAAGATAAAATACGAAGGTCATTCCATCGCTGAGACCCTCGATATGACCATTGACGAAGCGTATGAGCAGTTTAAGGCGTTCGATCAAATTACAGGTCCACTCGATTACCTTCGGCAGGTGGGCCTAGGTTATCTAAAAATGGGACAACCCCTTTCAACACTTTCAGGCGGTGAAGCGCAGCGTGTTAAACTCGTTGGATTCATGGCGGGCGTTGAAGGATCGAGTGTGACTGATGAAGACTGGACATCCGAATACTCGAAGAAGGAAGGCGTAAAGGGACCCGCACGAAAACGCTGCTTGTTTATCCTGGACGAACCGACGACCGGATTACATTTTGCGGATATCCAGAAATTGCTTAACACCTTTGATACGCTTTTAAATCAGGGCCATTCTTTGATTGTGATCGAGCATAACCTGGACGTGATAAAATGCGCAGACTGGATAGTTGATCTAGGGCCTGAAGCTGGGGATGAAGGAGGCGTTGTTCTGTTCACTGGTCCAGTGGAAAAGTTGATACAGTCAAATACCTCGCACACGGCCAAGTGCCTGAATGCGCATTTAAAACAGGTAGGTATGGAGCTGAAGTCCCCGTCCTCAACCTATGGCAAAAAGAAGTCTGCCAAAGATGATGTCGTCTCCATTCGGGGCGCTCGGCATCATAACTTGAAAAATATTTCAGTCGATATACCTCGAGACAAGATGGTGGTCATCACTGGGATGAGCGGATCCGGCAAATCAACCTTGGCATTTGACCTCCTATTCGCAGAAGGCCAACGCCGGTTCATGGACAGTATGTCTGCGTATGCTCGACAGTTTGTGGGTCAGATGGAGAAGCCGGACGTTGATTCAATAGAAGGCATTCCCCCTGGAGTAGCGATTGAACAGCAAGTGACCAGAGGCGGCGCGAAATCGACCGTGGCAACGATAACCGAAGTTTATCATTTTATGCGGTTACTCTGGGCAAAGTTAGGGACACAGTATGATCCCGATGCAAAAGTCCCCGTTAGGAAACAATCGATCACGGACGTGCTGGGGCAAGTTAAAGCGCAATTAAAAAAAGAAGAACTGATGTTGCTCGCACCCCTCGTAAAAGGGAGGAAAGGATTTCATACTGATGTGGCGAAGTGGGCAGAGAAAAAAGGATACACTACGTTGCGAGCGGACGGCCATTTGATTGAGGTTAAAAAGTTTCAGAAAATGGACCGGTTTCGGGAGCACTTTATTGAGGCAGTCGTTGGAGTCGTAAGTGTGAAGACATCAAAGGCCGAGTTAGAAAAGATAGTGAGTAAGGCCATTGAAGTTGGAAAGGGCACATGCTTCGGGTTGGAAAAACGCAATCGTTTAATGACGTTTAGCACGGAGAGATTTTGCCCAGAAACAGGCCGCTCTTTCGACGAGATGGACCCTCGTATGTTTTCGTATAACTCGCCCCACGGTTGGTGCCCAGAGTGTCGCGGATTCGGAAGTATCGCGAAAAATAAAAGCATTGATGCAGATCTGACAGGACTCCAACGCGATATTGCCGAGGAACGGACTCGTACAGATGATGAAACTGAAGAAGAAGTATGCCCCACTTGTGCCGGGCAACGATTAAATAAAGTCAGTTTAGCCGTGCAACTCAAGGGAAACTCCATCGGGGTGGTCAGTGACTTGCCTGTGCGTGAAGCAAGAATGTTTTTCGAGAACATGGCCAAGAAGCTTAAGAATCAAGAATTGATTATCGCGCGGGATATTTTACCGGAAATCACGGAACGCCTTAAATTTATGGAGCATGTTGGACTTGAGTACCTGACACTTGGAAGGTCAGGCACAACTTTGTCAGGAGGGGAATCCCAACGCATCCGGCTCGCGGCGCAACTTGGATCCAATCTACAAGGTGTGATGTACGTACTTGATGAGCCGACCATTGGTTTGCATCCGCGCGATAACGTCAATTTACTGAACACACTTGAAGACCTTAAATCACGGAACAATTCCCTGATTATTGTCGAGCATGATGAAGAAACGATGCGGCGAGCGGATCATATCATTGATCTTGGGCCGGGAGCTGGAACGCATGGCGGGAATGTGATCGTGGCGGGATCGTACAAAGACATCTGTAAATCAAAGGAATCTCGAACCGGTGCGTGTTTAAGGGATCCCATGAAACATCCAGTTAAGGGACATTATCGACCCGTCACAAGTGAGCACAGTTTTATATCAGTTCAAAAGGTACATTTGCATAATCTCAAAAACGTCAACGTTCGGATACCGAAAAGCAGGATGACCGTGATAAGCGGTGTGTCTGGGTCAGGGAAAAGTACGTTAATGAGGGAGGTTATTCTTCCGTTGTTGCAAAAGAGCGTGGACCGAAAATCGAAAGTCAAAAATCAACCCGCATTGGGAAGTATTCAAGGGGCGGAAATGATTCATTCAGTGTATGAAGTGGACCAGTCGCCCATTGGAAAAACGCCCCGCTCAACACCCGCGACATATGTGGGGTTCATGGATGATATTAGAAATTTATTTGCGACCGTACCCATGGCTCGGATGCGCGGGTATACGGCGTCACGGTTTTCCTACAACACCAAGGGCGGGCGGTGCGAAGAATGTCAAGGTGCTGGGCAGGTGAAACTGGAGATGGCCTTTTTGCCCTCTGCCTATATTCCCTGCGACACATGTGGAGGAAAACGATTTAATCGCGAGACACTCGAAGTGGTGTATCAGGATAAAAACGTGAGTGACGTCCTAAAAATGACCGTTGAAGAGGCCGCTGAGTTTTTTAAGAATCACACCAAGATTGGGCGAGGGTTGAACCTTCTGGTTGAGACAGGCTTAGGTTACCTGACCCTAGGACAATCAAGTCCGACATTGTCTGGAGGAGAAGCCCAGCGATTGAAGTTGGTGACCGAACTTGCACGCCGGGACATCAACGAACTGCCAGGGATTTTTGATCCTCGAAAAAAACAAAACGTATATCTTTTGGAAGAACCTACCATTGGGTTGCACATGGCAGACATCCAACGGTTGATACAAGTCTTGCATAAACTCGTTGATGCCGGACATACCGTCATCGTTATTGAACATCATCCTGATGTTGTTGCGGAAGCCGATTGGGTGGTTGATATTGGGCTTGAAGGAGGGGAGCGCGGAGGTTTTCTGGTATGTGAAGGGCCAGTCGCCAAACTCCTCAAGCACAAGAAATCGTATACAGCCGAATATTTACGCAAGCACCTAGCACACATTAGCGGCGATAAGAAGAGAAAGTAGAAACAAAAGAGTACTCCTTTTGGGAGTTACGAATGAAGTGCGAAAATTTCACTGACATCCACCTTGAGCTCAGTGACGGTGCTGTTTAGGGTGAGGGCAAGTGCAACCCACATTTGAGACATTAATAGGGCCCATATTAAAGGAAGTTTCTAGGTCGTTTTATTTAACGCTTCGGATTCTACCCCATTCGTTGCGTGGCCCATTAAGTCTCGCTTACCTTTTGGCTCGGGCTTCGGATACTATTGCGGACACGAAAGTGATTGCGTCAGGCGACCGGCGCAGGCATCTGGATGCACTTCGGGAGATGATAAAAAAAGGAACAAACTTAAGGGTAGTGCAGGAAATGAAAGCACAACTCATGTCGCATCAGGCGTCAGCAGGAGAAAAGGCATTGCTGATGCACATGGACGATTGCCTTTTTTTTCTCCATGGCATGAACGATATCGACCGGTATCACATTACAAATGTTTTGATGACGATAATACGTGGTCAGGATTTGGATTTGCAGCGGTTTAAAGAAAGTTCGGATGAACTCGTGGCGCTCAAAACGAAAGAAGAACTCGATGAGTACACGTACCTAGTTGCTGGTTGCGTGGGGGAATTCTGGACGCACATGTGTTTGGTTCATTTACCATCTCTAAAAAATTGGAAAGTCGATAGTGCCCTTGAGAATGGGACCAATTTCGGGAAAGGCCTGCAACTCATCAATATTCTGCGCGACATACCGCAGGACCTCGCCAATGGCCGTTGTTATCTTCCCGAAGAAGAACTTCGCAGACAAGGGTTGAGCCCGCGAGATTTATTGAACCCACTCATGATGGATCAATTGCGGCCCGTTTATGACCAGTGGCTTGCTCGGGCCAATGGATACCTCGACGCCGGATGGGCATACACGCTTGCGTATCCCCGTCGGGAAGTGCGGATGCGACTTGCGTGTGCGTGGCCTATTTTGATCGGAGTCCGCACGCTTGAATTCCTGAGAGACCCGGCGCGGAACCCGTTAACCGTCGCGGACCGAATTCGTGTTGATCGTAAGGAAGTGAAGTCGATGATTGTGTCATCCCTCGTACGATGTTTTTCAAATAGAAGTTTGAATAGATATTATCAGTCACTGCGGACGAGGACAGAAAACTAAAACTGCTCATGAAAATTGCGATATACGACACTAAATCCTACGACCGCCAATATTTAGGGGAAGCCTTGGAAAAATTGGGAGTGGAAGCGACATACCACGAGTTCCGCTTGTCGTTGGAGACCGTTTTAACGGCTCATGAATTCCGTGCGGTCTGTGTATTTGTAAATGACCGCCTGGACAAATTATGTTTGGAAAAGTTGAAAGAACAAGGCGTGACCTTGGTGGCACTACGCTGTGCAGGATTTAATAATGTGGATGTAGGAGCAGCGAAGGCGGCGGGGATCACAGTGGTGCGAGTGCCGGCTTATTCACCTCATGCTGTGGCGGAACACACAGTCGCGCTCTTGCTCGCGTTGAACCGGAGAATCTGCCAAGCCTTTAATAGAGTGCGTGATCACAACTTTTCATTAAATGGACTAGTGGGATTTGATCTCCATGGAAAAACGGTGGGAATAGTGGGTACAGGTAAAATCGGCCAAATCGCAGGCACGATTTTCCGTGGATTTGGATGCCGTGTTTTGGCGTATGATCCATATCCGGACAAGGAGTGGGCGAGTGAGCATAATGTGGATTACATGGACCTTGAGACATTATTACCGCAGAGCGATGTGGTCAGTTTACATTGTCCGCTGACACCGGAGAATCATCATTTGCTGAATGCAAAGACGTTCGGTTCCATGAAGCCCGGCGCATACCTCCTAAATACGAGTCGAGGTAAATTAGTCGATACGGAAGCATTGATCGAAGTGTTAAAATCAGGGCGGCTTGGTGGAGTGGCTCTCGACGTTTATGAAGAGGAAGAGGGAATCTTTTTTGAAGATCTGTCAGGGTCTGTGCTTCATGACGACGAGCTGTCTAGGCTGCTGACGTTCCCCAATGTTTTAATTACGGCACATCAGGCCTTTTTGACTTGTGAGGCACTCAGCGAGATTGCACGGGTGACAGCGACAAATGCGCATCGTCATTTTAAAGGAGAGCCGCCGCTCGATCAAACGGTTTTATAAAAATGTAAGGAGAAATGACTGGGACCATTATTGAACCTTGTAATTTTGGCCCGTAAAAGTAGGTTGTAGACCTATGTTTGTTGATCGAGTTGTAATTCATGCCAAGGCCGGTAAGGGCGGCGAAGGTTGCGTCAGTTTTCGACGTGAAAAATTAGCTGCGTTTGGTGGACCCGACGGAGGGGATGGTGGGCATGGGGGTCATATCATCGTTCGAGCCGATGCCTCGGTTAATAATTTAGTCGAACTCAAATTTGTACCGCACCAAGAAGGGGAACGCGGGGGCCATGGCCTCGGGAAAAAGATGCACGGAAAAGGGGGACGCGACTGTATTATCAGAGTTCCTCCTGGTACAGTGATTTATAAAATCCGTGATAACCGAGAGGTACTTGCGAATCAAAAGATTCGGGACGTCAAAGAGGAATTTCATTCGGTACGCTGGCTTGAAAAGGAAGCCTTGGAGCTGGCGAATCATAAAAAGACTGCACCTCCACTTAAAGCCTTTTATGATCTGGAAAACGTAGAGCCCGAAGAGGAAATCAATCCTTTGGATCCAAAAGCCTTTGAGCATTTTGAACCTGTGGCCGATTTGGTATTATCGGACGATGAAATAGTTCTGGTCAAAGGCGGTCGCGGAGGGCGTGGGAACGTCCATTGGAAATCACCGACTCACCAAGTGCCACGCGAATACGAACACGGTCGAGAAGGGCAGGCCGGCGAATATCTGTTTATCCTAAAAATGATAGCTGACGTCGGGCTTGTGGGATATCCGAATGCGGGAAAGTCGACACTTTTGTCGAAACTGTCGAATGCAAAGCCGCGGATTGCGGCGTATCCCTTTACTACGCTTAATCCAATCATTGGAACTATTGATTACCCTGATTACCGTAAAACGTTAGTGGCTGACATTCCTGGGCTTATTGAAGGGGCGCATGAAAATGTGGGGTTAGGGCATGATTTTCTAAGGCACATCGAAAGGTGCAAGCTGCTTTTATTTGTGGTGGACATGGCCGGAAGTGAAGGGCGCGAGCCGTGGGATGATTACGCCAAGGTCCGCAAGGAGCTTAAGATGTATCGCTCGGAGTTGACCACACGAGCCAAAATTATAGTGGCGAACAAGATTGATTTGCCAGAAGCACAGGAAAAGCTAAAAATATTTAAGCAAAAGCATAAGGGCAAGGTGGTCTCGATATCGGCTCAAAACGGGACTGGCATAGATGAATTAAAGAAGGCTATTTACGATCATTTCTATAAAAAACCAAAAAAACCATAATTTTTAACGGTAATTAGAGGCATTTGGGGTCAAATGAAGGCAAATGAGCGGTTGCCATATCGATTAGGTCTTGTATACTAATACCTAGGCCCATGTTGAGGCCTGACAAATAAAAAACCGTATGTTGCGTATAAATGCTCTCTTTTTGGTTGCGTTCGCCCTTCTTAACATTCCGGCATGGGCGCAGGATAGCGTCTATTGGAAAGCACTAGCGCAGGAAGGCGAGGTAACATTTACAATGCCTGGCACATCCACCCCGCAGACTTTTAAATTGGGGGAGAACATTCCTATCGGAAGTTCTGTATCAACTGGCGCATCAGGAAGTGCCATTCTCCAGCAAGGTGCCTCCTTTACACTATTCCAAATCAAACCGAATACGATTGTAAAACTTGAAGCGAGTAAGGTCAAAGAAAACAAGGACATGGATACAAAGATCGCTTTAAAAAAGGGCACAGTTCTTCTCAAAGTCCAAAAGCTCCAAGGGAAATCAACCTTTTCAGTAGAAACCCCTCTGTCAGTTGGATCTGTGCGTGGAACAGATTTTTTTGTTAACGTCAGTCCAGACGGAAAGCTTGTCATTGTTTATACGAAACAAGGTGCCGTCGAATGGCGCGCCAAACCCGGAGTCGTACAACTACGCAGTATCATGGATATTCGGACTGAAAAGGATGTCCCCAAGGACGTGCTGAGAGCATTATTTGATTACGGTCAGGAAAAGATTGTCACTGACAAACAAGCTTTCATGTTTCTACCCAAGGATGAAAAAGACAGAAAATATATACTTCTTGATGAGCCGATTTCCTCAATGGAAGGATTCCAAGATCTCATCTCCAAACTGAGCAAAAGCGATAACTTTGACGGCGCTCCCAAAACCTTTCCTAATGTTGAATTGAACCAAGATCGTTTGGGTAACCAAACGCGTGATGATGATGAGCGAAAACAAAAGGACAAGGACAAGGACAAGGACAAGAAAAAAGAAGATCCTCCTCCACCACCTCCCACATCTACTCCATAATTTAAAAGGCGGGTTTAACCCCGCCTTTTTTATGCCCATTTTTGAACTTTAGAAAGTAGCCTTAATGGCTAAAGAGTGTGGTCGCCGCCGGCTTTTTTAAGTACAACGATGAACTCGGTTCCCTCGCCTGGGTGCCTCGTAAATGAGATTTTACCGCCCATGGCCGATAAAAACTTTTCGGCAATGGATAAACCAAGACCTGTTCCGGATTCCATTTACCCCGGGACACGGAAGATTTTTGAAAAATATGTTTATGTTGTTCCAGAGGAATCTCCGGACCTTGATCCTTAACACGAATAATAATGAGAGTGGGCTCCTCAATTGCTGTGACGGAAATGGTTCCAGCTTTTGGGGAATATTTGATGGCGTTACTTATCAAATTGGCCAACGCATGGTGAAAAAGGCGCTTGTTACCTAATACCATGGCCGTCTCCGGTATATTCACGTTCAGGACCAAGGACTTTGCATTTAAGAGATTGGAAAAATCAGATCGGATGTCATGAAAAATTTCTTCGAGCGTAAACTGAGCGACAGACGCTTTTTCAGGAACAGTGACCACGTGACTGAATTCGAGAAAGGTTTGAAGGGTTGTCAATAACCGTTCGCCCTCAGCCGGGCAATGGTCACCATCTCCTTTTGGCGTTGGGTCAATTCGGTTTCATCAAGCAAATGCAAGAGGAGACGTAGGGAAGTGAGAGGCGTTTTGAGTTCGTGACTCACGGTGCCCACAAAGTTAGATTTAAGATCAAGCATGACTTGGAGTTCAGTCACGTTCTCCAATATAACGGCCGTGGCGGGAATAGTAGAGCCTGACTCCTGTGCAATGGGAATCACCCTAGGTAGAAATGATTCCGCTTTTCCATGGATGCGATACACGAGAGTATCCTCAAACGTTTGCGGTACATATTGAATTCCCGATTGGGCCACTTTAGACGCGATGATTAAAAGGGCTTTTGAAAGATCGCCTGTTTTTTCAAGAAAGACTACCGACGTCATTAGCGACGCGCACCCTAAGAGATTCATCAAGAACAATCACACTGCCCAGAAGTGAGTTAAGGATGCGGCGGATGAAAGCAGTGTGTTCTTCGCGGTATTTTTCGAGTTCCCGTATTTCGGTTATGTCAGTCCCTGTTCCGATAAAGCCGTTAAATTCCCCAGGGTTGGGAATGATCGGGGTGGCTTTCATCAAAATATTACGATACACCCCGTCATGCCGCTTTAACCTGTACTCCGTCTGGAATGGTAACCTTGCTTCAAATGAAGCGACGTAATTGGTATAAGTATGTTTCTGATCGTCGGGATGTAGGTCAGCCAACCATTGATTGTCGGCAATCTCTTCGAGAGTTCGTCCGGTAAATTCGCACCAACATTTATTAAAATAATATAGGGGGCCGTTCGCATCAGACACCCAAATCAGCACGGGGGCATGATCAGCAACTTCCCTAAAAAGACGATCAGCCTTGGCCGCTTCTTGGGCTTTTTCCAACTGTTTACGCTCCGAAATATCCCGAATAATTCCCACAAAAAATAAACGGTTTTACCAATGAGACGCGTTTCCCGGGTATCACGCAGTCTGTAGAGCCTTGCTGTCGTATGCATGGCCCTATACCGTTCAGGGATAATTATGTTCAAATTGTTGCCCACGGTTTCTTCGCCGGTGTAACCGAAAGTTTCCGGGCGGCTTCGTTCCATAAAATGACCAAGCTTTGATCGTTACACAATATGATAGCGTCCTTTGCAGCTTCTAAGACCGCTTGGAAAGCGTATCCATACGCAGTGTTAAATCATTCTCCTTCATTTCAACCAGAATTTAAGGCAGTAACCACCATTGTAAAGAAAGGTCAGGTGTCCTTAGGTGGTGATTGTCCCGAATTTTAAATCTTATATACCCAAAGGACAGTATGTGGGCGATATGTGAAATGTTTATTATTAAGTTCTTGCGGCTGAAAGCACGTTTGATTAAATCAGCGCCTCTTTAAATTTAAAGGATTACGATTATGAACAAAACTCCCATTCATGTTGCTGTTACCGGGGCCGCCGGCCAAATTGGGTATTCACTTCTATTTCGAATTGCTTCGGGAACCATGTTTGGTCCTGAGCAACCGGTGATCCTGCATCTTATTGAAATTGAGCCTGTGCTTCCTGCGCTTCAAGGCGTTGTCATGGAACTCGACGATTGCGCGTTTCCCCTGCTAAAGGGTGTTATCGCCACGGCAGATCTTAACGTTGGTTTTAAAGACGTGAATTGGGCGTTGTTGGTAGGGAGTGTCCCCCGAAAACAAGGGATGGAACGGAAAGACTTGTTAGGTATTAACGGAAAAATTTTCATTGGCCAAGGTCAGGCTATTGAGAAGAACGCTGCAAGCGACGTCCGCGTGCATGTTGTTGGAAATCCTTGTAATACCAACTGCTTGATCGCCATGCACAACGCGACTGGAATTCCGCAGGACCGCTTTTTTGCCATGACCCGACTTGACGAAAACAGGGCAAAATCGCAGTTGGCCAAAAAAGCAGGGGTTGAAGTGACTGAAGTCAAACGGTTGGCCATTTGGGGGAACCATTCGGCGACACAATATCCCGATTTCACCCATGCGACCATTGGTGGGAAACCCGTGACGGAGGTTATTACGGACCATGAGTGGTTAAAAGGTGAGTTTATTGTAACGGTTCAGCAGCGTGGAGCAGCTGTCATCAAGGCTCGGGGGGCGAGTTCGGCCGCCAGTGCTGCCAATGCGATAGTTGACTCAGTGCGGTCCATCCATTTCCCAACAGCAGAAGGTGATTTACATAGTGTATGTCTGCTTTCCGACGGTAGTTACGGCATTGAAAAAGGTATCATTTGCTCATTCCCTGTTCGTTCCGACGGTAAAAAACTTGAAATTGTTCAAGGGCTTAAAGTTGATGAGTTTAGTCAGAGTAAAATTGACATCACAGTTAATGAATTGAAGGAAGAACGTTCGCTTGTGGGCGAGCTATT
>JAWXCD010000116.1:0-45545 GCA_034440535.1 Verrucomicrobiota bacterium | reverse complement strand
TATTCCTCCGGTGAGCGGGGGCGGGAAAGCGCCACTTCCGCTTCACCGCGCAGGTTGCAAACGGGCGTGCGTAATTCGTGCGCAAGATCGGCCGAAAATTGCGAGAGCCGAGCGAAGGCATCTTCGAGGTGGCGCAACATTTCATCGAAAGCGCCAGCCAGCGCGCTCAGTTCTTTTGGCCAGTCATCACTGCCGATTCGTTCATGCAAGTGCGACGCTTCAATCCTGGCGACCGAAGCTGTCATTTTATCTAGCGGACGTAAACCCCGCCGTGCCACGAACAGGCCGAGGCCCGCCGCCGCTCCCGCACCGAGCACAAGTAGCACGATGAGCAGCGCCCGGAAGTCGCGCAGAAATGCGCGGTCCTTCGAACGATCCTGCGCGAGTTGCACGATCCAGCGGTTTTCGCTGGCCGCGTCGCTTTCTACGCCAGCGGCGAGCGCCAAAAATGGCCTGCCATCGGTGCTTCGCAGCTCGGCAACTGGCGGGTTTGCTTCGCCCGAATGCGCTGGGATTCCGAAGCGTTCTCGCGGGAGCAGGTTAGACATTCCCGGGGTCTCCGCGAGGCTCTCCCCGCTGTCGGTCAAAATACGCACATGATAGGTGAATGGTTCAGTGGCATTGCGGCTGGCTCCGACTACGTGCTGAAGCATGTCGCGCTGAAGCCCATCTTCGACCAGATCATCCCGAAGTGATCGCAGCTTTTCGCGCAGAAAATCGGTGTCCACTTCGTCCATGTGACGCACGAGCGCGAAGTAGATTGTGACCGTAGCCACGAGTAGCAGCGCCGTCGCGGCGAGCGTGAAAAGGAAGACCAGCCGTGCCGAGATCGACCAAGCCGGTGCGGGGGAATGCGACTTAGCGGGCTTCGAGGACATAGCCGACTCCGCGAACGGTGTGGATGAGTTTCTTTTCAAAAGGATCGTCCACCTTCGCGCGCAGCCGCCGTACCGCCGCTTCCACCATGTTGGTGCCTGTGTCGAAATTAATATCCCACACTTGCTCGGCAATGCTCGTTCGCGCGATGATTTCGCCCGAGGAACGCGCGAGCAAACCCAGCAGCGCGAATTCTTTCGGCGTCAGTTGCAGGTTCCGGCCCGCGCGCGTTGCCTTGTGCCGACGCGCGTCGATTTCGAGATCTTCAATGCGCGTAATTTCATCTTGCCGCACAGGCGCGCGGCGCAGGATCGTCCGCACCCGGGCGAGCAACTCCGAAAATGCGAAGGGCTTTACCATGTAGTCATCGGCCCCAAGTTCCAAACCTTTCACGCGATCTTGAACACTATCGCGCGCGGTGAGCATGAGCAATGGCGTGTGAACGCCGGCCCGGCGCAACTCGGCGACGACGGCCCAGCCATCGAGGCGTGGTAACATGACGTCTAGGATGATCAAATCCGGACTCCGATCTTTCGCCGCGTATAGACCCTCCTCGCCATCCACGGCAATCTCGACAAAGAATCCATGCTCCATCAGCCCCTTTTTCAGGAAGGCGGAAGTCTTCTTTTCATCCTCAATAATCAGGATTTGCATAGCGCAACTTTCTGACCTTCCACGCAGGCGTCGACCAGGCGGATTGCATCGTCAGCCGTGGCGAGGTGGCTGCTACGCGAGGTGCCTGTGCAAAGGATGAGAACGAGAAGCTTTTTCATTTGGAACAATCAGGCAGTTTGAGGGATGAAAGTTAGTTGTTTGTGTATTGGGTTGGAAGGATATTTTTGAACTGAACTGGGAAGAGCATGCACAGGATGAGCCGCGAAAAGGCGCAAAAGCCTCAAAAAGGAACCAGGAAAAAGACAAAGAAACTTTTAACCTCAGAAAAAAATCGGCGTTAATCTTTATTAATCTGCGGTTCCATAATGCGTTTTTTAGGCCTTTTGGACCCAGCGTACTCGGGCGGGGGAGGAGCGTGAGTTGGATCTGATCTCATCGCTCGATGGTCGGATAATTTCTGAAATTTCGCTATAGGCTCCGGAACGGTGTCCTTCGGCAAACGCCGCTTTAACGCGTCGATCCTCACCTGAATGAAAGCTGATCATCGCTGCTCGGCCACCGGGAATGAGGAGAGTCGGTAAATGTTTGAGCAACGTTTCAAGCGCTTCAAACTCGCCGTTGACTTCGATTCGCAACGCCTGAAACACACGGGCAATTGATTTTTCGACTTCTTCGCCGGTTACTCTTTGGCTCGCCTTGGTATCACGCACGATTTGAGCGAGTCCGAGGGTGGTGTTAGGTTTTTTTGCGAGAATTTTTTCGGCCAAATGTGGGGCGTGGCGTTCGTCACTTTCTGTTATGAGTTGAGTTAATTGCCTTTCATCCAATTTAGCGAGTAACTGGGAGGCCGGTATTCCTTTTAAAGGATTCATGCGCAGATCCAACGGCCCGTTAGATTTATAAGTAAACCCACGTTCAGGATTGTCTAATTGCATGGAGGAAACCCCGAGGTCGGCCAAAAGGAAATTAAACGGCGCTCTAAAGGTGTCATTTGAGAAACTCATTATCCCGGCAAAATTCATCCGGTGAACGAGGCAATTTTCTTCAGAAAAACCTTCCGCTCGGAGGCGTTGCTCGGTGCGCGGGAGTTCGATGGGGTCGGTATCAATGCAGAGCAGAACCCCATTGGGGGCGATAAGCTTTAATATCTCTCTCGCGTGTCCCCCATAACCGGTGGTGCAATCCACCCCTTTCATTCCTGCTTTCAATTGGAGTGCCTCGATCACTTCTTGAACCATAACGGGTCGATGCATTCCTGCAGGGGTCTTGCCAGATGCGATAACCTTTTCGATCGTGGTGGCATCAACATTCGGGCCATGTTCTTTGTATTTATGAAGGAAATTTCGGGGGTTTTTCCCGGAATAGCGCGGGCGCCTTTTTCGTTGGGGGGCGGGGTCCGGCGTAGAGTTGGGTGATGCGTTATTCATTTGCGTAATGAGATTTTAGACTTAAGTTTGGAGGATGAAAAATCTTCTTTTGAGTATTACGGCGTTCATGTTCGTTTTGTGTCAAACTGCGTTTTCGGTCGAGACGGGCGCTATGGCTCCCGAGTTTAAGCTGCAAGATATCAATGGCAAGAAACACTCTCTTTCCTTATTTAAAGGCAAAATGGTCGTTATCGAGTGGCTTAACTGGGATTGTCCTTTTGTAGTAAAACATTATTCATCGGGTAACATGCCTAAACTTCAAAGCCAATGGGTGACAAAAGATGTGGTCTGGCTTTCAATTGTATCCTCCGCAAAAGGCAAACAGGGCTATTATTCCGATAAAGATCATGTCTTGCGCGCGGAAAAAGAAAAGTACGCAGGTACAGCTATTTTAATTGATGCAGACGGGAAAGTGGGCAAAACCTATGGAGCCACTTCCACGCCCCACATGTTTGTAATCGATACAACAGGTAAAATCGTTTACCAAGGCGCTATTGATGACAAAGCCACAACCGATCAAGCAGATGTCAAATTGGCTAAAAACTACGTTTCAGAAGCCCTCGAATCCATCCTCGCAGGCCAACCCGTCAAATCTGCCAATACTCGGCCCTACGGCTGCTCGGTAAAGTACTAGTTACATTAGGAAATTCGCCGCGAAAAGGCCCAAAAGACAGCATAACGGACAACTTCAGGCAGCACTTTAGAATTGCAGATTCACACAGATTAAAGGAAAGCTCAGAAAACGAAATCTGCGAAACACAGCCGGAATTGTTAATGATACGTTTTTCGCGGGTCATTCGGAGATTCGATGAAAGGCCACCCTGCTTGGGTTACCGTGTGGCATAGACAATCATGTCTGTGCTGCTGCGTTTTCGCAGATTTCCCTTCCTGCGCTTTCCCTAAATCTGCGCTCATCCGTTTAATCTGCGGTTGCCTTTCCCGAATCCTTCGTGCCTTCGTGTGAACATATCTTTTCCCGATTCTTTCTTGCGTATTTTGCGCCTAAAACTCATCAGCTATAATTTGCGGAAATCCGCGATCATCTGAAGTTCACTCTCCCCAATCTTTCGCGGTCGTACCTTTTACCTCGATTGAAGTTGTTTTGAGGGTTGGCAGTTAAAATTCACAAATTGGTGGAGCAGCACAATATATAGTGGTCCATTTGATCTCAAGGCCCCATGTATTGCGGTTTAACAGTGCTTAAAAAATGACATAAGTGGTTCATTTTATGAAACTTATTGACTAACTGGGGCATTATGGGTAAAAGTGTGGCGAAATGGGGCGCTTATATTTTAATACCTTTTTCCACACCGTCGACGACAAGAGGCGGTTGACTATCCCCTCTGAGTGGCGGGTGGAGAATGAGCTATATGCACTTGCGCATCCTTCTGACGAGTGTGTGGTTGTTTTTCCGAAAGAGACCTTTGATACGTTCATAAAAAACCTTGAGGAAAGCGTAGCATTTTCTCAGGAGGAAAAGCAAAAACGAATTGCTTGGCTCTGTTCGAACACATCATTAGTAGAAATTGATAAAGCAGGGCGGATCATTCTTCAAGCAACGCAGATGGAAAAAGCTGGGATAACGATCAAAGAAGAAGTGGCACTTTGCGGGAATAATGATCGGTTTAAGGTTTTTGGGAAGGTCCAGTACGCACGTAACAATGCAGACCTCGCGCTTAATGCAGTAGGATTTACAAAAGACTTTGGAATTTAGCTCAATATTAACCACGGAATATTATGAGTCAGAAAATTTCAGGACAAATAGTAAGAACTGGCGCAGAGGTTTTTACTGTATCAACTATAAAAATTCGTCGAGTCAGAGGATCGAGCGGGCTGAGGCAGCAGTGGGCGATGGCGTCCAGTGATTCGTTGGAGTCGATTAGGCGGAGATACATACTTGGGCAGGATGGGTTTCCGAGTGTAACAATCACGTCGAATCAGCAGCCGGATGACGGATTGTGAAATTTTATCATCGCCCGGTGCTCGTGAGTCGGGTTTTGGAGGGGTTGGCCCTGAAAGCAGGAGGAATATATATCGATGGAACGTTGGGAGGCGGAGGACATTCAGAAGCGATATTAAGTGACCCCAGAAACGTGAGCGTCATTGGAATAGACCAAGACGATGAGGCTCTGACGTATGCAGGAGAGAGGTTACAGCGGTTTGGGGCCAGGTTTACAGCGAGGAAGTCGAATTTTCGGGATTTGGATAAAGTCATAGAGGAAATGGGAGTGGGAAAAGTAAATGGAGTTCTGTTGGACATAGGAATTTCCTCTTGGCACGTGGATGAAGCAGGGCGTGGGTTTAGTTTTTTGAAAGAAGGCCCATTAGATATGCGGATGAATCGAAGCCAAGAACTGACAGCCGCCGAGATCGTGCAGACATCGTCGGAAGAAGAACTTGTGAGGGTGTTTCGGGAGTACGGAGAAGAGCCCTTAGCGCGGCCCATCGCGAGGGCGATCGTCAACAAGCGGAAAGAGAAAGAAATAACAACCACGACCGAGCTGGCGCAAATAATAGAAGATATGTACCCCAAGAAGCTACGGGTGCGCGGGATACATCCAGGCACCCGAATCTTTCAGGCATTACGAATTGAAGTGAACGATGAATTAGGCGCGCTGAGAGAGGGCCTTGAAAAGGCAGAGAAAGTTTTGGCGAAGGGGGGGCGGATGGCCGTGATCACCTTTCATTCATTGGAGGACAGGATAGTTAAAAATTTTATACGTGACCGGTCGTCGGAGTATCAAGACACCCCCGAGTTACCGAACACATTGAAGAATATACGGCACACGATGAAGCAAGTGACGCGCAAGCCGGAGAGAGCAGAGGAAGAAGAATTACAGGAAAACCCTCGGGCGCGCAGTGCGAAGTTGAGGGTGGCGGAAAAAACTAAGGAATAAATATGAACAGGAACCGTAAAAAAAATTCCAATACGTTAAAGGCGCTCCCCATATTAAAAGGAGTGTTTGCATGTCTTATATTAGGAGGATTGTTTTTCTCATACCTTGTACAGAAAAACAGGCTGATGAGTTTAGGGACGGACCTCAAAAAAATTGAGACCCAAATTGAAACCACGCGACGTCAGAATGATTACCTAGTCAGCCAGATATATTATCTGAAAAGCCCTCGCCTCGTGGCCTCGAAGTGTCAACAGTGGCAACTGGGATTAGTCGTCCCCGGGGAGAGCCAGTTCATCAGAGTCAAAGAGGGTGTTCTTGCGAAGAACAACACCGTAACCACCCTACGCAACATGAGATAAAAAAATGCGGTGGAATGCACAAACTAGAGCTCTGTTAATAAGCCTCCTATTCGTGGGGGCTTTTAGCGTTTTATCAGGCAGGCTTGTTTACTTACAAATCGTTCAAAACGAAAAGTACTACGAACACGCTTTGGACAACCATGTGCGCAGAGTCCCCATCCAAGCCCGTAGAGGGGATGTCTTAGATGCCAACGGCCAACTGCTTGCCACGAGTTTGCCGCTGAAAAAAATTACGATTGACCCGATAGTCCTGCGTGAAGTGTGGGATAAAAAAATCAAACGCGCCCAAGCAAAAGTCAGTAAAGCACCCCATACCAAGGTTCCCACCGTCAACGAATTGCGGGCTGATCTCGTGTACAAACTGAGTGGAGCATTGGGAATAACCACGGCCGAAGTGCAGGAAAAAATTGATAAAAAAACGCATTACGTCGAACTCAAACGGCGAGTTGAGATGGACTCAGTGGAAAAGGTGAAAGCAATAGGGTGTGGGCAAATCTATTTTGAGGATGACTTTTTGCGCGTGTATCCAAACCAAGAGTTAGCCAGTCACGTTGTCGGTTTTGTCAAAGGTGACCAAAAGGAAGGTGCCGGAGGAATCGAATTAAAATGGAATCGTGAGTTACAAGGAAAAGACGGGTGGAGGCGTACAGAGAAAGATAACCAAGGGAATGAATTGGTTATTTACCGCGTACAGGACATGGCTCCACGCAACGGGTACAACATTACGTTGACCATTGATCAAATGATCCAGCACATCGTTGAGACCGAACTCGACAAAGCAGTGATAGAGTATCGGCCTAAAGCGGCCTTAGCCATTGTGACCAGACCTAGGACAGGGGAAATAATGGCAATGGCCACACGCCCCACGTTTAATCCCAACAACAGCAAAACAAATATTGAAGCTACTAGGAATCGTGGGATCACCGGGCCCGTTGAGCCAGGATCGACCTTTAAGATCGTGACCATATCCGCAGCGATGAACGAAGGATTGGTGAACCTAGATACCGAGTTTTTCTGTGAAAACGGAAAGTTTTTGTACAACGGGAAAGTGCTTCATGACCATGAATCATATGGAACAATGAACGTGCACCGTGGCATCCAAGCCTCCAGCAATATTTTAGCTGCAAAAGTGGCTTTGGAATTAGGTGCTGCGAAACTGCACGAATACATAGTGAATTTCGGATTTGGGACGAGGACAGGGATACCGTTACCCGGGGAAGAACAAGGAATTTTTAAACCGGTCAAAAAGTGGTCCGGAATTAGCATCGTCCATTTGCCGATGGGTCATGAAATATCGGTGACACCCATACAGATGATTATGGCTTTTGGAGCCATCGCCAATGGGGGGTTGTTAATGAAGCCCATACTGGTTCAAAAGGTGACGGATCAAGAAGGTCGAGTGGTGCAGCAATATTATCCAACGGTGGTGCGTCGTGCCGTATCTCCTAAAGCGGCAGAAATGATGAGTGAAGCGCTGAAATCGGTCATTGAAAAAGGAGGGACAGCTGAGAAAGCGGCTGTACCGGGGTACAAAGCTGCAGGAAAAACCGGGACCGCTCAGAAGTTGGATCCAGAAACCAAGCGGTATGATACGCGGAAAGACGGCAGAGTAATCGCATCGTTCATCGGATATCTTCCCGCCGACGATCCTGAATTTTGTGTTCTAGTGATGTTAGATGAGCCACAAGCCAAACTGACCTATGGAGGGCAAGTCGCGGCGCCGATGTTCAGCAACATCTCCGCCCAAGTCGCGCGGCATTTGGACATCATCCCAGCTGAAAAATCTCAAATTGCGGTAAATGATCATGCAACTCAAGGAACTACTCACAACGATTGAATCACTCTTTATAGAGGGTGATCTGGAGCGGGAAGTGACAGGAATCAGTTATGATTCCCGGCGCGTTGCCGTGGGCCATGTCTTTATTGCGACAATGGGCGAGAAAGTGGATGGGCACAGTTATATTGAGCAAGCTCTCGCGCGCGGGGCCTCCGCAGTGGTGTACGAGCGGAACGGATTTACAGCAGGGAAAGCGGCCAAAGTACAAGTCGCGGATTCGCGAAAGGCGATGGCCCAATTAGCAGCCACATTTTATGAGCATCCTGACCGCAAGTTAAAAGTCGTTGGAGTGACAGGGACGAATGGAAAAACGACCGTCGGGTTCATGATCAAACATCTTTTGGAAGAAGCCGGACATAAAACGGGGCTTCTAGGAACCGTGCGATATGAAATTGGGGACCGGGTCATTCCTGCATCACGAACAACCCCTGAAGCATTAGAAGTTTTTGAATACATGGCGCAGATGGTAAAGAGCGGGTGTGAAGCCGTGGTGATGGAAGTCTCATCACACGCATTAGTTCAGAAGAGGGCGTTTGGCATTGATTTTGACGTGGCAGTTTTCACGAACCTAACCCAAGACCATTTGGATTATCATAAGACGATGGATCAATATTTTGAGGCCAAAGCGATTCTCTTTAGGAATTTAGGAACAGGGGAAAAGAAAGGGACAGCCGTACTTAACACTGACGACGCGCGGGGAAGTTACCTGGCGAACAAAGCTGGGTTAAACGCGACGATCGTCACCTATGGACTCGAAGGTGACCCCTCACTCAAAGCCCAGAAGGTGGCACTTACACGCGAAGGCACGACCTTTGAATTACATACCGCCGGGCACGATTACCAAGTAGAAATGCCACTGATTGGGCGACATAACATCTCCAATTTAGTAGCAGCCATCGGAGCCGTGCATGCACTCGGTGTTCCCTACGGTAAGCTGACACGAAGCTCGAAGAAAATGCGTGGGGTTCCAGGACGCCTTGAGCCCGTATTTTCGGCTGCGCCGTTTTCCGTATTTGTGGATTACGCCCACACCGATGACGCCCTTGAAAATGTACTCCGCACCATTCGGGAAATCAAACCAGGCCGGGTTCTACTCGTGTTTGGATGCGGTGGAAATCGGGATACCAAAAAACGACCGTTGATGGGAAAAGTCGCAGCGGAGCTAGCCGACCACACCATCATCACGACAGATAATCCACGAAAAGAAAAGCCCGAGGAAATTATTAAGCAGATCGAAAAGGGGTTTGGAACGCGCAAAAATTACGAAGTCATTCCTGACCGGAAGGAAGCGATTTTTCATGCATTGAGTATTGCAAAAGCTAAGGACGTTATCTTGATCGCAGGAAAAGGGCATGAAAACTATCAGGAGCTTGCCGACACAATCATACCCTTTGATGACAAACAGGTCGTCGAAGAAGGACTGAAATGGATTTCAACAAAACCATGGAAAAGTTGACACTCTCCCAAATTGCACAATGGAGTGGCGGACGGATAGTCAAAGGACAAGCCGGATCGACGACCGTGGGCGTATCGACCGACACACGGGCGATTGCGGCGGGGTCGATATTTGTGGCATTGGTGGGGGACAGGTATGACGCGCACGATTTTATCGACACCGCCATTGAAAAGGGTGCGAAAGCAATCATGGTTTCTAATGCTCGCGCTCATTCTATTTCGGCAGACATCAATATAGTGGCCGTCGAAGATACCTTAACCGGACTGCAAAATCTGGCATGTGGGTATCGTGAAAGTTTAAATTTTAAAACAGTGGCGATCACTGGAAGCAACGGAAAAACATCCACTAAAGAATTTACGGCTGCAGTGCTAGGTCAGAAGTTTAACGTACTCAAGACCGAGGGGAACCTGAACAATCATATTGGCGTTCCACTTATGATGCTGCGAGCGGGCAGCGAACACACTGCCGGGGTGTTTGAGGTTGGGATGAACCATCCAGGCGAACTCCAACCATTAGTAGAAATTGTGAAGCCCATCGTAGGCGTCGTGACCAACGTGGGTCCTGTTCACATTGAGCACTTTGAGAATGAAGAAGCAATTGCCGTGGAAAAAGGAACAGTCGCTCGGTGTTTAGGGCCAGAAGGAGTGGCAGTGCTGAATGCGGACGATAAATGGTTTGCGAAGGTCAAAGAAGGCGTGCGCGGAAAAATTGTGACCGTTGGGATTGAGGAACAAGCCGATTTTATGGCCAGCGATATACAGATGGGAACCGGAAAGGTGACCTTCATGGTATCCGGACAAGGAAAACGTTGTGCCGTAGAGATTCCAGTGGTGGGAAAACACATGGTTTACAATGCCTTACTCGCCATAGCTGTTGGCGCCTCCATGGGAGTCAGTTTGGAAGAAGCGGCAACAGGATTAAAAACGGCGAAGTTACCGGGCATGCGATTACAGGAAATGACAGTCCACGGAGTGAGAGTCATCAACGACGCATACAACGCAAATCCGCATTCGATGAAAGCCGCCATCAAGACTCTTGCCGATCTGGAAGTTGCAGGACAAAAAATAATCATTCTCGGTGAAATGCGGGAATTGGGAACACACGCAGACAGTGCTCATGTTGAGCTGGGCCAAGAAGTGGCAAAATTGGGCATCGATGAACTTGTCGTCGTAGGAGGTCACGCCTCTGAAGTTGTAGACGGCGCCATAGGATTCGGGATGAGCCGCGAAAAAGTTTATGAAGCGACATCAATATCCGATGCAGCTGAACGAATCAATAACCTCGCCCGACCGGGGGACGTTGTCTTGTTTAAAGCGTCACGCGGCGCGCGTCTAGAAGAGGTTTTAGCCGCATGGCAACTGTTGGAGATTAAAAATGTTATATAACTTATATTACTTCACGAAAGACATTGCTGGTTTGGAAGGATTTAATGTATTCCGTTACATAACTTTCCGTGGATTGATGGCAGCACTGACAGCCCTCCTGCTGAGTCTGATGATGGGCCCATGGGTCATTCGCCGTCTCTTATCGCTTAAGATTGGGCAACCCATCCGTACCGCTGATGAAGTTCATAAACTCTTTGAGCTCCATGGTAAGAAGCTCGGAACCCCCACCATGGGCGGAATCATGATACTTGGGACAATCTTAATATCCACGCTCTGTTGGGCGCGATTGGATAACCTATTTGTTTGGCTGGGCATACTAACGATCGTAATCTTAGGGTTACTTGGTTTTGCTGACGATTACGCAAAAGTCGTGAAGAAAAACTCTAAGGGCGTGAGTGGCAAACAGAAAATGGTCGTCCAATTTGGATTATCAGTCCTGATCGGATCGATTCTGTTGTATCACGAAGGATATTTAACAGCCGAAGGAAAATCAATATTCGGCCAGCTATTTTTACCCTTCATCAAGGCGCCTGTGATTGCAAGTTTGGGGATATTTAGCATACTCTTTTTCGCATGCGTGATGGTGGGAAGCTCAAATGCAGTGAACCTGACAGATGGATTAGACGGATTGGCCATCGGATGTACGTTAGTCGTTTCATCGGTATTTACGGCGTTAACGTATATCGCCGGACGCACTGATTTTTCGAAATATTTTCTCGTTCAACATGTGCCTGGGGCGGAGGAATTGGCTATCATGTGTTCGGCGCTCTTTGGAGCAGGGATCGGGTTCCTTTGGTTTAATTGTCAGCCCGCGAAAATGTTTATGGGTGACACAGGGTCACTTGCCATTGGCGGGTTCTTGGGATATGTGGCGATCATAACCAGACACGAGTTTTTATTGGCCATCGTAGGCGGGGTATTTGTGCTTGAGGCGCTTTCGGTCATTCTTCAGGTGATGTCCTTCAAGCTCACAGGCAAACGCATATTTGCCATGTCGCCATTACACCATCATTTTGAATTAAAAGGCTGGAACGAATCAACAGTGGTTATTCGGTTTTGGATATTGGCCATCATTTTTGCCCTGTTGGGATTGAGTACTTTGAAATTGAGATAGAAATGGAATTCATCAAAAATAAGCATTGCCTAGTCATAGGCGCCGGAGCAAGCGGAGAAGCAGCCGCTCGCTTGCTGCTGTCCATTGGAGCTCGTGTTACCATTCAAGACGAAGTGGAAGTGATGAATCCACGATTGGAAAAATTGCAAGCTGAAGGAGTCGAAGTACAAACGATCGGACAAATTAAACTCCAAGGCGACGAAGTGTTAGCCGTGCTCAGTCCAGGAGTTGACCCAGCGCGGCCCATGGTACAAGCTGTAGTATCAAATAAAATACTGTTGTGGAGTGAGCTCGAGCTCGCGTATCGGATAAACAATTGTCCGGTGGTTGCCATTACGGGGACCAACGGTAAAACGACGACCACAGAATTAATAACATCCGGGTTTCAAGCCGCCGGTAAAAAAGCTGTGGCTGCTGGGAATATAGGCCTGCCGTTTAGTGAGGTCGTGCGCCAGAAGGGCGAGTGGGACGTCATTATTCTGGAAGTGAGTTCCTTTCAATTGGAACAGATCCAGCAATTTAGGCCTTGGATAAGTGTCTGCTTGAACATTACACCGGATCATTTGGACCGTTATGCAACGATGGAGGAGTATGCATTGGCGAAACTCAGGATATTTAAAAACCAAGCTGAGTGCGACTTTGCCGTGGTTAACGCTGAGTATGATTATCCCCCCCTCAAAGCGCGTCGCGTGACATTCAGCGCGTACGGGGCAAAAGCCGAATATGAACTCCGTGATGACGGGATTTATTGCCGTGGTCGATTGATGATGAACCAAAAGGACAGTCAGTTGAGCGGAGTACACAATGCCGAAAACATCATGGCGACATTAGCCGTTGCTGAGGTAGCCGAATTGCCAATGGATAAAGTGATACAGGCTATCTGCGCATATAAACCCCTGCCTCACCGGTGTGAAAAAGTGGCCGTGGTTAAGGGCGTCACGTGGATTAACGATTCCAAGGCCACCAATATCGATGCCTTGGAGAAGGCGCTCGTATCCTATAAAACCAAGGTGCGCTTGATTGCGGGCGGCAAAGATAAAGGATTTGATTTTTCGGCAATCACAGATCAAGTCAGGAAGTTTGTGGTTAAAGCGTACCTCATCGGACAGATGCAGGAAAAACTAGCTAAAGCTTGGGGTGAAGTTATAGCGGTTGAAAAAGTGGAGACACTCGAAAACGCAGTGAAACGTGCCTATGCAGAAGCGAAAGATGGGGAAGTCGTTATTCTTTCCCCCGGCTGTTCGAGTTACGATCAATTTAAGAGTTACGAACATCGCGGAGAACAATTTAGACAATTTGTGCTCGCATTGAGTGCAAACCAGCAAAGCCAAAAACCCAATATCGCAGTAGCGAACTAATCAGGAGACCAGAAGACCCTTATGAAACTAAGTAAAATATTCATCATTGTGCTGATCGCGCATGTGGTGGCGATCGGAGGCATCTTAGGATACCAATATTATAACAGCCACAAAATGCGCGCAGTGGCAGAAAACAAGACCGAAACGACAGTCACAGAAAGTGAAAATCCGGTCATTGACATTGATAACGCAGTAGGCACAGAGCTGACGCCTTCGGCTCCGAGTGGAGTCGTGGACCCGGTCACTACAATGACCCCCTCTGAGAATTTAAACGCATCGGCGCCACGCATTGCAGTCCCAGGACAGGAACCAGTCGAACCGACAGGAATAACCACAGTAGAAACGGTTACGCCAGTAGTAACTCCTACAACAGGTGCGACAGCCATCCAGGCTCAACCCGTGTCGAATGTAGCTGCAACTACAACAATCCAACACACAGTTGTGTCCGGTGATTCCCTTTATAAAATAGCCAAGAAGCACGGAACGACAGTCGCAGAACTCAAAACCGCAAATAGCTTAACCACCGACGCGTTAAAAATTGGGCAGAAAGTTAACGTGCCATCACGCGTTGCAAGCGGGACAACTGTAGCGGCGGCCCCGCTCGTTGAAGCGCCCGTCGTACAAGCTCCCATAGCGACCACAGGGGGTAGGATCTACGTGGTGAAGAAAGGTGATGCACTTGTTAAAATTGCAAGGAGCGAAAAGACAACCGTTGAAGCGATTAAAGCAGCTAACAACATGCAAACTGACGCCCTTAAGATCGGACAAAAATTAGTGATCCCCACAAACTCCACGACCATCGCCACGCCCACACAGGAGCCTGCGTTAGAACAAGCAAATGGCGTGTCGATCTACACCGTTGTGTCAGGGGACAGCATCGCCAAGATTTCAAAGCGTTTTAATGTTTCATCTGATGAAATCATGAAAGCCAACGGAATTAAGGATCCGAAAAAATTACAAATAGGGCAGAAACTGAACATACCCGCCACGGACCAAAAACAAGTCGTGACCCCGCCCACACCGGCTACGCCCGCCGGTGGAGCAGGTCCAACAACATTGGTTAAATTCAATACCATTGTGTCGTCATCCCAGACACCCGTGACCGTGGCCAACCAGAATCAATAAAACGCAAACTGATGAATAACCGCAGTGCCATCATATTAGTGCTTGTCGTACTTTCGCTGACAACTCTGGGATTTGTGATGCTTTATAGCAGCAGTTCCCCGACGAAAAAGCAGAGCGGCGATCCGTACTTTTATGTAAAACGGCAAGCCGTATGGCTTGTCGTTGGCATGGTTGGATGCATTGCTGCGGCCCGAACCGATTACCACAAGCTGGATAAATATAAGTGGTGGATCTTCGGAGCTGGGGTTGTTCTTTTGGGTTTATGTTTCGTACCCGGGATTGGGGTGAGTATTAACGGTTCACGACGTTGGCTGCGTATTTTGGGGTTTACCGTGCAACCCTCAGAGTTTGCAAAGTTATCGATCGTGGTTTTTTTGGCGTACTGGCTTCATAGGAATCAATTGAAAATGGCCAATTGGAAAATAGGGATGTTGTATCCGTTGGCTATAATATCCGTGCCATTGATATTGATACTCATGGAACGTGACCTCGGTGCGACCGCACTCATTGGGGCAGTGGCACTCTGTCTATTATTTATAGGAGGATCAAGTCCAAGGAGTTTAATGCCCGTTGCCGTGGCAGGGTTTGGAGGACTGTTGACCCTGGCTATCCTGATGCCGAACAGACTCAAACGCTTATTCGCGTTCCTTGATCCCGAAGGGCACAAATCCGACGCCGGATATCAAGTTTGGCAAGGATTGATAGCGATAGGATCAGGTGGATTGGAAGGACTCGGACTAGGGAACAGTCGGCAGAAGTGGAGCTATTTACCTGAGCCGCACACCGACTTTATATTTCCAGTAATAGGTGAGGAATTAGGGCTCAGGGTGACGCTCATCATTGTGGTGGCGTACATTGTTTTGTTGATGTGCGGAACAATGATCACCATTTGCAGTCGTGACAGGTTTGGAATGATATTAGGAGCGGGAATAGTGTTGCTGATATCTCTACAAGCCATGATCAATATAGGAGTAGTGACAGCGATGTTGCCGAACAAAGGAATGCCTTTGCCCTTTATTAGTTATGGAGGGTCCAACATGGTCATGAATTTCATTGGGATAGGGATATTAATGAACATTTTCCGGCAAGGAATATATGTAACGACACACGATCCCTTTTCAGTAGCGGACTTTACCCCAAAAATATAATGAGCAAACAATTCGTCATAGCATGCGGAGGAACAGGCGGACATCTGTTCCCTGGGCTTGCCATTGCAGAAGTGTTGCAGAAACGCGGACACGAAGTGTTGCTTTTTGTTTCGCCTAAAGAAATCGATCAAACGGCACTTAAAGGGTATGCCGGATATCGGGTGGAAAAATTGACTGTTATAGGAATGCCACGGATCTATTCGTTCAAAATGATTTCGTTTGCGACTCGGTTTTTTGGCGCAATCGGACATTGCATGGGAATTTACAAAGAAGTCAAACCCAGTGCCGTATTGTCCATGGGCGGGTTCACATCAGCACCCGCAGTCTTAGCGGCGTACTTCAAAAAAATACCGACGATGGTTCACGACTCAAACGCCATTGCAGGGAAGGCCAATCGATTTGTATCGAGATATGTGACCACCATTGTGCTTGGGATGGACGAATGCAGAAAGTTTTTTAAAGGGCGTGAAATTCAGATTACAGGAACACCCATCCGCCAGTCATTGATGAACGCTACCAGCAAGGATTACAAGGCGTTGGGATTGGATTCAGATAAAAAAACGATATTTATTATGGGCGGAAGCCAAGGAGCTACTGGGCTCAACAGTCTTGTATTGGCAGCATTAGAATCATTGGAAGAAAAATTCCCCCAATGGCAATTCATACACCTCACCGGCCAAGATGATTATAAACGGGTTAAGGAAACCTATGAAAAACTTGGGATAAAATCATTTGTATCGGCGTTTTATTCGCGGATGGAAGAAATTTACGGAGTAGCAGATGTGGCCGTTGTGCGATCTGGAGCATCGTCGTTGACTGAATTGGCGCACTTTGGATTACCCTCCGTGTTGGTGCCATATCCAGCAGCAGCTGACGATCATCAGACAGCAAATGCAAACGTTTTTGTGCGGGCTGGAGCCGCCGTGTTGTTGCCGCAAAAGAGTACATCGGGTTCGGAGTTAGCAGCCCAACTGGAGAAAATAATGGACCCTGAAGTTCTGGTTAAGATGTCCCAGAACGCAAAAAATTTGGATGTTCCCGACGCGGCGGAAAAAGTGGCTGATTTACTGGAGAATCTATGTCGCAAGTAGAAGAAGTTATTTCTTTATTAAATAGCGGAAAACCACGCATTCATTTAATGGGTGTAGGCGGAAGCGGAATGATTGGGCTTGCGCGGCTTTTCATTCAGCGTGGTTATTATGTTTCAGGGTCAGACGTGCAGAAAAGCTCTGTCGTTTCCATGATGTGCGAGCAAGGACTTATATTCTTTCAGGGGCACTCCGCTGAAAATCCAATTGGCGCAGATTTAGTAGTATATTCCTCAGCCATCAAGGCGACGAACCCCGAGTTTTTGTCTGCCCAAAAAACCGCTAAAGCAGTTGTTCGCCGAGCTGAGGCACTTGCAGCGCTCATATCCCTTCAAAAAGGAATTATTGTTGCCGGAACCCACGGGAAGACGACCACAACTTCCATGATGGCTCTCGTATTGCGCGCGGCGAATCTAAACCCATCTCATTATGTAGGTGCGGAAGTCCCTGCACTGGGGTCCAGTGCGGAACTAGGGGATGGTGAATGGTTTGTGGCCGAAGGTGATGAAAGCGACGGAACGATTACCACATTTCTTTCCGAGTACTCGATCATACTGAATATCGAGGAAGAGCATTTAGATTTTTATAACGATATATACGCCATCCGAGAGGCGTTTAACATTCTCATTGAGCACACATCCGTCAAAGTTATTTATTGTGCGGACGACAAAAATGCGTTCCTCCTCTGCTCCAATAATCCCAAAGGAGTGTCCTACGGGTTAGGGGAAGCGGCCTATATTCGCGGCAGAGATGTGCAACTCAATTCATTTGGTTCATCATTTTCGGTGTATGAAGGGAATGAGTATTTAGGGCGGTTAAATTTGTTTATTCCCGGGGAACAAAACGTAGCCAACGCATTGGCGGTGGTGGCGTTATCGAGGCAGTTGGGGTTGACCCTAGGCCAAGTTGATGCGGCGTTGCGGGAGTTTACCGGGGCCAAACGCCGGTTTGAAGTGAAGTACAAGAGTGAAAACTTTTCAGTGGTAGACGATTACGCGCATCATCCTACTGAAATTAAAGCCACATTAGCGGCAGCCCAGAACGGTAATTGGAAGCGGGTCATTGCGCTCTTTCAACCGCACCGGTACAGCCGGACCAAGGCGTTGAAGGAAGAGTTTGCCACAGCGTTTAAGGCCGCAGACTATCTTTTTCTCACTCAAATCTATGCCGCGAGTGAAGCGCCGATGGAGGGTGTGTCAGGTGAAATTTTGTTTGAAGCCGTTCGAGCCAGTGGCCAAGAAAATGTGGCGTACGAACCGCACCTATTCCGTTTGCAACAACGCGTGTCGGCCATGCTTGAGCCAGGGGATCTGGTCATCACTTTGGGTGCTGGGAACATTTTGGATGTCGCACGCAACCTCGCTGAAGAAGTTAAAATTTACGAGATGCTCCGAAAAGTGGTTTCGACAGAGACCAAGGTTTGTCGTCAGGAACATATGCGTAAACACACGGCATTGCATGTCGGAGGTCCAGCCCAGTTTTTTGTGGATCCAATATCGCAAGAGGATTTCGTCGCAGTTAAAGCGTTTGCTGAGGTGCATCATGTCCGGTTGACCATAGTGGAATCGCATTCGCACATCATTGTTCGTGACGGGGGACTCAGCGGGATAGTGATGTTGCATCCTTCGATGCATGGAGGCCCTGTCGCCAACCCCGGGCCGGTGTTTCGGAACATGGCGACTGGAGACGTGCGGCGGATGATAGAAGATTTAGGACTACGAAACACGCGCGTGGGAGAAGCGCGCATATCCGAGCATAACGGAAATTTGATTGTAAACGATGGAGGCGCGACAGCTGCGGATGTGTTGACACTGATCGACTTGGTTCGGACTCGGGTGAAAACAGAAAAAGGTTTGGAGCTGGAAAGTGATCTCATCGTTTTAGGGGATGACGACCGCGGACGCAGGGAGTCAGGGGGAGGAGTCAAAGGATGAATAATTTAAAGACAAAACATGTAGCCGTGCTGATGGGCGGGTTTTCCACAGAACGCGAAGTATCACTCCGGACAGGGGCCGCAGTGTCAAAAGCTTTGCGAAGCTTGGGTTATCAGGTGACTGATGTGGATATCCAATCAGCGGAGTTTGAATTGCCTAAGGAAGTGGATGCAGCATTTATCGCTCTGCATGGATCCTTCGGTGAAGACGGAGCGATCCAGAAGATACTTGAAGGGAAAGGGATTGCTTATACTGGTGCTAACGCCGAGTTGAGCGAAGTCGCCTTTGATAAATTAAAAACAAAAGACAAATTTGTGAGCGGCGGGGTGCCGACCCCAGGGTTTGAAATTGTGCAAAAGAATAAACCCGTGCTTTTGAAATTGAAATATCCAGTCGTTGTGAAACCACCCTTGCAAGGGTCGAGCATTGGGATCCACATTGTGATGGAAGAAAGCCAATGGAAGCCCGCCATGGATGACGCCTTTAAATATGGGGAAACGCTGTTAATTGAAGACTATTGCAAAGGCCGTGAAATTACAGTGGGGATATTGGGCGGAGAAGTACTCCCTGGTGTAGAGGTAGCCCCAAAGGTCGGGTTTTACGATTACACCAATAAATATACGAGCGGTGCCTCGGAGTACCTCGTGCCCGCGCCATTGAGTTTGGAAGAGGAAACGGAAATCAGAAAATTGGCGTTGATGGCGTATAAAAGTTTAGGAAACCCTGTGTATGGACGGGTTGATTTTATATTGGATGAACAAGGGCGTTGGTGGGTCTTAGAGCTCAATACAATACCAGGAATGACAGAGACGAGCCTATTACCGAAAGCAGCAGCGGCAGCAGGGATATCGTTTCCCCAGCTGTGTGAAAGAATTTTGGAATTGTCACTCCAAGCGCGGTTGACAGAAAAAACAAATACGAGGGGGCAATAAGCGACTATGAATTACAAACGCTCCTTAGGTGAGAGAAAAGACTATTTAGAAGTGAAGGTTCGTTCCCGCAAGGTAAACGAAGAAAGAAGGCGTTTGCTCACGCGTGGGATCCTTTTGATATCGGGCGTTGTGATCAGTTTGTTGCTCACCATCAAAGGAGCTCAATACGTGGCGGGACAGTTGTTCTTTGAGAATCAACAGTATCGGCTAAAAAAAATCTCGGTAGTGACAAATGGACGCCTGACCAAGGAGGAAGTGTTGCGTTATTCCGGGATTAAATCCGGGGACAACTTGTTTGCATTGGAGATGCAGGAAGTGCGGAAAAGATTGGAAGGCGCACCCTATATTAAGAAGGTGGAAATTCGCCGGGAATTGCCAGATAAACTGTTGTTAACCGTGCAAGAGCGTATGCCATTAGCTCGGTTTGTGGTGGCTGAAACAAGTACGCGACCCATGTTAGCTGGAGAATATCATATTGATCAGGAAGGTGTGATACTTGAGCCTCGGTCAAATGATGCCTCGCCGTTGCCGCAACTTATTGGGGCGCGCCTTGAGGAAGTTCAGGTAGGAAAAGCTGTGGAGAATGCGGAGGTACTCGCAGCGATGAAAATCCTGGCACAAACCAGCACGAGTTCAATGCGATCGATGGTTGAAATATCAAGTGTGGATGTGTCAAGGGTGAACCAAGTGACACTCATCACTCGCGATGGAGCTCGGATAAAATTCCTAACCGAATACCTCAATATCCAAATAGAGCGGTTGGAAGTGATAGTGAAATTTTGTCAGGAAAACTCAAAAGAAATACAAACAGCTGACCTGACAGTTGAACAAAATGTGCCCGTTGTATTTAAACAATAATCCAGAGAATCCCCCTTATGTCACGATATCGCGAACAAATTATTGTAGGTCTAGAAATTGGAACCACGAAAATCTGTGCCGTAATCGGAGAAGTCCGGAACGACGGAACACTCCAAATTTTGGGAATTGGAAAAGCTGATTCCTGTGGCGTTCGTAAAGGCGAAATCGTGGATTTCGACAATGCCAGCAAATGTATTTACGATGCTTTAAACCAGGCCGAACAATTGTGTGACGTCACCATTGAGGAAGTTTTTGTCGCAGTCACTGGATCGCATATACAAAGTTTTAGCAACCGTGGAAGTGTTCCAATTTCAGGTGAGGACCGTGAAGTGAGTGAGGATGACATTGACGAAGTGATGAAGAATGCAAAATCAGTGAGTACTCCCCCAGATCACACAATTATTCACAGTATACTTGAGCATTATTACATTGATGGAAAAGCAGGGATAAAAAACCCAATTGGTCAACTTGGCACAGTATTGGAAGCCAATTATCACATCGTCCATGGCAAAGAACTGCGCATTAAGAATACCATCAAATGCGTAAAGTCCCTGGATATTAAAGTGGATGACGTGGTGTTAAGTTCCTTAGCCAGTGCACAAGCGATTTTAAAGTCGGAGGAAAAAGAGCAGGGAGCCATTGTGATTGATATCGGGGGCGGCACCACGGATTACATCGTGTATTCAGAAGGTGCCGTCCGACACACAGGAACATTCGCAGTGGGGGGTGACCATGTGACAAACGATGTATCGATAGGACTCAAGCTTCCACTCCGTCAGGCGGAGAAGATGAAAGTGGAGCATGGGAGCATATCAAGGCGATCTGTGGCGGTTTCTCGGACAATCCATCTCAAAGGTGAGGTCGGATTTGCGGAGAGGGAAGTCGAAAGCTCACAATTGTGTGCGATCATGAGGGATAGAATGGAAGAGACCCTTCAGCTTGTTTATAAGGATTTAAAAAAGCAGGGGTTGCTCCCATTTGTTCGCTGTGGGGTTTTTCTCACCGGCGGTTGCAGTCGTACTCCAGGATTAGTGGAGTTGGCCGATGAAGTATTTGGGATGCCAATTCACCTGACTACCGCACAGAAGTCCGGTGGGGTGGTGCAAGTTTACGAAAACCCAGAATATTCGACCGCGATTGGGCTTATTAATTACGGCAAAAAGCTTTTGAACGAGCGTGATCTGGATCAACATCAACCCATGGGCCGAATAGGTCGTTGGGTCTTTGATATGCTGCAGACCGCGAAGTCATTTGTCGTTTCCATTTTGTTTTAACCCCCAAAGAGACCCTCCTATGATCGAATTCAATCAAGAAAGTTTGTTTGCGCGGAAAGTGAATCGACCCAGGCAAAAGCTGGTGGTGTGCGGCGTCGGTAACGCAGGGATGAAGGTGATCGACAAACTTGTATTATCAGGAATAACCGGAATGGGATTGGTGTCCATGAACACCGATGAAATGGCCCTCGCCGGCACATTAGCGACCACCAAAGTGCTCATGGGAAATCATATTTTACATGGCATGAGTGCAGGGGGCGATCCTGAAGTGGGAAATACAGCCGCTCAAGCAAGCGTTGCCGAAATTCGGGCTACCTTAGAAGGGGCGGACGCCGTTATAATCGTGGCTGGCCTTGGAGGTGGCGCTGGTACTGGGGCGCTGTCCGTTATCGCATCGCAAGCACGCGAAGCAGGTGCGGCAGTGATAGGACTATTATCACTCCCCTTTTCTTTTGAAGGAAAACGCAGGCTTTTTCAGGCAGATCAAGGATTAAAAGCGCTTCAACCATTGTTGGACGCCGAGGTTGTATTTAGTTGTGATCAAGTTGAGCCGATGCTGAACCATGACGGGTTGAGAAACACATTTGCAGCAGTGACAGATATCCAGGCCCAATGTGCCACGACATTGTGGCGGTTACTGGTGTGCAAGGGATTGATGAACCTTCGGATGGAGGAAATCACAAACGTTTTAAAGCCCCAGCAGCATTCGTTGTTTGGCTACGGGGAGTCTATGTTGCTCGAAGGGCGTATGGAAGAGGCACTTGAAAAGGCACTTGCAAGCCCGCTCCTTGCGCATCGCATTGCGCTCAGACAGGCAGACTCGATTATCTTGCATATTATCAGCGGACCCGAGCTGGTCATAAAGGATGCCCAGCACATGGTTGAATCGATACAGCAGGAGTTGGGGTTAAATGTAAGCGTATTTACAGGAGCGACAGTTGATGAGAATTATAAAGGCAAACTTGGAATAGCACTCCTCGCATCGACCCCATTTGAGAAGCTCGAAATAAAACCATTACAAGTAGTAGGCGAGGCTTCCGCTCTTGGGAATGAAGAAACGTCTGATATCGATGAATCTAAAAGTTTGCTCGGTACAGATGATCCTATTTCCATCTCCTTAATCTCAGCCCCAAGGAAAGGTTCAAAAAAGATTAAGCAGGATGTGTTCAGGTTTGAAAAAGTAAATAAAGGACAGTTCGAAAAGACAGACCCGACAATTGTGGACGGTGAAGACTTAGACGTGCCCACATTCCTTCGCAAGAACACGGCAATGAAATAGATGAAATTGAGGCTGGGTTAGCATGATTTATGCATCATGAGATATTCAAGGAGAATATATTATGAAATCTGGAAACAATGATAAACTTACAGGTACCCTTAAAAAAGCGAAGGGCACTGTAAAAGAGAAAGTGGGACGCGCTACCGGAAACGGAACGCTAGAAGCCCGTGGAGCAGGGGAAAAACTTGAAGGAAAAGCTCAAAATAAAATGGGCGACGTTAAAAAAGTTTTTGGTAAATAGGGATTTATAAAGAGGAAACGATTGGCATTGATCTTTAAAAATTCTTTAAGTTTCAATGGGTCGTTTCCTTCTTTTGTAAAAGCTCATTGAGCCCACCCTACTTTTATACTAAGGGTCCAGCGAGTTTAATGCTTGGAATAATGGGGTGAGTGCCCTATACAGTATGCGGCGATTCCCACTAGGAATCTTTGGGTGAACTCCTTTATGGGTTTGCTGACAAAAGTCCTGCTTTAATGTTGTGGCCGCATGAATATTCAATTCGGACTGGAGACCGAGGCTGGGATAACCCGAGAGAACCCAGAAAATATAGATGTCGTTGCAGAATCCATCAATCTCGTCCGCAGTGCCATCACGCCAGGCGTGCGCATGTGTTGGGATTATTCGCTTGAAGACCCGCACGTAGATGCGCGTGGATTTCGCGCAAAAGAACTCTTACAGGATTCAGACGAGGCGAATTATTTTGCCCAAGACGCTCAGAGGACGTTAAGTTTTACCGAAATCAAAAGTGATCTCGTGCTTAAAAATGGGGCCCGATTTTACAATGATCATGCGCACCCTGAGTATTGCACGCCCGAGTGTTCAACGTTATTGGAGCTTCTGCAACAGGACTGGGCGGGGGATTCAATCCTCATGGCCTGCGTCAAGGCCGTAAATGAGTTGAATCCAAAAAATCCGGTCAGACTCTATAAAAACAACACCGATTTCCAAGGGCACAGTTACGGGTGTCACGAAAATTATTTAATCTCGCGAGGTATTCCATGGGAGTATTTAAACGAAGCCATGCAGGCCTTTCTGGTGACGCGCCAGATTTTTACAGGCGCAGGAAAATATGCTTGGGAAGAAGAGGACCGATATTTAGGGGCCGGGTTTCAGATATCCCAGAGGAGCGATTTTTTTTCAGAACTCCAGAGCATCGACACCATGCAACGGCGCCCGATCATTAATACGCGCGACGAACCACACGCGAATCCAAAAAAATATCGGAGGTTTCACGTAATCGTGGGAGATTCCAACCTTGCCCCTTACGCGAATTATTTAAAAGTCGGCACGACTGCGCTTGTGCTTGACCTACTGACACGAGGATTATCTTTGGACCTATTTCCGAAGTTGGCCGATCCGCTGAAGGCCATGAAGGACATATCACGAGATCCAAAATGGAAATGGGAATGTGATCTTAAATCTGGAGCTTCGACAGCTGTAGCCGTGCAACGGGAATATTTAAAACTAGTCCGTGCGCATGGGGACGTATGGCTTCCACAATGGAAACCCGTGTTAGATGTTTGGGAAAAGACACTTAACGATCTGGAACGTGATCCCTTATCGACATCGGATCGATTAGATTGGAGTGCCAAGTACAAACTTATTGAACAATTTCGCACCTCCGAAAAAGTGGCTACGGACGATCCCCATTTGATGAGCCTTGATCTGGCGTATCATGAATTGGATAAGGAACGAGGACTCTTTTACGGGTTGCTCGATGGAGGTGCAATGACATCGCCATTTCCGATGGAGCGAATTAAAAGTACCGGAATCAACGCCCCTTTAACCACCCGAGCCGCAGTGCGTGGGTTGTGTATTGAAAAGTTCGGACCCCTCGTAGAGTCAGCGCAGTGGGATTATATTTTAATAAGAGGTGAAAAGCGTCGGATAAAACTGAGTTTGTTAGATTTGTTTAGTTCAGACGCTGTAGCGCAAACGGTTGCGTTTATACAAGGAGTAGAAACAGTGGACCAATTGTCAAAACTCCCATTTGCAAAATCGCTCAGTTAGGAGTAGAAATAAGGTATGCCTGATCCCAATCAGAAGCCGCGTCCGGCGATACCGAACCCCGGAGGAGGAGGGGGCGGAAGTGAACCCCATGAGCCACAGGTCGAGCGACCCAATACCGACGATCTGTTAAAACGGATGAAAAAAGTTGACCCAGATCAAGCCAAGAGATATCGGCAGCGGACGGGTGAATGAACGGGGACTTTTTAGCTCTATTAGCAAAGCAAAGTTTGGGACCTGTCCCTGCCCTCATACCATCGAGTTATGAGCCATTACAGGCCACAACAGTATTTGCATTTCATTGTGCAGAAGGAGTTATCATTGCGGGGGATCACAGAGCCACCTCTGGGAATGTCATATTTTCAGACCAAACGGAGAAAATTCTTGAGCTCGATGCGCATTCGCTCCTTGCGATAGCCGGTGTACCGGCCGTTGCGTTTGAGATGGCAAGAACCTTACAAACTTCGTTTGAGTTTTACCGTAGGAGCCAGTTGCAATCCATGAGTCTCGCCGCAAAGTTAAGGGCCTTGTCCAAGTTGCTTCGGGATAATGTTCCAGCGACCATACAAGGGATCGGTCTTGTGGCACCTCTTTTTGCTGGGGTCGAAATGAATGACCCACAAGGAAAGCCGATGATCTTTTTTTATGATCCGCTGGGGGCACAGTTTGAAGCGGCCAAATACGCGGGCTCAGGCTCTGGAAGTGGGAGTATAAAAAGTGTGCTTCACTTTCTGGATACCTGGGGGAATCCAAAACCCCGCGAGATGAACCTTTCAGACGCTATTGTTCTCGCGAACCGACTTTTAATGACCGCAGCAGAGTTTGATTCCGCAACAGGAGGTGTGGCCCCGGACCGAGATAAGTTTGCGACGATCCGTTTCCTATCCCGAAACGGAATTGAAGACATCTCTGGACCGCGTCAGAAGGCCTTGTGGCAGAAAGAGGTCTCCAATGAATGAAGATCCATATCGCTGGCTGGAAGCGATCCAGAATCGGCGCGAATACATTCGTGATCAATTAAAAGGGGGAAGCCCCGTATTTGCGGTGTCCCGACCTGAAGGGATATTGCTCATGGGCGTTGGAATTGGGCGATCAAAAGTCTTCGAAATTTACGACTCCCAAGGCATGGCGGCACTGGGGCATCCGGTGGATATTGAGAAGATCAGGCAGAGTGTGATTGAAGCCGCGCATGTAGAGGGGTTTACGCGGTCGCATCATGATGTCACCCTGCGCCGGCTTATATCTTTTGCGTTAAGTCCGATGCTTAAAAACAGTTTTGAACAAATATTTTCCCCGCCTTTGATTGTGGAAAGTATATTTGCCGAAGTTGGCACTGATGAGCAGTCGGATAAACTTGTGCGGGTTAATTATGACGGGAATTTCTTTTTTGAAAACCGGAAGGTCTTATGTGCCTATGGGAACTATGACAAAGAAAAAGAGGCCGAAAATTATCTCCGGGACATTCTCCAACCCACGACAACCATAGAGGAAACCGCAACCCACTGTTTGACTGCCATTTCCAAAATAATAGCGAATGATTCCACTAAACCAGTGGAAGTTAGCGCCTATGGGCATCCAGCGCTTGAAAATCGGAGATTGGAATGTGCGCTACTCGATCGAAAGCGGCCAGGACGGGTTAAATATGTTGAGTTGGACCTTGGAAAAAATGCCTGAGAGTTAAAGGATGAACAATCGCGTTGTAGGACTTGAAACCGAATACGGATGTCTCGCTGAGGCGGGCGCGCATAGTGACGAAATAATACCGCAGATACGCGATTGGATATTTAAAGAGGGAGGCTTCGGACTTCTCGACCTTCATGACCGCGGTTGGGATGAGCCTGCAGGCAATGGCGGATTTCTTTTTAATGGAGGGCGGGTTTATGTGGACATGGGCCACATAGAATATTGTACCCCTGAATGTTTGTCCGCCCTGGACGTGGTGAAGTTTGACCGGGCAGGTGATTCAATTCTGCTCAAGGCATTACATGCTCTCAAATTGGTAGACCAGGTCAGTCTCATTAGAAACAATGTCGACCATTACACAGGAGCGACGTTTGGATGCCATGAAAATTATTCTTTGGATAGAAATGCATCACTCGAAGAGAAAAATGTGTACTCCCTTTTGGCGTTTCTGACACTTCGGGTTTTATACACAGGGTCAGGACGAGTGGGATCAAGTTTGTTGCCTCAGATGCGGCGGGAACCCGTTAAACGCGAAGACGCAGTGCCGTTTCAGATCAGTCAACGAGCCGATCATATTAAGAACGATTTTTATGAGTGGGTGCAATTTAATCGGGCAATCGTTAACACACGGGACGAACCCCTTGCCGACCCACGCCGGTTCAGGAGGTTGCATTTGTTGCATGGGGATACCAACGTGTTGCCCGCAAACCTTTTTTTGAAAATTGGAACCACGAAGTTAATTTTGGATTTACTTGAGTTAAACGAACTTCCGGAAGTCGAACTTCAAGATGCCGTGGGTGCAATGCGCGCGCTTTCCCGAACATTACAGCCGCCATGGATTGTCAAGATGTCAAACGGCAAGCAAGTGGACGCCATAGAATTATTGAAACAATATTATTCCAAAGCCTATTCGCTGTTCCGAAAGCGTGATGCAGAAACGGATGCCGTGCTCGAGATGTGGAAGGATGTTTTACACAAGCTCACGCATGATCGCGAGGCCCTCGTGGGGATTTTGGATTGGGTTTCAAAATATTCTTTATTTGAAAAGTTCGTGGAAAGCGAAGGAATAGACTGGAACGATCCATGGTTGGAAGCGCAGGACCTTGAGTTTCATCATATTGACCCAAAGCGTTCGTTAGGCCAGGCCATTGCGATAGGAGATGGGCCTTGGAAAGTAGCATCACCGGAGAAGGGATTACTCGAACCGCCGACTGATACACGGGCATTGGCGCGAAGTAGACTGATGCATGGAATTGATGCTAAACAGGCTGATTACATTGTGGATTGGAACCAAGTCATATCAGGGGATAAGATCCGTTCTTTATCGGACCCGTTTCAGAAAGACATGAAATGGTAGTGAGAAAAAAGAGTGAGGCTTTTGCAGGTTAAGTTGATTTTCTCAGAAGAATTTTGATGGAGAATGTTTCGTTCGCATCAGAGTTCGTAAAAGTGTAGGAGTGGTTGTAGCTGTAACGCGTTTCTTCCATCTCCATTTCGTGACCTGTGAGGATTGAGGGAATCGTAAGATTTGTTTTTAAATTCCAGTTTGCCAACTGAGATTTGAAATTACCCGCGATCATATTAGCAATTTCACCCGTTGCATCGATTACATCAGCATGTGGAATTGAAGCAGGATCCTCAATCTGAAGCATGCGCGCCGTGAACGCCGCCGCCGTTTTGGATGACAAATGAAAACAGACAACACCTTGGATCTCACCTGCAAGCCCGACAGATGCGAGTAAACTCTCGCCAGTGACCGTCAAGGGGTTGCGACCTTCGAAATGGACTTTGAGAGCACAAGAAACATCAAAAACATGTGATACCGACGAAATGACTGCTCCTTAAATTTTTTCCGCGTCTGTAGCGATAAAAGAAAGCTGAGCTGACATGGAGTCACCCTAGAACCTTTGAATTAGGCGGGCAAGAGTAAAACAGGGTTTTGAGGTGCCAATAAACGGCAGGGTCTGCACACTTTATTCTTTATCCATCTCGAATTAGGCTTAGCCTCCACGCCTTCGATGAAATATAAGCAATTCATTTATAATATTATACTTGTGTTGGGGTTCCTCATCGCCCTGCCGTTTTATCTTTTTAAGATGTGGAAACGTGGGAAGTATAAGGATGGATTTAGTCAGCGCTTCGGTTATTACCCCGACGAAATAAAGAGCTTTTGCCAGCAGAATCCCGTCATTTGGGTGCATGCCGTTAGCGTAGGGGAAGTCATGGCGACACTGAAGCTTTTGCAATCACTCAGATCTCGTTTCCCCGAAGTCCACCTCATGCTCACAACGACCACTTCGCGTGGGTACCAAGTCGCCTTAAACAAAGTGCCCGAAGGTGTTAAAGTGGGGTATTATCCTCTCGATTTTTTGCCCTGTGTAAGACGTGCCTTAGATACGTTAAAGCCAGCCTATATCATTCTGATGGAAGGCGAGATTTGGCCTAACATGGTATGGGAAGCGACTCGCCGTGGGATTCCCTGTGCATTGGCGAATGCCGATCTGTCACCGCGCTCAGAAAAGAGATATGCGTCCGGCGGATTTTTTTTCCGAGATGTTTTTAGCCGTTTTAATAAGGTGTTTACGCAAACCATTGAGGATGAGCAGAGATATAGAGCTGTAGGTGTAAGCCCGGAGTCTGCCGTAACGGTGGGTAGTTTAAAATTTGATGCTTCCATACCCGAGAAGGAACAGAATAAGGACATTGGATTGATACTCGAGGAAGCCGGGGCAGGAACGAAGCCCATCTGGATAGCGGCAAGCACTCATCCGGGGGAGGAGGAGATTGTTTTAGATGTATTTATCAGACTTAAAAGCGGTGTTCCGAATCTGTTTCTGATCCTTGCGCCCCGGCATGATGAGCGAACAGCTGAAGTGGAGGGGGTCCTTAAGCGGAAAGGCCTCAAATGGATTCGGAGAACAGATTGTGGTGTTAAGAACGCTCAAGATGATTGCGAAGTACTCCTCATCAATACAACTGGGGAGCTGAAATTATTTTTCCCAAAAAGTACCGTGATCTTTATAGGGAACAGTTTGGTGGGGCGCAAAGGAGGGCATAACATTATTGAAGCGGCGATAACCGGAAAGCCCGTGGTGTTTGGGAAAAACATGCAAGATTGGCAACAAATTGCGGATGCTTTTATAAAAGCTGGAGCGGGGGTTCAGGTGGAGGATGGAGAGGAACTGTTTACGGAAGTAAAACGCTTGATTCTCTCCTCGGCAGATAGAGAAACTATTGCTACTCATGCAGCCGAACTGATTCAAAATAACTTAGGGGCATCGATGAGAACTGCCAAATTAATTGAACTTCGGTGAATTTTAGGCTTGGCTCGAACTTGGAAGTTGAGCTAAATTTGGTCATTCAAAGGATTGTAATTTATGTACACACTCATAATACAAGCTCTGGTTATTGTTTGGATTCTTCAAATCGTGTTCTTGATTGGCGGACTCGCTGTTCATGGAGCGCGTGAGATTTTTTTACTAAATCTGGTGCGTTACGTTAAAAACGCTTTTTTTAATAAGCTAAAATGAAGTCTTGGCAGGACTTTGCAAATTGAGCCCTACGCTCAGGTGGCAATCCATTCTCGATTGTTGACAAAAATTGATTTGAATCAATGGGCGTGCAGGGGTTAGCGGTACTCGCCAAATACGAAATGGCCTGCTTCAATACAATCGTCGCATTAAAGCCCACGACTTTGCGTAATGCGATGTGAACTTTCTGTATATAAAGCGCTGACAAACCCGTCATGCTTTGAACTGACTCTGCAAAGGACGTGCGCAAAGGGAGCAGGTCCGAATCTGAATCATCCAGAACATTGTGGATAAATCGCTTAAGAAAAAAAGCGGCTTGAGAGTTTTTGCACATATCGTCTTCGGCTCTAGCCATGTTGACTACGACCTCGCGGTAAAGGGCTTTGACTTCAAGATTGGCCACATCGTTCTTACAGAACAGGGCGATGTAGCGCGCAGGGGAAATTTTTCGGACGATGAACCAGCTGTCGTTATCATATTCGAGACTAAAATGAGTGCAGTCGGGATCCTTTTGCAATTCAAAGCTGTGGATCATTGCAAAAATCTGGGAGGAGTCATCAAGTTGAGAGAGGGAAAACCTAGAAGGCATTTGGGTAAAGGCCAGATGGCCCGAGGCATCGAAAAGAATGAACCCCAGAATACCGTCGTACAGCCGAAATTGTTTAGCATCCATAAGCCCCAAAATCCTGAAGAGGAGACCAACCTAGAAATGGTTGCTATTGATAAGATATAGCGCAGGTTATATAATAATCAACAAAAATCATAATTTCCATAAAAGTCGCCTTTTGACCAGAAAGTGAGAGTGAGGACCTCCGAAGGGAATCACTTTAGTATTTTTCCTCGCTTTTTGTATTGGAGCTTCCTATTCTATCACGCTTTAAATTCCTAGGTATTTCCCCAATGAAGCCGTACCAAATCAACAAACTCGATAATCATCATTTTCAAATCAAACTGGCTCTTGGAAACATCGACCTTTCACTTTTTCTATTTAAGGGGGAGAAAGGATGGCTCATCTTTGATTCAGGATGTTATTCGCAGGCGCAAGGTCCCCTTAAGAATGCGTTAAAAACGCTCAAAATTGGGGAGAATGATGTCCGTTTTGTTGTGGTGTCCCACGTGGATAGCTACATATCGGGGGGGCTGTCCGTTTTACGGAAAATGTTTCCTTCAGCAGTTTTTGTGTGTGGAGAAGGCGATCGGAATTATATATCTAATCCTGAAAAATACATCAACTCCAAGTTCAAGGCGTATGACGAGTATGGGGTTAAAATTGATCCAGCCTTTCTTAAGAACATAAAAGAGGAAGCTGGGAATTCAGTGCATATTGATCTTGGAGTTAAAGAGCATGAAGTCTTTGATCTTGGCGGAGTTCAATTGCAGGTCGTGGCAGCAGCTGGTGTGAGCGATGGATGTATCACCTTGTGGAATGCGGCGAAGAAATGGCTTTTTGCGTCCGCCTCAGTTCAAGGAGCGTTTGTACCCAACCGGGATGGGACGCCGGCACGATTCCCTGCATATCGAGAAGTGCACAGTTATCTTTCATCGATTGAACGGATTGATGCTCTTAAACCCGAAATTTATTTTTCCGCGTATTGGCCAGCATTACAAGGCGGTGAAATCGCTCGCTTTTTTAAAGATTCGAAAGATTTTGTGAGTCGTTACGACCGTCTTATTTTACAAAGCAGTCGCTCGCCACAGACCGCAGGGGACATTGTTGCCGCTTGCCATCCACGGTTGGGTCAATGGACAGCCAATACTGGTTACACGATGATTTTTTCGTTACTGGGGCATTTTAATCGCCTCATGAAGCAACGAAAAATGAAGGGCGCCAAAAATGGTGCAAATTATAAATTTCAGAGCTTGTAGAAATTGCAAAGTAAGGCTTGAAGGGTAAGTTATTCCCATCCGTGAAAATCATCGGCCTTATTTTACTGACTACCCTTACGCTCTTTTTGCCAAGCTTAGGTAAAACGAATGTCCCTAATGCATTGGGACTTGCTCAAACAAATTCTCCCGCGACTCAGGAAACCGCACTGACCATAGCGCAAGTCAAAATGGAGTTGGCCAACAAACTCTATGAAAAAAGAAAGTATAAAGAGGCGATTGAGGAGTATCGGAAATATTTGGCTCAATACCCGGAAGACATTGAGGCAGCAGAAGCCGTTCAGTTTAATATCGCGGAATCTCTCAGGCTTTCAGAACAGGACGAAGAGGCGCGGAAAGCTTTTCAAGAGTTTTGTAATCAATACTCAAAAGGAAAATTATACCCACTCGCCGCACTACGCTTAGGCATGTTGTATTCCTCTGCAGGACAACTCGAGAAAGCGGCGCACTATTATCATGAAACCTCGTTATATGCAGATGATCAGAGTTCCCGGTTACAGGCTCTCTATTTGGAAGCCACTTCATTAAGCAAACTTAAGAAAGTTGAACCTGCCATAGTTATATTTCGCAAGCTTGCCGATAATAAGGAACCGCACCCATTTCGAACAAAAGCGAGCATGTTAGCCGGCGATCTTTTGGCCGAAATGAAAAAGACCGACGAAGCATCAATTTATTATAAGAAAGTAAAATCAGATGAATCAGCCACTTCGCTCCAAATTGAAGCGGCCGTGAAACTGGGACACGTTGCTTTTCAAAACAAAAACTATGTATTAGCGTCTGAGGAATATCGGTTTGCAAGGAATCAACCTGGATCTAAAAGCTGGAAACAGATTGCTTCTTTTTATCTCTTACAATCCAGATATTTTCAGAAAGATTTCGCAGGGGTCATTGAACTTTATGAAACTCCCAATGAAAGTTATATCAACGAACCTGACGCGTTGTTGTTTACTTTCCATTCTGCTATGGCTCTCAACAGCTGGGAAGTGGCCAGCAAAATGGCTGAAAAATTTGTTGAAAAATATCCAAACCACGCCTCAACCCCGCGCATTGCGTATCAAAAGTTGGTGGTACTTGATTCCATGGGGACGCCTGATACAGAGAAGCAGGCGGCCGCATATTATAAGCGTTTCCCTTCCAATGAATTTACATTTGCGGCTCGTGTTTTAGAGGCCCGGTATGCCTATTTGCGGAAAGATTATGTTCAGACTGCGGTTTTATGTGAGCCATTGGCAGCGAATTCTCCTGAGAAGTATCGAGTCAACATTTTGCGAATGCTTTCTGAATCAGCCTTTCGCGTTAAAAATTGGCCCCTCGCAGAAAAATCATACTTAGCTTTGGCATCAGCCACACAAGAGGCGCAAGGGATATCATCCGCATTGCATTGGGCAGGTCGTGCAAGGCAAGAACAGAAGAACATTAAAGGAGCGATGGAGCTCTACGATAAGGTGGCAACCGACTATCCCAAAAGCACTCCTCACGAGGAAAGTCTTAGACGCGCCGCGTTTATTTCCGCAGAGCTAAATGATTCCAAAGGAATGCGGGACAGGCTCTTGAGATTTGTAGTCGAATACCCAAAATCCAGTAAGTGGGGGGAGGCGCAATTTTATATTGGGTGGACTCTGATCAAGGACAAAATGTATCAGGACGCGATCCCGCATCTTTTAAAAGCAAGGGAGGCGAATCCAACACTTGCTTCAACAGCTACTTATTACCTTATTTTTGCTTTCCAAGGGACGAAGCAATTGGACGCATTGGCGCGGGAAATTATTCTTTACGATGGGATGAAACAGGAAAAGGCCATTAGTTATACCGTCTTAAAATGGGCCGCTCAGGCTTTTTATGATCAAAAGCAATACGGACAAGCTGGAAATTTTTTTGAGAGGACTCTAAAGGCAGGTCCAACGAGTGAAGAACTTAAAGGCACGCTATTTCTTTGTGGAAAGTCATGGTTACTGGCTGAAAAATGGGACGACGCCCAGAGGACTTTTGAAAAATATAAAGCTCTTTATATGACCAACGAAGATTTGGTCCTTGCGAATTTGGAATTGGCGGATGTCTATTTAGGCGCTGGAAATCTAGCAGAAGCGCAGAAGGCCGCTGAAAAAGTTTTGGAATTGCAAGCTGAAGGTGATGCCAATGGTCGGGCGCGATTGGCTCTTGGGCGCGCCCATTATCAGAGGAAAGAATACGATGAGGCCTCGAAACACTTTATGAGGGTGGCTTATATCTTTTCGGGATCTGACGCAGCTCCTCAAGCCCTTGATTGGGCCGCACGTTCCTTTCAAGCCTTGGGAAATAAAACTGAAGAGGCCAAATGTCGTGAAGAACTTAAAAAGAAGTTTCCAAATTATAAGTCCCTCTAAAGTCAAGCACGCTCAGTGAATTAAAAATTTTTTATTGCGACAAGAGCGTTTTCAGGTACCTTAACAGTCATGAATTTAAAAGTAGCGTGGATTTTGGTGGCGGTGTTGGGAGTGAGTGTTTTTGCGAACTCTGTGTTTATTGGGTTCCAAATACGTAATCAGGCACAAATTCAAAACAAAGTTGGTGAGCTGCAAAATGCGCAGGCAATTAACCAGCAGGCGGGAGCGTTATTAAATGCTCTTGGACCATGGGTATCAAAAAACCCTGATCTTCTGCCTGTACTTCAGAAACATGTTCCTGGCCTTGCGTTGAACCCCGCAGGTAACCAACCTCGTTCAAACCCCTAATTTTTCACTCAGTTAACCTTAAAATTTTTAATTATGTCTACCGAAGAAAACTCCAATCAAAGTCTACTCATCGTTGTTATGCTTGCCATTTTAATCGTGGCAAGTGTTTCTTTAAACGCCCTGCTCTACAAAGGCTTTAACCAATCAAGAGTGCAACTCAAACAAGTTGAAGAACAAAGCAAGAATTTGGTTTGGCTAAGCCTTCCTAATGGCTCTGTTAAAGGAACGACTGCTATCAGGCAGCAATGGGATTCAATGATTAACGATATCCGTGCTTATGCAGACCAAAAGCCGGAATTAAAAGCAGCCCTCGGCTTGTAATAGTTGATTACAACTTACTAAAACCGGCTTAAACGCCGCGAGTTATTCTGGGGCTTATCTTGAATACGGAGAAAGGCTCACTTCTTTCAATGCGCAAGGGTGGGTCTATAATTCGTTTTTCAGTATAACGAACACGATTATGTCCGTTTCTTTGTATGATACCCTTACGCGATCTGTAAAACCCCTCATTCCTGGGGAGGGTGGAGAGTTCAAATTTTATAGTTGTGGACCGACTGTCTATGGGCCGGCGCACATTGGAAATTTCCGAACATTCCTTGCACAAGACGTACTGCGCCGTGTCATGGAGGTGGATGGCTACACCGTCAAACACGTAAGAAATATTACTAATGTTGACGATAAAACCATACGTGAATCAACGAACAACGGTACGTCCCTAGCGGAGTTTACAAAAAGGTGGACAGAATCGTTTCACAAAGACTGCCACGATTTGAATCTTCAGCCGCCGCACGCTGAACCTGGGGCGGTGGAACATATTCCCCAACAGGTGGAAATGATCCGACAACTTTTGAAGAAAAACCACGCTTACGAAAAAGACGGTTCTGTCTATTTTCGGGTGAGTTCATTTCCGGAATATGGCGCCTTATCTCGGTTGAAAGAACGCCAGGTCACGACCACTCAGCATTTTCCAGAGCCTCAGGGGCCCGAGGACGCAGATGAGTATATTCGGGAATCGGGTGCAGATTTCGCACTATGGAAAAATTATAAACCAGAAGATGGTGATAACAAATGGGAGCTCCTAGGAAAGACGTGGGGGCGACCTGGGTGGCACCTCGAGTGCAGTGCTATGTGTCGAGAACACTTAGGTGACACGCTGGACCTGCATTCTGGCGGAGAGGACCTCATCTTTCCACATCACGAAAACGAAATAGCTCAATCAGAAGCCGCAACAGGTCAGGCTTTTTGCCGGCACTGGTTTCATATTTCGCATTTGATGGTTGAAGGCCAGAAAATGTCGAAGAGTTTGAAGAACATGTACACTTTGGAGGATATTCGGGCTAAGGGATTTTCAGCTATGGAACTTCGGTATGTCCTCATTTCTGGGTCGTATCGACAGCCCCTTAACTTTACTTTTGACTCACTGACAGCCGCACGCAGTGCGCTCAATAAATTAACAAAATTTGCTGCTCAACTTCCAGGCCTTCCGATATTTAATAAACAGGAAGGCCCTGCGGTATTTTCATATTTTAAATCGGCGTGGGAAGCTCTTGCTGATGACTTAAATGTGCCCAAAGCGCTCGGCCAAATTTTTGGCGGTCTGGATGCATTGTCGGAAAAAGTTAAGGGGGATTCAGCGGCAGCCTTGATTGTCGCAAAAGAATTCAGTGAGATTCTTTACGCGCTTGGATTTGATCTCTCCACACAAAAACAACCAGAAACCAAAGTATCGGTGCCTCAGGACATTCAGAAGCTGGCCCAAGAACGATGGGATGCAAAGCAAAGTAAAAACTTTCAAAGGTCCGATGAAATCAGGAAAGACCTTCAAGCCAAGGGTTGGTTGATTAAAGATTCTAAGGACGGTTTCGAGGTCGTTCCTGTTGTATGAAAGATGTTTACGATTTTTTAGTTATTGGAGGAGGGAGTGCCGGATATGCAGCCGCTCGAACAGCACTTGAGTTTACGTCTTCTGTCGCGGTGGTAGAGGGTGCCGAGGAGCTCGGGGGACTATGCATATTGCGGGGTTGTATGCCTTCGAAAACGCTTATTTACGCGTCGGAAGTTCTTCATCGCGCCAAAGAAGGTCATGTTCTTGGATTAAATATTCCCCTGGCCACTGCTGAAATGGCGCGGGTTCAAGCTCGTAAAAAGGCAGTGGTTAATGAATTCGCGGATTATCGCAAACAAGGACTGGAATCCGGAAAGTTCGACTTAATCAGGTCTCACGCAGTTCTGACCAGCAAAAATGAAATTTTACTTTCTGATGGAAGACGGGTCACAGCAAAAAAAACACTGATCGCTACGGGTTCTAAAGTGAATATACCTGATGTTCCCGGTCTTAAAGAATCAAAGGCATGGACTTCTGATGATGTACTAAATTTAGACTTTATTCCTGAGTCTGTAGTCGTTTTCGGCGGCGGGATCGTGGGCTGTGAGTTGGCGCAATTTCTTGCCCGAATTGGCACTCAAGTGACCATCATTCAAAGGAGTAAACAACTTTTAAAAGACATGTCGCCCGAGGCCGGGGAGTGTCTGAGACAAGCGTTTGAGTCTGAGGGCATTCATGTAATGACAGACACACTAGTGTCAAAGATCGGAGGAATATCTGGAGAGGGTGTGACCATCCAGTTTAATCACAAAGGGTGCGAATCAACTGTTAAGGCCAAGTATCTTTTTAATGCCCTTGGACGCGAGCCCAATACATCTGGTTTAAACTTGCAAGTCGCGGGTGTGGATCTGAAGGATTCCGGCCACGTGGTTGCTAACGGTTTTATGCAATCATCTAACCCCGACATTTATGCGGCGGGTGATTGCGTTGGGCCCTACGAGATCGTTCATATCGCGGTGCAACAAGGTGAGACAGCGGCTAAACATGCCCTTGGACAAACGGTTCCAGAAATTGATTACGCTTTGCTCATGAGCGTTATATTTACGGATCCTCAGATTGCCGTTGTTGGTAAAACAGCTGCTCAACTTTCCCGAGGCGGTACTCCATTCATCTCTGCTAGGTACCCTTTTGATGACCATGGTAAATCCATTCTCATGGAGGCTAAAAGGGGGTATGTGGCTATTTTTTCAGACGACACAGGAGGACGCATTTTAGGTGCTGAAATAATGGGTCGAGACGCGGGGGAGTTGATCCACATTTTTTCTGTGGCTATCCAAATGAAAGCCACGGTTTTTGATTTGTTGCGGGCTCCTTGGTATCATCCAACGCTCGCGGAAATCGTCACTTACCCTCTTGAAGAAATAGTGGAACGTCTCAGGAAGTGATCGATCTCATCCATTTAAAAAGCGTGAGGGCCAGAAGTTGAGGTAATCAAGCAGAGAAAACCGATACAAAACAAACTCGATGGTTTCAAGGGGGAAACCTGATTTTGTGGCAAGAGTGGACAAAGTGGTCGAACCATCGACTCGTCGGATAAACTCCGTTTCTTCTCGGCTCATTTCAAGATAAGGAACTCTCAGAAATCCCATGGGTGTGAGTGAAGGAATTCCGTTAGTGTCTGGACGCTCTGGTAAGAGGTGGATAAGGGGGTCGTGATGTCGTGTGAACTTGAGGAGAAAGTTATCAGCCGAATCTACTTTTCGCAGAGTGAGGGGAACATATTCTGGAAGGTTATTGAGCAGTTCAAATTCGTACATGAGGTATGGAGCGAGACAGGCGTTCGCCATTAACCTTTGGCCGTGGCTATCGATCAAGGGGTTGACCATTTGGCGTGGAATCAAATTGCGTTCGGCCATAAGAGAAAAGCATGGGCAGCCCGAATCGCTCTGCCCTTTTATGCATGCGTTTATTTCTTTTTCGTTAGTAGGATTAAAAACGTAACTTGTATCATGGAGGTAGAGCTCCGTATTGCGAGTTGTCGCGAGTTCGAACTGACCTTGGTGACAGAATAATTCGACAAGTTCCTTCCCGTAATTTATTCGTAAAACCCCTGTCAGGCTTTGTTCTTCAATCAATCTGAAGATTTTACCCATTGTGCAAATGTGGGAGTCCGCTTTTAGGGCGATTTGACTGGTGCTTAAAAGTTTAGGACCTGTGCTCGTGGAGGAAGGTTTAGAGGGCAGGTCATTTTTCGATTGGAAAACTTGAGTAATCGTAGCGATCAACAATTCAGGGGTGAAAGGTTTGGTGAGAGTGCCGACGATATTTGGGCATTTCCTGCGTATCTCGCGGATTTCGTCTCCACTGCTGCTCATCAGTACCACTGGAATGGAAGCGGTCAAAGGATTCTGTAGAAGGCGCAAGCAGATTTCGTCGCCTTTAAAATCAGGTAGAATATAGTCGAGGAGAATGAGATCAGGGGAAAAATCGTTGACCGCTAAAATTCCTGTAGCGCCATCGTTTGATGTTTCGATATCTGGGTCAGGCAACGATTGTATCAGGGTTTTCCTGATGAACTTTCGCAGGGTCAGACTGTCATCTATCACGAGTATTTTTTTACCCATTACGATTGATTCTGCTGGTGGTCCTCAATTTGCCTTAATCCTTCGAGAATAAGTTTTTCCCATTTTTCAGAAATCGTTTCGCGACCAAGGGGTGGGGGCGGATCCATTTCAATGATATTCCCGCCCTTCCACTGGATGACGTCAAAGAACGCTTGGACGCCCTGAAGGACGCCTGTTTGGGCATGGACAACATTTCCGTCCTTAAAAAAGATCAAACCCGTTTGTCCCATGGCATTGACCACCTTCAAACAAGACGTGGCTTTCCCGAGGCATTTAAGCTGGATAATATCAATGAGTTGAAGGTGTTTAAGAGATCCTTGGAATCGTTGACTGCTTTCTTGAGCATTGGGAATAGCAATAGTTCGCATGGCTTGCGCCAAATCTTCAATATCGAAAGGCTTTTCCAGAAACGTCATGGTGCCAAGTTCGATAGCTCTTTTCCGGATTTCGGGCATGGAATAGGCCGTCATAATAATGGCTTTGGCGTAGGGATCGACCGTTTTAACATCCGATAAGAAGTCTAACCCATTGCCATCGGGCAAATTGACATCCAGAACAAAGATGTGGATTTCATATTGATTGATGAGGAGTTCGGCTTCCGCAATTGATCTGGCAAAGAGCAGACCGATTTCTGGGATTGCTTTAGTAAATTCGTCCCTGAGAAAAGAACTCAGGATAGGATCATCTTCTAAAATAAGGACTCTGACTTCAGGAGGCAACATGCGTATGTCACTTTCATGCACCTGCCGAAAAATTCAATGCCAAAGAAAGGGGGCGATTTGCGATAGGCAACCCTGGAAGATATCGCTGGGTTGTCCTAAAGTGTTCTTGTGACCTAACATAGGTTTAAAAAAGGAAGGTTGGCATGACGCTCGCTATATGTACGCGTAGTTAGAAAGGATTCTATGATATATGTTTTATTAGTTGGGCTGTCGGCGATTCTGAGTGTGTATTTGGTGGCCAGAAAGGGACGCGCAAAAAATAAATCCACCTCTGGGCCTCAGTATGTTTCGATTCCATTAAATTTCGTCACTTATGGTCCAAAGTAAATTAAGGATGCCCTCTATTTATTCTTAGGACTTGTCCTTATCTTGATTTCCCTGTAGGAGCCATGCTCAATATTCGAGTATGGTTTTATTTTATATACATTGATATGCACAGGGTGTCAGAACTTCCTCCCTTTGATCGACCGCGCGAAAAACTTCATGAGAAAGGTGCTCACAGTCTTTCCGATGCGGAACTTGTGGCGGTTATTTTAGGAAGTGGAAACAAAGATAACGACGTTAGGACGCTCTCTCTCAAGGTGGCCCAAGTTTTAAAACAAAATCTTGGCATTATTACCTTGGAAAATTTGACGGGTATTGATGGAATTGGTCCCGCCAAAGCGGCTCAAATAATGGCGGGTTTTGAGCTGGCCCGACGCTATTTAATGGAAGGTGAGAAAGTGAAAATTACCTGCGCTCGGGATATTGTCCCTTTGCTGAAAGATATTTCTGAACGTAAACAAGAACATTTTGTTTGCATGAGCTTAAACGGCGCAAACGAAGTCATCGAATCCAGAGTGATTACTGTGGGTTTGCTGGACCGCACTCAAATCCATCCGAGAGAAGTTTTCGCCGATGCGCTCATGGATCGCGCTGCTTCAGTCATTTTCGCCCATAACCATCCGTCCGGTGACCTCACTCCGAGCGAAGCTGATTTGCGTGTTCAACGGCAACTCACCGAAGCCGCAGGCATCCTTGGGCTTCGAGTCCTCGACCATGTGATCATCAGTCGCAAAGGGTTTTACAGCTTCCAAGAAAATGGATTGATATAGAGGGCAGCCCGCAGGGAAAAGGCGGGGCCGAATAAATTTGCTAATCTAACGCGATAAGGTGAGCTTACACGACCGATGGGATGTCCTCGGAACTGCTATTTGCCTGTATGGGGCGGGCATAATTATTTTCGCATCGAGAAGCCTATGAGTAAGGAACATGAGCACGATCATGAGAACGCCGATTGTAAAATCGGCAAGCAATCAATCGTCACAAATCCTCATTCGGACGATCACAAGGGAAACGCTCAGACGGAGCCTGCGAGTTGTTGTCATGGAAACGATTGCGGTGGTGAAAAGGCCAAGCAGTCGGACACAACACAAACCTTATTAAACTCAGAGTCTGCCGGTGGGGCTGAAACGATTCTGCGTGTTAGTGGTATGGATTGTGCCGATGAGGTTGAAGCGCTTAATCGAGTTCTTAGACCAATTGCTGGTATCCGTGAAATCAAGGTCAATCTGGTCGCCGCGAAAGTGACGGTCGTTCACGAATCGAGAGTGGGCACGGAGCAGCTCATAAAAGCCATTGCGAGTGCCGGACTGAAAGCTAGCGAACTAAACGAAGTGAATCAGGGAGAAGCGTCCGCAAGCGCGCAAAGACATCGCCTCTTGTCGGTCATCGCCTCGGGCGTTTTTACCAGCTTGGGATTGGTGCTTAGATGGACACAATCATTTGAGCCTTGGGGACAAAAGGTCGCTTTCGGGATTGCCATTGTTGCCGGGGGCTGGTTCATCCTGCCGAAAGCCATCCGCGCGGTTCGACGCCTCGCTCTTGATATGAATGTTCTAATGACGGTGGCGGTCATTGGCGCGGCCGCGATTGGCGAATGGTCGGAAGGGGCCGCTGTCACTTTCCTTTTTGCACTCTCGGAATTACTTGAAGCTTTCAGTTTGAATCGCGCTCGTCGGGCTGTTCAATCACTGTTGGAACTCTCCCCGCAAACTGCCTTGTTGAAGCAGGGAAACGATTTCAAAGAAGTTCCTGTCGAAGAGGTTAAGCCCGATGACATCGTTTCGGTAAAGTCGGGAATGAAAGTGTCGCTGGATGGTATAATCATTTCGGGCGAGTCAGCGATCAATCAGGCTCCCATCACGGGAGAATCGATGCCGGTAGAAAAAAAAACGGGCGACCAAGTCTTTGCTGGTACGATCAATGGGGAAGGCTCATTGGAAATTCGCGTTACAAAGATTTACTCAGAAACGACCCTTGCGAAAATCATTCATCTTGTCGAAGAGGCCCAAGAGCAAAAAGCGCCTTCGCAACAATTCGTTGATAAATTTGCCCGGTATTACACGCCCGCTGTTTTTATCATCGCCATTGGTGTTTTGCTCGTGCCGCCTCTTTTCTTCAGCGCGGAGTGGGCCGTTTGGATTTATCGGTCGCTCGTGTTGCTCGTCATTGCCTGCCCCTGCGCCTTGGTTATTTCAACGCCCGTTTCAATCGTATCGGGATTAACGGCGATGGCGCGGCGAGGAGTTCTTATCAAAGGCGGCATGTTCCTGGAGGAAGTTGGGAAATTAAAAGCACTGGCCGTCGATAAAACGGGGACCATCACCGAGGGGAAACCACGGGTGCAACGAGTCGTTCCTTTCAATTCCAAGTCCGAAGAAGAAATCGTCAGGATTGCGGCTTCGATAGACGCGCATTCCGAGCATCCAATGGCCAAAGCGGTGGTGAATTACGCAAAAGAAAAAGGAATCAACTTCTCGCGTGGCGAAAACTACCAGGCCAAAACGGGACGAGGAGCCGAAGCACGAATCAATGGGCATTTATACTTTGTGGGCAATCATCGTTTCGCACACGAGTCAGCTGTTTGTTCGGAAGCATTGGAAAAGAAACTGGAGGAAATTGAAGCGCAAGCCATGTCAGTTGTAATCGTTGGCCACAAACCACACGAGAACTGCTCGGGTGAAGTTTTGGGGATTTTGGCGGTTGGCGATTCGATTCGCCCAAACGCTGCTGCCGCTATCAAAGCTCTGCACGCCGCCGGGATTAAAAAAGTAGTGATGTTGAGTGGCGACAACCAACGAACCGTTGACGCCATTGCCAAACAAGTCGGCATTGATGAAGCAAAAGGTGATTTACTGCCCGATCAAAAGATTGAGTGCGTTCGCGAGTTAATGTCGCAACATAAGCACGTTGGGATGGTCGGTGACGGGGTGAACGACGCACCTGCGATGGCAACGGCCTCCATCGGCATAGCGATGGGTGGAGCGGGAACTGATACCGCCATTGAGACCGCGGATATTGCTTTGATGCAGGATGATTTAAGTCAGGTCGCTGAGACGATTAAATTAGGTCGCCGCACCGTCCGAATCATTCAAGCGAATATTACATTTGCGCTAGTTGTCAAAGCAGCTTTTCTCGCCCTGGCTCTGTTTGGATATACGAGCCTATGGTTAGCGATACTGGCAGATACAGGTGCGACTCTCATCGTCATTGCTAATGCTCTCAGGCTGCTCCGATCACGGAAAGTTCCCGGTGATGGATAAGGGGCTTTGAGTGGGGCGGCTCAATGCCAACGGCTCCGCACTTGATCCCAGCCCCAACGGCTGTTACAAACAACAGCTCATGGCATTCCCCACAGACCTTCAGATCGCGCAAGCCTGCAAGATCAGGCATATTAACGAAATTGCAGCCAAGCTCGGAATCAACCCCGAAGTTCTGGAGCATTTTGGGAAATATAAAGCGAAGCTTCCCTTGGATCTCATCAAAGACACTCCATCTGCCCATGGCAAACTGATCCTTGTTTCTGCTATCAATCCAACCCCCGCGGGCGAAGGAAAAACCACGACATCCATCGGATTAGTCGATGGCCTGAATAGGATTGGAAAAAAGACCACGGCTGTTCTGCGCGAACCGTCCCTTGGTCCAGTGTTTGGTATTAAAGGGGGAGCAGCGGGAGGAGGCTATTCTCAAGTCGTGCCGATGGAGGATATTAATTTGCATTTCACCGGTGATTTTTCAGCTGTGGAAAAAGCCAACAATCTGTTGAGCGCGCTCATCGACAATCATTTACATAATAGACAGTCCACTTTGAACCTTGATCCCGCCGCGATTTTCTGGAAACGCGCTATGGACATGAACGATCGTGCGCTCAGGAAAGTCCAAGTCAGCATCGGAGGGCGCGTTACGCGGACGGATGGATTTAACATTACTGCCGCGTCGGAGGTCATGGCCATTTTGTGCATGAGCCGAAACTTGGCGGATTTGAAACGGAAATGCGGCAATATTTTTGTGGGCCTTTCAAAGGAAGGTCGTCCGGTGTATGCACGCGAATTGAAAGCTGAGGCTGCCATGACCTTACTGATGCGTGATGCCATTAAACCGAATCTCGTCCAAACACTTGAAGGGAATCCAGCTATTCTTCACGCGGGTCCATTCGCCAATATTGCTCAAGGGACCAATACGATTTTAGCAACTAAAATGGGGCTAACCTTGAGCGATTATGTTGTGACCGAGGCAGGATTCGGCGCTGACCTAGGTGCAGAAAAGTTCATGAACATCAAGTGTGGGTATGGAAACCTCGCTCCAGATGTGATGGTGATCGTGGCCACGATCCGCGCGCTTAGGCATCATGGAGGAGCGCAAGTTGACGCATACGACACTGTTTCACTTGAGCGTGTACAGCGCGGGTTTGAAAACCTGGAAAAGCATATCGAAAACTGCCGTAAATTTGGATTGCACCCCGTTGTGGCTATCAACCGGTTCCCCTCTGATTCCGAAGAGGAAACCCGCCATGTGATTGATCAATGTGCGGCGATAGGAATTAAAGCCGTCGTGTGCTCGTGTTTTGTTTCAGGTGGGGCGGGGGCTGAAAAGCTCGCTGAGGCTGTTCTCGAGGAATTGAATTCAGGCAGGAATAAGTTTAAACGACTTTATGATTGGAATCTTCCTGTGAAGGAGAAAATTCAAATCATCGCTCGCGAAATATACGGGGCTGATGGCGTAGATTATTCGGAACGCGCAGAGAACAACCTTAAAATGATTGAACGCCTCGGCCTAGCAGCCCTTCCTATATGTATGGCTAAGACTCAGAAATCACTCAGTGACGATGAGAAGAGGGTGGGGCGCCCGCGTGGATTTCGAGTCACTGTCCGGGAGTTTGAATATGCAGTGGGAGCCGGGTTTCTCATCCCTATTCTTGGAGATATCATGCGCATGCCCGGATTGCCGTCCATTCCAGCAAGCGAAGGAATGGACATCGACGAGAACGGGACCATCTCAGGTTTATCTTAAGGAGCGCATCCGTGACGATTATTCTTACGCCTTGGTTTTGACCAGCGCGATAAGTTGGTCGAGGGCTTTGCCCCAGCCATCAACGAAACCCAGCTCAGCATGCTTTTGGCAGTCCTGTTCATTTTCGTGAACGACTTTGGCTGTGTATTTTGTCTGGTGCCCCGCGTGTTCTAGTGTAGGTCGTCATAAATTGAGTAACTTATATGGAACCAGTTAAAAAGTTTGACGGTCTACATTTGGGGTAGCTCGGCAACTCTAAGATTGG
>JAWXCD010000115.1:0-13777 GCA_034440535.1 Verrucomicrobiota bacterium | reverse complement strand
GCTCGCCACCGCCCGCACCACCGCCACCGCCCTCCTCGCCGCCGCCCTCGCCGAACTGACTACCGCATGAGACCAATTCAACCAGATGGCACAGCCCCCTTGGAGCCGGGCGATCTTCACGACATGCTAACGAGGCATATCCCCTACCGGCTATCCCTCCTGCGAGATGGCCTGCGTTCCGCATCGGTGCCACCCAGCCAGCACACCAATCAGGCGTTTGAGGCCGGCGTGGTTTCCGGACGAATCCTACTCTCGTTCCTCGGTCTCGGCTGTAGCCGCAGAACAGGCACTCTGGCCGACGATCAGAAACATGATGCTCGCGATGGTCAGACCGACGACGTGAAAGCTCCCGACGTGGGAGGGCAGTTTGTTGACATCCAAAACCTGGATTCGGAGGAGCATGGCATCCTCGCCAGATTCATCCGGGGAGCGAACAAGGCGTGCGCACACTTCACCGTCGGGTCGGATCATCAACTCGACCTCCAAACGTATGCGGACGCAGGCCCGATCATCTTTCGACTGATGCAAGACCGCGTTCCCAATCATTCAGGATCATGGCCAAAATGGACGAACTGATGGCCTCGGTGGACGCGTTGGAAACCCAGCTCGCCACCCGCCAGCTCCACCACGCTTTCCAAGAAATCGAAAACAAACCCTTCATAATTCATCCCTCCTCCTTCATACTTTCCCCCATGCTCGGCAGCACCCTTTCCAACGACCCGTTGGCGGACAAACGTTTCGACTTCCAGTTCGTCAATCCCCCTTACGGCTATGAGTGGAGCAAGGACTACGGCGCCCACTGGCAATGGAGCGGAGCGACATGGACAACCGAAGGTTGCCCGCAGGGTGAATGCGGGAGCGTCCATCAATTCGGCGTCCCGCCCAAGGGCAACGCCGACTTCGCCTGGGTGCAGCACTTCATCCACCACCTTGCGCCCCACGTCATGTTGAAACTACAAACTACCTGCTGATATGATCAAAGACTGGATCAACCTAACTCGAGTCACAATCGAAGGCGCAGATCGCCTCTATCCAAACGGACTCGACTGGATTCTCGCTCCAGGCATTAATGCAATCATTGGCGGCACAGGTTTGGGAAGGACCGCCTGACCAATCGTTCTGGGAAGAAATTGGAGAATAATCCACCGGTGATCCTGGTGGAGTTCACTGTGAACTCAGCAGCCTTTGCCGTGAAAAGGAATCTACTCACGGGTGCAATCGTCGAGGCAACGTGCGATGAGGTGGAAGTCCCAGGCAAGAAATACGATGGTCTGTTGGCCGAGAAGATTGGAATCAAAGACGACTTCCAGAGCCTTACACGGCTTCAAAGTCATCTATTTTTCTTTGGAGAAAACCGGTGCTTACTGGCTTGGGAAAACCGGCTTCAGCATGAGTTGATCAATCTGATGTTGGCTGACCACTCAACTTATCAGCGACTAGATGAACTTTGGAGAAAAGTTAAGTCCGCCGACTCTACGGCTCGCAATCTCAGCGCGCAGGCGGCACGTATGGAAAAGGACCTCAAGTCTGTTTCACAAAGCGTATCTAAGGTTGCCGTGCTTCAGACTCGGTGCGAAACCAGCCAACTCACCGCACTGCGAGTTGAACTAGAGAAGCGTGTGTCCGCCATTCAGAAACGGATTACCGAGGAGGAGAGGCTTGAGGTTTTACAGAGTGAGAAGATCACGCGTATTCACTCGGAGTTCCACAACGCTTTGGAAGAACTTGAAGCCACTCAAAGCAGTGACCTGGATGAACAACTTCTCGCGGCGGCGCTTGCAAACCCGACGATTGCCTCGGTTCGCAACGCCTTGGAGGAGTTCTACCGGGCACCAAACGACCGTGGGTGTCCTTGCTGCGGACGCGCTGGGATTGCTGCAACAATCTCACGATTGGCTGAGACAGCAGCAGCAAATGCTCGCGCCGGAAGTTGCGTTGTTTGTAGTAAGGCACTTCCACGTTCGCATCCCGCTGGAAGGCCAGTGGAGCGACCGGTGGATAGGGGAATTAGTGCCAAGGCGGCGGCTTTGCAGACAGTGCTCTTTCAGCGGGAACAGACGAGGAGCCGAATCATCGAATCTCGTGCCGAAGTCGCCAGTGTGCTACAGCAATTAGCCGAAGCGGGAAAAATCGAACTGCAACACGTTCAGAAAAACCCTTCGGGAAGCGGCGACCATATGCGGATTGCGATCGAACAAATGCGTGGCAGTGAGAAGAGGGCCAAGAATGAGCGCGATAGAGAACTGGTGGCCTTGAACAAGGCACTGACCACAACCAACGCGGTGTTCAAAAAAATCCAGTCCAAGATCGCGACAGCGTTCAAGAAATACGCGTCCCTCTACCTCGATGAACCGTGCGACGTGAAGGTCCTGAAAGAATCAGAACTCCCCGGCAAGCGCGGAGCGCCGCAGGTAAAAGCACCCCACGCTGCTTTCTTCCCGGTTGTATCTGGTCATACCCGGCCTTCCGCACAGGCTCTCTCCGATGCGCAACGCTCGTTTGTTGATCTGGCATTTCGCATGGCAGTGATTGACGTTTGGCACCAGATAACCAAAGGCACGGTAACAATGATCGTCGAAACGCCAGAGGGAGCAGTCGACATCGCCTATATGGAGCGCGTGGCAACAATGATTCGCACTTTCGGAGACCAAGGTCACACCCTCATTATCACAACGAACCTGAACAATGACATCTTCCTGCCAGAAGTGATGGCGCGGTGGCTGAAGCCAGACCGCGCAGCGCACGTCTTGAACCTTCTGGAACAAGGCAACCCTCGTCCTGTGCAAACCGCGCACAAGCCACACTTCGATGCCATTCTCAGGAAGGTTGATTCCCACTCACGAGCGAAATGAAAGACAGATCAATAACGCTTCTGGCGCTGCTTTCTGCTAATGACCGGCTAGGACAGCCGTCGATCCACCGAACTACATTAGTGAAACAGGCGTTCTTGGCCGAGACAATCCGCCCCCTGTATCGCATTTGGCTCCAAATGTTTGCTTTTTTTCGATACAATCACGGCCCCTACAGCGACGACATTTTCGAGCGAATAGACACTTTAGTGTTCAGCGGCCTTGTCGAGGTCGAGTCCTACCAACGGCGCGGCGGAAGAACGGAGGCCCGCTACAAGATCAGCGAGGCTGGAAACAGGTTGCTGGACGAGATTGGTCCCCAGGAGATCAAGATCCTAGCCACAGACCTGATTTGGGGCCTACAGTCGATTGGGGTCGAGCAGGCGGGGAGCATCTGCAAGCTCGTTTACCAAGAGGCGGAGTTCGCACGTATTTTTTCACAACACACTGCGCAGGGCATCGGTCCGGAAACGAGGGTGCCGCTCCCATCTGTTACAGCCGCGAACAACGAAACCTTCATTACCTTGGCTTCGTTGCAGGGATTTCAGAATCGCCGACATGCTGAATTAGCCTCCGAATCGTTGCCTTCTCGAGAAATCGTCAGAATGTTTCTTCTGTCGTTGGCCTTGCAGGTGCCGATTGTGCGACGGACCGAAATGGCAAGCTCATGAGCACTACCCTGAAAGACCTTTCCGCATTGAGCATGCATCCGCTGGTTTTTGACGAGCCCGCTAAAGCTTGTGGATTTGCCTCGGCGGGAGACATCGACCGATTTCTTTTCCAGAGCTACGGCAAGACAATCAAGGAAATTGCGCCGGCGAATCGCCCGAAAATCTGAGGGGACAGACAAACTATTGACAAATCAATGCCCGGCTCGATACAACCCAGATTTATACTGAGGTGAGCATTGTGCAATTGCGCGAAGTCTACACGCGCACGCACCCGTCGAGCGTGGAATATCCCCGCGCTTGCCACTAAAATTATACGCTTTCATTTTAGCCGCTCCTACCGGCAACATAGTGCCCAGTTCCATGGGCTACTACCTGACAGATTCTTCAAAAAAGAAAAGCGAGCGCGGGCCAAAAAAACCGCGTCTGGAATTTTTTTCCATCTCCAATTGAACGAAAAGTGAGGCCTCAGGGACGGACCAATTGTCAACGCTGTAACTGCAAGGACTTGTAAAAGCAATTAAGACTGTTTAGCGCGGGGGGTGCATCAAATCCACAGGACAATCGGGTTGCTTTTAAGGTTACGTGATGACGTTGGAATGAGTGGGCCCGATGGGATTCCACGCAGGCGAGATTTCATTTTTAGCTGTGGGGTTCCGAGCGATTGCCTCTATCGCTCACGCCGCGATGGGTGGCCACGCAGTGGCTTAAATTGTGTTCACGCCGCTTTCATGAAATGAGTCTTACGCGTGCGGAGATGTTGATTGACCAGACTATGAGCAAGGCTCTTTGAAATGCTCACCCTTACAGCAATTTCTCTTAGTGACCCCCCCTATGGAGACGCTTCACTTTTTCGATGGTGGCCAATTCCTCGTGATCTTCCAACCGTCCACGGCTTTCGATCCTCCCCGCAGACGAAATGAAGCAGCTTATTTGACTGCGGCGCCGAAGTCGCTTTTGGCGCCGACCTCAAGAATTCGTGAGTCTGGAACGACCTTGACCGGGTTGTAATCGTGGCCGTGGTGCACGCTGCCGTCATAGGGCGTGTTGTTGACGGAGTTATAGCAGCAAATCATTGTCCAGCGGGGATTCGGGGATTCGTTAGCGGCGGAACCGTGCAGGGTGTTGCAATGGAAAAAGCAAGCGTCACCGGGTTCCAGCTCCACATACACAAGGTCGCAACGTTTGCGGACAGCCTCGACACGTTCGAGATCGGCACCGGCCTGGTTACCAACGCCACCATGCTCGATCCGCCCAATCTTGTGGGATCCACGAAGAACTTGGAGACACCCGTTTTCGCGAGTGGCGCGGTCGATGGCAACCATCACGCTCACTAAGTCGGGAGCGAGAATTTTGTCATTGTACCAGTAACCGTAGTCCTGATGCCATTCCCAGGCGCCGCCAACCAGGGGTTCCTTCATCATGATCTTGTTGTGAAAGGTGTACACCTTGGAACCTAGCAATTTTTCAACATTGCAGACGATGGATTCACATCGGGCGAACATGCCGTACAAGTCCTCGCCGGCAAAGTCCCAGAGCTTGAGTTTGCTTTTACGGCCTTTGGCATCGGCCATGTTAAAAGCACCGTCTGCAAGGCCTAGATCGCTCTTGGTGGTTGCGAGTAAGAGGTCCATCTGCTCTTGGAGAAATGCCTTCCGGATAATGACATATCCGTCACGGTGAAAGTTTTCGATGTCCTGCGGTGTGAATGTATAGCTCATGGCGGTACTTAGTTTTGAGGTTTTGATGTGGTGCTTTTGTGTCCTTTAACCTACCACACATGGCCTTAAAGAAAATGGACAAAGGCTGCCAGATGATGGATTTTTCCGAGATTAAATAGAACGGCGAGCCCTCAGCGGTTCCTTCCCCTGCAAGAACGCGGTGGGGCTGACTCCTGAGACTTTCTTAAATACGCGGGAAAAATAGTACGGATCCTCGATCCCCACCCTGCTGGCAACCGTCTTGATGTTGAGTCCTCCGAGCTGCATCAACTGTTGAGCCTGTTTAACGCGCAAACTGGTCAGATATTCACTAGGCGTCTGACCCGTGGCCTCAAAAAATAGCTTCCGCAGATGATCGGGCGTGTAGCCCAGTCCGGACATAGCAAGAATAACCTCAAATTCCGCATTACCGATATTCTGGAAGAGAAGGTTCCGAAGTTTGGCGACGGCGGGGACCTCATGTGGAGTGGCGCTCCAGCGGTCCAGAAGGAGCAATAGCACATCGAAAAGGTTCTGGCAGATCAGCGCGTTGTTTTTCTGCGGATGGCTGGATTCCTTTAAAAGTTGTTCAGCCACGATGCGGAACTCCCCGGTCGGCGAATCCTGGAACACCGGAACTACGCCCGGTAGCGAGGGAAACTCATCCGCCGCCACGAAGATGTTCCGGTAGCCGGACACACTGATCTCATGCTGCAGGACCGCCGGGGGCATGCAGATAATTGTGCCGGGCCGGAAATTGATCTTTTTGTCTCCAATGGTTGTCACCCCCTTGCCGTGGGTGTAGATCACGATTTCCCATACGTGATCATGCTGGTGCCAAGGATAGGTCAACAGCGGCTCAGGAATGAATCCAATTCCAAGGAATTTCGCCATGCTGATGCTTACCTCCTTCGTCACGCCTCCGTCAACTCAGTTTCCTCGCTACTTGCTTGGCTGCCGTCCCCCACGCTCGAGTGTTTTATAGTCAAAATTTCCCTTTTCCTATTCCAGTGAGGGCTTACGGTCCTACGACATGAGCGAGAGGAAGACAAAAATCATATGCACGCTGGGACCAGCCACGGAATCCAAAGAGGTTCAGGCTCAATTAATTGAGGCCGGGATGAATATCGTTAGGCTGAATATGTCACACGCTCAGCATGACTGGGTGCGGAAAATGGTAGCTCAGATTCGCGCCTTATCTGAGTCCAAAGGTATGCAAGTGGGGATACTCATGGATACTCAGGGACCCGCGATTCGTACAGGCGACCTTCCCGTAAAGTTGGACCTTAAGCCGGGTGACATTTTTACGTTTACAGTTTTAGGGGCGCAATGCGATGAAGAATATTCAGTCAACGTCAACTACGACGGATTAGTCAGTGACTTAAACGTGGACGACGTGGTGATTGTTGACAATGGCATTATTCGTCTTCAAGTGATCGAAAAACTGACCAATCGGATTAGGTGCAGAGTTCTGACCGAAGGACAAATGGGCAGTCGCCGTCACATAAATCTCCCCGGCGTACGCGTTAACTTACCAGCGTTGACGGAAAAGGACTTGGCTGATGTTGCGCTCGGTTGCGAATTGGATGTTGATTACATCGCGCTCTCCTTCTGCCGCGAGCCGAAAGACATCGTGCAACTGCGGCAGATCGTCACGTCGAAAGGCTGCAACCCGAGGATTATCGCTAAAATCGAAGACCAGGAAGCTGTTCGAAATTTAGCAGGAATTATCGAAGAAGCCGACGCCATCATGTGCGCCCGAGGTGATTTGGGTATTGAATGTCTTTTGGAAGAATTACCGATCATTCAACGGCGGATAGTCAAAAATTCCATTTTACGCCTCAAGCCCGTGATCGTAGCCACGCACATGCTCGAATCGATGATTAATTCCCCATCCCCCACTCGGGCGGAAATCACTGATGTCGCCAATGCAGTGTACGAACAAGCTGATGCGCTCATGTTGTCCGGGGAAACAACAACGGGCAGGTATCCCCTCGCCTGCGTGGAAATCATGGATCGCGTCGCGCGACGGACCGAACGAAGCGGGGGAGTGAATTACGCTGAGCACGCCGAACTCCTTAAACCTCGGGAAAAATTCCTAAACAGTGCTATTAGCCTTTCCAACGATCTCAAGGCCTCCGCGATTATTCTTTTCACCGTCCGTGGTTTTTATGCAGGAATTGCTTCCGCCCTCCGTCCGCACACGACCCCGATTTATGCTTTTACCCCGCACATCGATATCGCGAGAAGGCTTACATTAAACCGCGGGGTTTATCCGTTCGTACTGGAATTTAACAACAATCCTGAGGTTAATATTCAGAACGCGGAAAAGATGTTGCTGGCCCAAAAACGAATCGAGTCAGGCAACTACCTTGTCGTGGTCACCGACGTCCTTGCCCAGACGAACGCCGACCAAAACTTCGCCCAAGACCGATTGATTGAGGCCATTCAAATGCGCGTCGTCCAATAACTAGACGGTGGAGGTCTCACAGAAATATAGTTTTGTGAGACTTTTGCCGCAACCCCTGTGGGGTTGATCCTATTTTTGCGATTTTACCCAGGGTTTCTCGCATAGCCGAGCAACCCTGGGTTATAAGCGAAGAATTCGCACAAATCAAAGGGGGTTGCGTCTTTTTTTACTTTGACATGTAACCTTTAATACAAAGCTAGCGTCTTTGTCGTTATGATTACAAACACATCAGATAATAAACCGTTATCACCATCAATACTTAAAGCACTACAGGATTACCTCGATATCCAGCACGAGGAAAGACAGCTCCGGGAGGAAAAGAAAAAACTTCAACAAATACTGGGAACCCACATGAACGATCAAAATATAACGTTCTGGGCACCGGAAGTAGACGGCGAGAAGCTGGCCATTACCTCTGTGAACAAAATCAAAATTGATTACGACGAAGCATTGCTTCAGGAGCGGCTAGGGGAAAAATATCGAAAAATCCTTGCGCCGGACCTGATAAAAATTGGTAAAAATTTGGAGACCCTCACTCGATTGTTTGACCCTGTGATTGAACAAATCGGTTCACCGACACCCGAAAAAGTAAAGTGGGCGGTTGAATCTGGCTTTATTGAGCGCACGGTATTCAACGGCACCTACGACCGTTCAACTCAACTCTCCGTGAGGGTGGGTCGATATATTGAAAGCAAGCATAGCCTTCAAGGGGGTTCGTCAAAAAAAGCAATTTCGCCACCATACAATGCAAAGGAGAGCTCGAAATCTCTGGTTAAGAAATCACCTTTATTCGATTAACAAAAGGTTTACCGAAAATAAAAGAGGGGTTGCCTATGATGGTTACCCATTCGACAAATCTGGTGGATCGCTTTAGCGCGATCCACTCCAGAACATTGAGTCCTTCTATGCGATCTCAGCCAACTGCCGGAGCACGAATGGAAGGATCCCGCCATGCTGGTAGTAATCAACTTCGATGGGGGTATCGATCCGGCATTTGACCGTAACATCTTGTGTAGCTCCGGACTTGCGGGTAATACGCAAGGTGAGGGTTTGTTGCGGCTTAATATCTGGGGAAAGCCCAAGGACATCAAACGTTTCTGTGCCATCCAGCTCGAGAGTTTGGGCAGTCATCCCTTCTGCGAGTTGCAAGGGGAGAACACCCATTCCAACCAAGTTTGAGCGGTGAATCCGCTCGAAGCTTTGAGCGACAACAACTTTTACCCCTAAAAGATTTGTACCTTTAGCAGCCCAGTCACGGGAACTTCCTGTCCCATATTCTTGTCCCGCAATGACGATAAGCGGGATCCCTTGCTCAATATACTTCATCGCTGCGTCAAAAATCGGGAGGGCTTCCCCTTCCCCATTATATTTAGTGACGCCGCCTTCGATTCCCGGAACCATAAGGTTTTTAATACGAACATTAGCAAAAGTACCGCGTGTCATGACCCGATCATTGCCACGGCGTGATCCATAAGAATTAAAGTCATCTTGAGTAACATCGTTATCCAAGAGGTATTTTCCAGCCGGGCTGTTATTCTTTATCGAACCAGCCGGAGAAATATGGTCAGTCGTTACGCTATCCCCGAAGATACCCAAGGGCCGCGCCCCTCTGATTTCCTTAATCGTGCCAGGTTGACGATTGAAGTCCTTGAAGAAAGGAGGTTCTTGGATATAGGTGCTTTTTTCATCCCATTCATAAACATCACCCACAGAAGAAGGAATCTCGTTCCACTTCGGATTTTGATCTGCAAAATCACGATACAAATCGCGAAACACTTCCGGCGATAAAGCCGATAACATGAGGTCTCTCACCTCTTTTAAAGTCGGCCATAGATCTCGCAAGAAGACGTCGTGCCCCTCTTTTGATTTGCCCAGTGGTTCAGTTGACATATCGATATCCACACGACCCGCCAAAGCAAAAGCGACGACAAGCGGAGGGGACATGAGAAAGTTGGCTTTGATATTCTGATGCACCCGCGCCTCGAAGTTGCGGTTACCAGAAAGAACCGAAGCCGCGACTAGATCATTTTTAACCAAGGCTTCATCGACCGAAGGAGGCAACGGTCCCGAGTTCCCAATACAAGTGGTGCAACCGTAACCCACGGTGTTAAACCCAAGTTGATCCAAGTAAGGTTGAAGTCCTGTTTTATTTAAGTAATCAGTGACCACCCGCGAGCCAGGAGCCAGCGAGGTTTTAACTGATGCGTCAGGAAAAAGCCCTAGGTTTACAGCTTTTTTCGCCAAAAGTCCTGCGGCAATCATGACACCTGGGTTCGACGTGTTGGTGCAACTTGTGATCGCAGCAATAAGGACACTCCCATGACGGATTTCTGCTTCGTATTCTGGAAACGGATGGCTCAGCCGTTCAGCCTCACTGTTGGTCGGATGCGAATCACGCATCTCTCCTTCACTCGCTGGAACACTTTTTTTCGTCCCATACGTTTTATCAGTCGTGCGGCCCTCGCCCAAACTATTGACGACCACTGATTTTTGTAATGCGTCACCACTTTGACCGTACCCGGATTCGGAAAGGGGCTTGGTCAGCAACTCGTTAAAACTAGATTTCAATTTGGAAAGTTCTATCCGATCCTGCGGCCGTTTCGGGCCTGCCACACTAGGAGTGACCATGCCGAGATCAAGGTCCACCACAGAGGAATAGTCTATCTGACCTTTATCAGGAATTCCAAAAAGGCCCTGAGCGCGGTAATAGTTTTCGTAAGCCGTGCAATGAGCGTCCGAACGCCCCGTACTACGCAGGTACGAAACGGACTCTTCATCGATCGGGAAAAAACCCATCGTTGCTCCATACTCCGGAGCCATATTCGCAATCGTTGCTCGATCGACCAAAGGCAAAGCTCTCGCGCCCGGACCGAAGAATTCCACAAATTTACCGACCACCTTTGCATTGCGCAGGATCTGTGTCACGGTCAAAGCAAGGTCTGTCGCCGTCACACCTTCCTTCAGGCTGTTGGTCAAATAAACCCCCACGACATCTGGGGTCAAAAAGTAAACGGGTTGACCCAACATACCCGCCTCAGCTTCAATTCCGCCAACGCCCCAACCTACAATTCCAAGACCATTGATCATGGTCGTATGGGAATCTGTCCCTACGAGTGTATCGGGATAACTGACGCCGTCCTTTTCCAGAATTCCCTTTGCTAAGTATTCCAAGTTCACCTGATGCACAATCCCAATACCAGGAGGAACCACTTTAAAAGTGTCAAAAGCCTGCATGCCCCATTTCAAAAACTGATACCGTTCGCGGTTTCGGTAAAACTCGATCTCGAGGTTTTTTTCGTACGCCCAGGAAGTGCCAGCAAAGTCGACTTGCACTGAATGATCCACCACGAGATCCACCGGAACCAAAGGTTCAACAACATTAGGGTTTTTATTCATGCGCGCCAATGCCGAGCGCATGGCGGCCAAATCAACCAGAAGTGGAACGCCTGTAAAATCTTGTAGAACAATTCTAGCGACTACGAAGGGAATTTCTTCAGTTCGGTCGGATACAGCTTTCCATGCCGCCAAGGCTCTGACGTCCTTCTCAGCGATCTTTTTGCCGTCACAATTGCGCAAGACCGATTCCAGCACGATCCTTATAGAAATAGGTAACCGAGAAATAGACCCATAACCGGCTTCCTCCAAGGCTGGGAGCGAATAAAATTTCCCTCGGCTTCCGTTACCTAGATCAAAACTTTGTTCAAATTGCTTTAGTTCGTTGCTCATAAAATTCAAAAAAACGATGTTTTACCGCCCTATACGGCACTTTATGAATTAAAGAAAATTAACCACGGGGTAAACTCATTTTTATTGCGCGGTTTTAGTCTTTTGAGACGCAACCCAAAGGGGGTTGCGCTCATTAACCCAAGATAGCTCCTCAGTCCTAAGGCTTTGGGATTCGTCGCGAGGATTATTTTTTCCAGGCCAAAGTGATTCCGTCTCCTACGGGGATCATGCTGACTTCGACTCGGGTGTCGTTGAGAATTTTTTCGTTCAAAGCTCGGAGAGCGACCGTATCCGGTGCTTGATCAAGAGGGTCCGCGACGGCTCCGCCCCAGAGCACGTTGTCGATCAATATTAGACCTCCTGCTCGGACCAGTTTCAAACCCAGTTCATAGTAGGCATCGTAACTTGTTTTATCGGCATCGATAAACATGAGGTCGAATGAAGACGGCTCTGATTTAACAAGGGCATCTAGGGATTCGACACCGGGGCCAAGTCGCAAGTCGATTTTTTTGTCTTGGCCTGCTTGATCCCAATAACGACGTGCAATATCGGTCCACTCTTTACTCACATCGCAGGTAATGAGTTGGCCGTTACTGGGCAATGCCAAAGCCATTACTAAGGAGCTGTATCCGGTAAAAGTTCCCACTTCGAGAATCCGAGTGGCGCCCATAGCCCGGACCATTTGCGCCATAAAAGCCCCTTGCTCGGGAGCGATCTGCATGATAGCCCATTCCATAGCATAAGTTTCCGCGCGCAACTTCGATAACACGTCAGGTTCTCGAACACCGACTCGTAGCATATACTCCCGCAATGGGCCGACTACCGAAAGAGACTGATTTGCCATTCCGTACGCTTACCATGTTGAAATTTGGAATGCCAGCACGGTCCTCGCCCGAAGTCATCAAGGTCAGATTTTGTTCCTACTTGGCAAATAATAGGCATGAGCTAGAAGTAATATGTGCGCATCGTCTTGCTAAATCATTTTTTCTATCCTGACGAGGCCGCCACCGCACAACTCGTGACAGATATGGCTCGGTACGTTAGCGACCACAGCGATCATGAAATTATCGCGGTCTGTGGACGCACTCGGTATGCAGCCGAAAAACCCTTTCCCACGGGTTGGTCGGATCACGGTAAAATCAAAATTCGCCGGCTATGGTGTACTGATTTTGGTACGCAGACCATTTTAGGTCGATTAGTAGACTATGTAACGTTCCTCGCGCACGCTTGGTTCTTTCTCACTTTTATTTTACGCCACGATGTCATCGTGGTGATGACTTCGCCCCCCTTGGTGAGTGCATTAGGCGGGTGGTGTCATTATGTTCACAAATCCGTCCTGATCTATTGGACGATGGACTTATATCCAGAAATTGCCTTTACAAATAAAGCCAAGAGGGAAAGTTTTGCATATCGTTGTCTGCAAAAATTAGCACGCTGGATTGATCGATCAACAGCTGTCCATGTCGTTTTGGGGAAACACATGGCAAAGGTGATCGAAGACCGCCACCATCACTTTAAACCGAAAACGCTCATCATTCCCAACTGGACCGTCAGCGAACCGTTGATCACACAGGAAAGGGCCTTCAGGCGGACGCATGGGTTGGAGGACAAATTTGTATTGATGTACAGCGGCAACTTTGGAAAGGCCCACGATTGGCGGACTCTTGCTGAGGGATTCGAGTTATTGGCTCAATCCCAAAAGTCAGTCTTGCTGTTGGTTGTTGGTTACGGCGCGTCGTATGAGGCATTCAAAGTCTGGCATCATAATAAAACCGAAATCCCCATCCGATTCCTTAAACATCAGCCAAGAGCGGATTTGCACGACATGCTTTCATCGGCAAATGTGCATATTGTTACACAGAAACCGGAGTTTGACGGTTTGGTCGTTCCTTCAAAGTTTTATGGGATTGCAGCCGTCGGGCGTCCTGTCCTTTTCATCGGGTCATCGACAAATGAAATCGCGGACGTCATCACCGAGTTTGATCTGGGTGCTGTGATCGCTCCGGGGGCCATCCGCGACTTTACAGAGCGAGTTGAAACCTGGATAAAATCACCTTCACTCTTGGCAACCCCTTCGGGGAATATGGTCCAGTGGAATAGAAACCACGGCCAAAAAATTCACTCGCTCAACAAATGGCTTGAGTTATTTGAATCACTCTCAAAAAAATGATCCGTCCCCTGCTCCATACGCTAAAAGTGGGTAGGGCTGCGAAAATACACTAGTGTAGTCCGTCATAAGTGACATAACTTATCAAATTTCGAGCTGACCGAGTTATTTCAATGAGGTTAATTGCAGGTGCAATCTTTTGGCGCAACCCCTTTGGGGTTGTGCGTGAGCCGGGTTTTACCCAGGGTTTCTCGAGG
>JAWXCD010000114.1:0-33971 GCA_034440535.1 Verrucomicrobiota bacterium | reverse complement strand
TTTGATTTGGACCGCCACCGCAGAGGATATTCTGGAAAAAGTGAAACGCGGCCGCGCAAAACTCGATAAGTTACGTCACTTATGACGGACTACACTAGCCAGAAGATCGAGCTCATGTTGTTTGTAGTAGGACAAGAGGGAGCGACTGGCCCGGCGACTGGCCCGGCGCCTTGCCGGACCCATTCCAACAAATCCGCCCAGGAAACGGGCTTGGGATGATGACCGATCTTCTTAATCTCCTCCGAAAGAAATTCAAGATGGTTGGGGTGGTAAATCCCACTCAACCCGCAGACCCGTAGGCCGGGGAGTGAGTGATGAAATTCTCCGGCATTGAGGTAATGGAGTTTCCCGTCGAAATATGATGGTTCAAAATGACGCAAGCGATTAAACGGTTCATGATTCCCGGCTATAGCGATTGTGGGCCATGGCCAGTCTTTCCAGGCATGACGAATTGACGGAGATGCTTCCGGATGTCGGTACTTGGCCGGGCCAGTTAGATATGACCAGTCTTCCTCATCAAAAAAGAGGCCCATGTCACCCACGCTGGCGACCATACCCAATGACCGTCCCAAGTCTCCTTCGAGTCGTCGAAGCCCCTCAAGGGCAAGTTCGATATGATGGTGAGTATCCCCAATCACGGCGATAATTGAATTCATAGGGAGTGGAGTTTGCAGTTGAATGTTGTCAATGTGTACTATTAAACGTCAGGCCTTACGATATGAGATTCTCGTTGAGCCCATATGTCATGGCGTGATTCGGCCTCGGATCAACCCCTATGCCCTCAGATGGCTTATCCCTTAAGTTTGCTCTTGTCCATGACGTGATGGCTTTAATCCTCCGCCACTTGTTCGGGGTTTATACATGTGCCCAACCTTTTTGCGGCCATGAGAAATTTGAGACTCATTATGGCGATCGGTGTATCAAACCTGCATTAAAAATATAAAGGGCCAAAGAAAACCCAGTTTTACTGTGGTTAAAAGGGGCAGGGGGAGAGAGAGATGATATTTTGTTAATGACTACGCCCATTGGGCGAATCAGTCGTACCGAGGATCGAATACTGAAGTGGTCGGGCTGGAGGGATTTGAACCCTCGACCTCTTGGTCCCGAACCAAGCGCGCTACCCCTGCGCTACAACCCGATTTTACAAGAACATTACAGTGACACCTTTAAGGGAGGTCGCAAGCTGATTGTATTAATAAATCCAAGGTTTGTGAGAGAAACCTGGGGGAGAGGAAATAGGAACCGCAGATTAAATCCTCTGAGGTTTAGCCGCTAGAAAGCGCAAGATACGCAAGAGGGAACCAGGGAAAGTTAATCTCACACGAAGCCACGAAAGTTGGGATGACGTAACCGCAGATTTACAAAGATTCACGCAGATTAAAAAAGAGTTGGAAAATGGAACCTGCGAAAACGCAGATAAGAATGTACGGGTTGCTCACCCGAAAAGAGGACAGACAGGAGTGTCTATCCTCCATTGGCGGCACAAATCCGTGAGGAATCCACCTTCGAAGACCATCCCATCAAATCATCCAGTTCAATTATAGTTTCCTCCTCCGCGCTCTCCGCGTGAAACCCTCTGAGTCCGTCTAGTTTTCCTAACCTGATTCCGTTTTTGCGTCTTTTGCGCTTTTGCGCGGCTATTGTCTGTGTTCTCTTTTCCAAAACCTTGGAGGCTTCGAGTGAGACAAAAACTCCGAGGACAACGTGGAGAAGCTGAATTAAGCGAGGGTGACGAAATTTTCGAGGAGTTTGAGGCCGGGGTGCTGGCTTTTCTCAGGGTGGAACTGGGTGGCGAAGACGTTATCTTTCCAGATGACGGAGGGGAAGTCGGATCCGTAATCGGTACGGGCTGCGACAACGGTGGCATCGGTAGGGTGGACTGAGTAGGAGTGCACGAAATAGAAAAAACTGTTGTCGGGGATGCCCTGCCAAAGTGGGCAGGCGGAATTGGTTTGGTGAACTTCGTTCCAACCAATCTGAGGTACCTTAAGAGTCGGAGCTACGATACGTTGGACGGATCCTTTGAAGACCCCTAAGCCGGCGTGCTCCCCATTCTCGAAGCTTTTTTCAAATAACATTTGTTGGCCCACACAAATCCCAAGAAATGGTTTACCGCTCTTGATGAAATCCATGACTGCACCCGTCATGTTGTGTGATTTCAAAGAGCTCATGCAGTCACCAAACGCACCCACGCCAGGCAGGACAGCCGCATCGGCACTCATGAGTTGCGAGGCGTCAGTGACGCGCAGCACATCAGCGCCGGTCTTAAGGAGGGCCTTCTCGGCGCTGCGCAGATTTCCGATACCGTAATCAATTAATGCAATCATACTGAAATTTAAATTATCGAGAACGGCCTTGGATTAAAATGGATTATTTACCCAATGTACCCTTAGTGCTTGGGACAGATGAGAACCGAGGATCCTTTTTCTTCGCCGCATCGAGAGCACGGGCAAAGGATTTGAACAAACATTCTACAATGTGATGAGGTTCAGAACCGTAAAGTAATTCCAAGTGTAAGTTACACTTAGCCGAGTATGAAAAGGCGTAGAAGAATTCTTGCATAAGACCAAAACGGAATGCAGAAGACACATCCTGATTTTTTTCATCAACCGTGATTTTCTTGTGCGCAAACTTGTCCACCCCGCGCATGACTAGGTAAGGCCTCCCCCCGAAATCGATGACGCAACGGCCTAAACATTCATCCATAGGAACATAAGCTTCGCCGGTGAATGGATTTGCTGGATGAAACCCCGAGCCATATCGAGTGAGCCCTTTTTTATCGCCTAAAGCTTGGTTACACGCTTGGCCAAGGACGATCCCCACGTCTTCGATCGTATGATGGGCATCAACCTCAAGATCGCCTTGGCATTTTAGGTCCAAGTCGGAAATCGAATGCTTCGCAACGGCTGTCAGCATATGATCAAAAAAAGGAATCCCCGTTTGGATTTTTGATTTACCAGAGCCATCGAGATTTAGTTTGAGGCGAATTTTCGTTTCCGAAGTATTCCGAACAATCGTAGCGATTCTATTGGGCATGATTTTGATTTACTCCGACGGAGTCCTCTTTGTGAAGTTCAAATTCAATTGAGCCAGGAGTTAAAAGCGAATGGACGCGGACAATCCGTGTGCCTCTAAGCCTTCAGCAGTCGCAAATTCTTCCACCGTTTCCACAGCTTTACGCAGGGACAGTTTGTCGTATTCAATGACACTCATGCGCCGGAAAAAGTCGGTAATCGAGAGGCCTGAGAAAGAACGAGCCGTACCGCCCGTTGGCAGGACATGACTTGGACCCGCAACAAAGTCGCCCACGGATGCTGGGGTAAATTCGCCGAGGAAAACCGCGCCGACGTTCCGGATATCTTTCATGATGGAACGAGCTGAGCGCGCATGAATCTCCAAATGTTCCGGAGCGATAAAGTTAGTCACATCCACCGCCTGTTTAAGGTTGCGAACGTGAATGACATAAACGCCCTTTTTAAGAACAGGGCGAGTGAGCTCCTTCCGACTATGATCCAAAGCGTATTGGGCAAGGTGCTGAGCCGTCGAATGACCGACCGCCTCATCGTCCGTGACGAGGATCGCGCGTTCGTTGCCAGACCCGTGCTCTGCTTGAGCCAGCATATCCATTGCGATATACGATGGGTTGGAATGTTTATCGGCAATAATCAACACTTCGCTCGGGCCGGCAATCAAATCAATATCAACCCTCCCGTAAACTTGACGTTTGGCCGCCGTGACATAGGCATTGCCCGGACCCACAATTTTATCAACACGCTTAATGGTATCCGTTCCGTAAGCCATAGCGCCGATCGCATGAGCACCACCGATACGATAGATCTCTGTGGCCCCTGATTGAACAGCCGCATAAAGCACGTGCGGGTTTACTTTGCCGTCCTGGTCACAAGGAGTGCATACGACGATTTCTTTTACGCCCGCCGTTTTGGCAATAGCGATGGTCATGATGCATGTGGAAACCAAAGGAGCAGTACCGCCAGGAATATAAACGCCCACCCGTTCGAAAGGAAAATAACGTTCTCCCACTCGCCCACCGTCCTGATTGGTTTTTTCCCAATCACGGGGTATCGACTGACGTGAGAAGTCTTGGACGTTGCGCAGGGTTTGAGAGACCGCCTGTTGAAACGATTTTGATAAGTTTTTTGGAAACTCAGATTTTTTGACGGCAAAATTGGCCGGAGAAAGACTGACATTATCAAATTTCTGAGCAAACGTAATTAAGGCTTTATCACCTTTGGCAGCGACCTCATGTAAAATAGCTGCGACCGATTTTTCAACCGGATCATCAACTGCTTGTAAGGCTACCAGCGTGGAAAGGCGCTCCTGAAAATCTTTTTGTTTGTAACTTAACCATTGCATATGGGGGAGAATAGGACTTTAGACCCGCTTATAAAAGGGAAATAATGGAAAAGGATGTGGCTAAGGACTTTTTTGAGTGATTAATGAAGACTAGGATAGGAGCAAAATTAGTTCTGACCCAGGTTATGGCCAGGCAAAAGGATACCGACTTTAAACTTTGGTTTCCGTGTAGGAGTGACATTCGTCATAGCCACCTGACCTGATTTCTGAGGTTGAACAGCAGCCGTGGTTGTTGTGTTTGCAGGGACTGGAGAATCGGCTTCTGGAAGGGCGTACACCGAATCGATGGATGGTTTCAGATCGGGACTTTGTTTAGTTTCAGGTGAGAGGCCATCTGCTTTCGCAAGGAAAGAGAGCGGGGAAGGGGATGAAGGAGGGTTTGCTGCTATAAAAGGGGAGGGCTCAAAATAATTGATCTTATCCTTGGAGAACCCGCGTTTTGTGCCCATGCCCACTGTTTTGCGCATTTCAAAATGAAGATGGGCGACATATTTGCCGTTCCCATTGCCAATCGACCCAATCCTTTGACCGCGATCAACCTTTTGCCCTGGTTTGACCCGCATATCTTTCAGATGTGAATAAACCGATTCCACAGCTTGGATTTTGCCCGTTTGTTGGTCCTTGTACCTGTGGATCACAAAAATCGTTTTTCCATAACCCATCTTGATATCTTCAGCCAGAGTCACAATGCCCGTTGCGGTTGCATATACCGGGTCACCGTAATCGCTATCGCCCATGCCGTCGCCGTTCCAGTCGTCACCCGTGTGTTTGTGCGGGATAAAACCGCGGCTCAAATGGTAACCTTTCCCGTTTTGACCCACGGGCGCGATGAAACCGTCGGTGATAGGAATCCTATCCAATAAAATCTCATTTGCGTTTAATGGAAAACAAGCGAATAGTGGGAAGGCCCAGGCCGCTAATACTAATTTTACATGAATGGATAAAAACTTTGCCATGTGTTTGTAGTAGAGGTTATTATGTTAAACAGAGTTGTGAAGAATATGAAGCACTTTTTTTTAAAAACAACATTTAAATCTTATCAAAAGAGCATTGCGTTCCTGCTTTTGACGTGTGGCGTGGGACTTTTCTTCACCGGATGTTCGACCGTGGAGTCACGGATTAAGGAGAACCAAATTGCCTATCAGCAGTTGAAACCCGATGACAAAGCGTTGGTGCACAAAGGAAAGGTGCGAGTTGGATTTAGCGAGGAAGCTGTTTATTTGGCCTTGGGGCGCGCGAGCAGGATCACTTCGAAAGTGGAGGGCAACGATCAATATAAAAACTGGGTTTATACGCGGTTGGTGGCTGACACCGTGCCGAATTGGAGTTACCGCCGCTCCGTGGATAGAAACGGGAACGTTTATTATGATCAAGTATTTGATCCCATCACGACACATTATCAGGTGCCTGCATTAAAAGTGACCTTCAAAGGTGGAAAAGTCTATGCCATTGAGGAATATTAAATTGCCTGCCTTGTAAAATCTTCTAGAAGTAGAGGGAACCTTAAACTTGGATTCCCCTTGATTCGTTTATATACATTTCTTTTTTGGCTAGGTTTGACCGTATCCTCTTTTGGCATACTCACCAGCGAGCAAGCTTTTTTGGACATCGTTGAGGGAGGCGATGAAAAAAAGCTTAAGGCGCATTTGGAGTCAAACCAGGTGAACATGAAAGTCACCGGAGCTAAGGGTTTAAATCCAATAGGGATAGCCTTAACAAAAGGTAACTTTAAGATCGTACAGTTGCTGCTGGATCATGGGGCCGTGCCCGATGCGAAGACACTCGAACTTGTCAAAAACAAGCCAGAATGGAAATTGTACCTTCAAACGATCATAAGTACCAACGCGTTGACCGATGTTGACCCGGTTGGCGCAGCAAACTTGGGAAGGAATTTTCTCATTGGTCAAAATGGATTCCCAAATGACCCGAAACAAGCGTTCAAATGGCTTTCCCTTGGAGCCCATGGAAGTAACGCAGCTGCCCAAGCCAATTTAGGTTTTTGTTATCAACAAGGACTAGGAACTAAAAAGAACGATGCCGAAGCCTTCAGGTGGTATATGAAATCTGCCAAATCTGGTTCTTCTGCCGGAGAGTTTTTCGTTGGCGAGTGTTACGCAAAAGGTATTGGCACACCTGTGGACATGACCAATGCAGTCAGTTTTTACAAGCTCGCTGCCCAAGGAAATTATCAGTTGGCCAACCAAAGGCTCGAGAGCCTAGCCATTAATGGGGATACCCTAGCTAAGACGGTAGTCTTGGAAATGAGCGCAAGCGAATTACCCCCGCCTGCGTCTACAAATACGACAGCGGTCGCTGGTGGAACGAATACAGTGAGCGCATCAACGAATGTTGTTACCCAGCGCAGTAAGGAAAGTGTAAAAAACATTCTCCAGAGTACTCCTGCTAGCAATACGACCGCTCCATCAAAGATGGAAACAGTAAAGTTGATTATTAAGTATACTCCTTATTCTATTTTGACTGTAACCGTTGTCCTATTTCTATTGATCATTGCCTCATTAATTACATTCTTATGGGGTTTTTTTGAGATAATAATAGCGGCTTTCAAGGAGAGCGTTGTTTGGGGGTTGGTTGCACTTCTGGTGCCCTTGGGTAAGTTGATTTTTTTATCTACCCATTGGGAACAAGCCAAGAAAGGTTTTTTCAAAATACTAATTTCGATAGGCCTATATGCGCTCTCGATCGCTACGGCTTTCCTGCTTTCCTCAATGATAGGTGTGCCTATGCCTCACATAAAACGGCCGTCCAGAAATGTATCTCCTTCCGCCGTTGATTCTCCTCAAGCTGCAACTCCTCAAGTAACCTCTCAATTTGAATCTCCCCAAGCGGCAACGCCTCAAGGGCCTGAAGTGACCCAAAGAGCCAGTCCTGAATAAAGGAAGGGGCCGGGACGGGTGGGGGACACCCCTACTCTGTTTTCTTCAATGACGAAAAGCCACCAAAGACGATTTGGGCGTGTTCAATTGAATCAACCATTATTGCGGAAGACATGTCCGTATGGCTTTGAGGCATAAAAAAACCGGCCTCCCGAAGGAAGCCGGTTTATTTACCTTAAACGATTAAACAGTAACCGTCTTAGAAATTATAACGAAGACCACTGCGAGCCATGACACCGTCGCTAAGGTTTTCAACGAACAAATAACGGCCATCAGCAAAGACAGACCATTTTGGGCTGAAACGGAATTCAACACCGCCACCTAAGTGACCAGCGAATTCAGTTCCGCTTGCGAAGACAACGCCAGGACCGCCCATAACATAAGGGGCAATACCGTAATTGTTCCAGTCGATAGGATAACGAGCGATCAAGTTGCCAAGTGCAGCACCATTGACGTCTTCGTTGCCCGACCAGAAGTCGCCTTCAACGCCTAAACCGAGGTAACGGTTGAAGAAGTGTGACCAACCGATACCACCGCCGAAGGTGTCGTCATCGCCTCTAAGCAATGAGCTACCTGTGTCATGAAGATAAAGGCCAAAAACGTCGACCTGAGTTTCGCGATCACGGAAAAGTGAGGTTTCAATGACTTCAGTGTCTACGATTGGGGTGCCAAGATCTTTAACGGATTCGCCAGCGAATACGTGAGCAGTCAAAACGACTGAACTGATAAGTGTTAATAATTTTTTCAATTTACTCCTTGTTGTTGAATTTGAGGTTTCCACATGTTTAATCATTTTTAAGGCCTTGTTTGCAAACTGTTTAGTATAACAAGTTAGCGTCAATTGTGACGGGAATGTTTCAGCGCTTTAATCCATCCCAGCTAACATCCCCTCCCTCCTAGGTGTATATACCTATGCACAATTTATATTTATTTCACTTGTTCAAGTGCTTGTTGGATCACCTCTTGAACCTTAGGTTCCAATAGGATTCCGTCATCCGTAGCTAGACATCCCTTATCCGTCAACCAACACAGCTCGTGTTGTTACTAAGCCAGAAATTGCCGGGCAACCAATTCAGATTGATATCTTTTGCGCGCCGGATATGGTGGCTCACCTATAAATGAAAGAGTATCTCGACCTCGTTTCGCACATTCTAAATAATGGTTCGCAAAAATCCGATCGCACGGGTGTGGGGACACTCTCGGTTTTTGGGTATCAGATGCGGTTTGACCTCAGTAAAGGGTTTCCACTGGTCACCACTAAAAAGTGTCACCTGAAATCAATCATTTATGAACTCCTCTGGTTTTTGCAGGGCGATACCAACGTGCGTTCTCTCCAGGCCAACAAGGTGACAATATGGGATGAGTGGGCTCGCGAAAATGGTGATTTAGGACCTGTCTACGGAAAGCAATGGCGCGCATGGACAGGGGCCGACGGACGAGTACATGACCAAATCAGCCAAGTGCTCGCAACTCTCAAAAAAGATCCCGACAGCAGGCGCATTATTGTAAACGCTTGGAACGTCGGCGAGCTCGATCTCATGGCTTTAGCGCCCTGCCATTGTTTATTTCAGTTCTACCACGCCAATGGACGTCTTTCTTGTCAACTCTACCAAAGGTCTTGTGATGTGGGTTTAGGTTTGCCGTTTAATATCGCTTCCTACGCGTTATTGACCTTGATGGTTGCACAGGTCGCAGGATTACAACCAGGCGAATTCATCTGGACGGGCGGCGATACGCATATTTATACAAACCACATAGACCAGCTAAAGGAGCAAATTTCCCGCGCGCCATATCCCCTGCCCACTATGAAACTTAACTCGGACGTAAAAGATATTTTTGCCTTTCAGTTCGCTGATTTTCAACTTGAGAATTATCAGTCTCACCCAAGTATAAAGATGCCCATTGCTATATGATTCGGGCCATCGTCGCTCACGGAGCCAACCTTGAAATCGGCAGGAATAACCAACTGCTCTGCCATTTGCCCGGAGATCTAAAAAGGTTTAAAGATCTCACCATGGGGCATGACGTCATCATGGGTCGTAAAACATGGGACAGCTTGAAGAAAAAACCCCTACCCGGTCGACGCAACATCGTGGTTACTGCTGAATTTAAACAAAGGGTCAGTTGGCAGATGGCTTATATGGTGCTGAATCTTGAGCAGACCAAACAGTATATTGAAGAACACATCAGCAAACCTCTGGACATTATTGGTGGCGCACAAATTTATGCGGCCCTGTTTGATTACGTTGAGGAAATTCACGCCTCTGTTATCCCTCGCACATTCAAGGATGCCGATGCATTTTTCCCAAAGTACGATCATTCGTTCAAGCTCATCAAAGATTCGCCCATGGATGGATATGCTTATCAGATTTTTCGTCGTAATGCCTAATTGTCTGCGGTTTCGACTTTTCATTGGTTCAGGTGTCGTTTTATTTTTCAAGAGACAACCCGACTACTTCTTGCGTTAACCGAAGAAACCCATCATTGACAAAGGTCAGTGTTCTATTTTGGCTTAAGCGCAGATGAATCCATACCTTGAAGCCATTATTTTAGGAATCATAGAGGGCGTCACCGAATTCCTTCCTGTGTCTTCCACCGGACACCTTCTCATAGCCCAACGTTGGCTCACACCACGCCCGGATGTATTTAATGTCGCGATCCAAGGGGGAGCCGTATTAGCCGTGTTGGTTGTGTTTCGGGAAAAAGTAATGGAAATGGTCAAGAACTGGCGCGAACCTGAGACATCAAGTTACATCAAACAACTGTTTACAGCTTTTTTCATTACGTGCCTTGTTGGATTGGCACTCAAGCTGGCCGATTTCTCGATAAGCGATCGTGATATCCGTATGGTGGCGTGGGCTACTTTGATTGGAGGGTTTGCGATTTTTGGTATTGAATATTGGACACACAAAAAGGGAACATTGCTCATGAAGATGACGTGGATCGCTGTTTTTGCGGTGACCCTTGGACAAATCATTGCCATGGTTTTCCCGGGCACCTCGCGTTCTGGCGCAACCATTTTTGCTGCGATGCTGGCTGGAATCGACCGGAAACAAGCCACCGAATTTTCTTTTCTTCTAGGGGTGCCGACCTTGCTGGCTGCAACGGCTTTCGAGTTATTGAGTGCTGTCAGAAAAAATGAATTGCGCCAAGAAATGCTGGGGGAAATGGGTGTCGCATTTGTGACCGCCACACTTGTTGCGTTTCTGGTGGTCAAATGGCTACTGCACTTTGTGCAGAATCACTCGTTCACGATCTTTGGATGGTACAGGATTCTTCTTGGCGGTGTCCTGCTTTGGCTTTTAAAAACTCAATCAGCAGTTTGAACAGACTTCCTTTTTTTTTGTTTGGATTTCCAAACTTCATAAACAATAGGAAGAACAGAGAGAATGATGATACAGATTGATACTATCCCGAAGTTTTCTTTTACAAATGCTACACTGCCTAAAAGGTAACCTGCAAAAGTTAGTGAGAACACCCAGAGTATGCCTCCAATAATGTTATACTTAAGGAACGTGCCATAGTCCATTTTCGCCGTACCAGCGACGAAGGGCGCAAAGGTTCTTACGATGGGTACAAACCTCGCGATCACAATGGTCTTTGGTCCGTACTTTTCATAAAATTCATGGGTCTGATCTAGGTACTCCTGCTTCAAGAATCGAGATCCGGGTTTGAAAAACCGTGAAGCTTGGGAGCCTATCCGGTAATTGACCGTATCTCCTAAAATAGCCGCAACGATAAGCAGACCCATGAGATACCATACGTTAAGTCCACTTTGACTTTGCGCCAGTGCTCCAGCCGCAAATAAGAGAGAGTCGCCCGGTAGAAACGGAGTAACAACAAGCCCTGTCTCACAAAAAACGATTAAAAAAAGCAGCGCATACACCCACAATCCGTACTCTTGGAAAAATCCATCCAAGTGTTTGTTTATATGCAAAATGAAATCAATAATTTCTCGAAAGCCCATGGGTTGTCCTTAATTTAATTTAACGTCTTTTTGTTTTTCAGGGAATAGATTCGATAATCCAATAGCCAAGATCAAGACCGAGGCGATCACTACGAGCAAAGTCCAGTTCGGTATATGAATATCCCACCCTTTGTGGATGATCATTTTTGTTCCGACACAGTACCAGAGACCGCCATTAAAAACCAAAGCTAAGCTGACCCATAAAGCATACCAGCCCAAAGCTTCTTTCATGCTAATCACATGAGACTTCTTGTGGAAAAACCCCAAGTCCAAGGCAAGCATAACCAGGATAAAGATGTTGAACCCTATAAAAACCAGTGTCTTGTCTTCCATTTTCGATGCGGAGTGTAATAACTAAATTGAACTTGGCAAGCGGCAATGAGCGTTATGGAACCAGGAAAATTTTCTGTGTGTATGGGCACTGAATTTGTGTTCCGGGCTTTTCCCCTTGAATATCGACCGGATCCTCTTCGGTCGCATATGGACTCAGGACGTACCCATCTTTACTGGTTTTTAAACCTACCGGATACCCACCCTTTGGTTTGGAAGATGACAAATGTTCATTTCCCTCCGTTTCATCGGAAGTGACCACCTCAACGGGCTTGCGTTGGGCAGAATCAGCTCCTACCTGTGAAACGAGTGGTGGCGATTGGTATTCCGACCGGTCTTTGGGTGAGGATTCACACCCTCCCACGACGAAACAAATGACAAACAGCGCGGCGCGTAGAGAGGCTGAATTCATCTGTTTAATAGGCTAGGTATTTGAACTTTTTGATTTTCTCACGTTTTTCCATAATGGTGAGGACATATTTTTTTGTTGTTGGAAAATCGATAGCGTTCACAAATTCTTGAGGTGTCGTTTGGTCTCCATTCACCCTCCATTTGAGCACGTTTTTGCGCCCTGCATTATACTCCGCTAAGGCGAATGGAACAGGATCAGACGCCATAGAGTAGCGACGAAGGCCCCGGCTTAAGTACCAAGTCCCCGCCATAATGTTAGTCCGCGGGTCAAATAACTGTTGTTCTTTTGGGCTCTCTATTTTTTCAGCCTTTGCGTACTCAGAAAATGCAACGGGCATGATTTGCATGAGGCCGCGTTCCCCAGCAGCGCCTTCGGCCCACGTATTAAAGTTCGTCTCACGCCATATCACAGCTCGGATCAGGTCCGGATCAACTTCATATTTAAAGGATGCTTCTTCCACTAAAGAATTATAGCGAGCACTCTTCCGGTATTTTGTATATTGCCAATACCCGGTTATGGCTACCCCCAGTATAAGAACCAATACGATCAATCGAAAAATACGCACTACCCGAATCAACGGACAATTTAGCATCTGTCAAGACTCATAAGAAGTGTGCTCCTGATAGGAAAAGGTTGGACTTTATGCCTTCAACGGGTAGGACTGAAGTATGTCAGAGCCCATTAAACTTTCACGTGATGTCAAAGCGGTCCAAATCCCACACGGAGCTGAGGTGATCCTAACCAAAGATTCCGAAGTGGTTATCACTCAATCCTTGGGCGGGAGTTACACCATACACTCCACATCTATGGGGGGCTTGATGCGTATTTCGGGTCAGGACGCCGATGCCTTGGGCCTGGCTGTTGAAACGAAAGTCGACTCGGATAAACCTTTGGACGAGCAAGTTTGGGATATGCTTAAGACCTGTTTCGATCCCGAAATCCCAGTGAACATTGTTGATCTCGGTCTCATTTATAGCATGGAATTAAACGACGGGGAAAATGGTAAACGGGCTGAAGTAAAAATGACTCTTACGGCCGCTGGCTGTGGTATGGGCCCCTCAATCGCCGCTGATGCGAGAGAAAAAATCATGACTTTAAAGGGAATCGAATCCGCCAATGTAGACGTGGTCTGGGATCCACCTTGGATGCCTTCCATGATTTCCCCCGCCGGCAAAGAACGTTTAGGCATGGCTTAGTCTCGAGCAAATAGATTTTGTAGAAATTTACATCTTTCGAGTTGATCAACGTGCCCTTTGCTAAGGGATGCTATAATCAACGGCTGCGTGAAGAATGCGCGTTTTGGCAATGTAATCTTGGAGCGCAGCGTGCAATTTTTGCGCGTCAAAGGGGACAGACAAATTATTGTCATTTAAAAGCCATTTTCTCTGTTCTTTGAATTTCCACGTTCTTATGGAGTTATGATCGGAATTCGATCATTAAATTGCGATGAGCTCTTATAGTTTGTCTGTCCCTTAGAGCTTTCCCTTAGAGCTTGGGCAGGGCTCATCGTACCCATAACCGACATCTTACAACACAACCGCCCCCAACTGCGCCTTAAATGTTGAAGCCCGCTGCATTGAATCGTACCCCCTGATTAAACCCACCCCAGAAAGTAACGCCCCCGTTCCAGAAACAGACTCGGAAACTGATTGCCCAAACTCGTTATACTCCAGAGACGTCGTCCCTGATTCCGCTCCACCGGTCATCGTTTTAACCCAGCCTTCCCGAGTGTAACCCATCGACACCGCAGGCGTTGAATCCGAGTAACTCGTCGTTTTCATCATCCCATCAGGATGATACTCATAACTCGTCGTCAGGTTCCGCACCCATTTCCGGGTCAACACCCTGCCCCCGTCCGTGTAGGTGTAGCCGACACTTTTTCCATCGGCGTACACCTTTGACGCTAGACGGCTCGAATTGGTTGCATAGTTCCACGTTGTCACGTCCTTACCCGCATTGCCCACAAAGTCCCGGTACGTCGTCAACGTTTTAAGGCGTCCCTGATTTTCGTAAGTGTAATCCACTGGGTACACTCGACTCCCCCACGTCCTGGAAAGTTCGCCCGTCGGTAAATACAAATTGGTGGCCGTTGTGTTATCGGGATTCACGGTTCCAGTGACTACAACTAATAGCCTTTCCAATTTTTACTCATTTTTTATCCTGAAACTCATTGACTCTGACAGGGGTGACAGGATAAACCTTTGCCCAACCCATCCCAACCGGAGACCGTCAAAAAAGTGAACAAGTTCCCCGCCTTCCTTTCTCCCGCAACATCCGTTGACCTCAAACCGGCCCGATGGATCTGGTATCCCTCCGGGCGCACTCTCCACAATACTTTCGTTCTTTTCAGGAGGGAGATTGAACTGGATGAACTGCCGCTCAAGGCGGATGGATGGATCACTGCTGACAGTCGCTACAAACTCACCATCAACGGGCAGTGGGTTCAATGGGGTCCGGCTCCATGTGATCCGAGAAACGTCGATGTGGACCCAGTGGACTTGAAACCCTTTCTCAGAAAGGGAAGGAATGTCATCGGCATTGAGGTGCTGTATTTCGGTCACGGCGAAGGCACTTACGTGGGTTGCTCGCCCGGTCTCATTGCCCGGTTTGATGTGACACATCATGATCGGCGGCGCGAAATGATCAAAACCGATCCGTCGTGGATGTGTCTGATTGATCGCGCGCACCCACCTGGCCAGTACCAGCGCTGGTTTCTGCGCGCATTGCAGGAACACTTTGACGCAAGACTCCATCCCTATGGTTGGAACCAAGTGGGGTTCGAACCCAACGGCCTCTGGCGGTCCGCCATGGAACTATCTTGTCCCTCCGACAAACCCACTCTGTGCAGCGCGTACGGGGATTATCTTTTGGGAAGTGATGCCAATAACCAGCCTGCACGCCTGATCCGGCGTCAACTTGGATCCCTCCACCTTTCTGAAATGTCCGCGCAGTTTGAGGATGCCGGGAGCGTCGCATGGAAAAACCATCCCGACGAATGGTTTGAAAACCGGATCCCGGAAAGCTTTATCCTGACGCGTGACCGGAAAGTGGCCGGTGGAAAGACCGTTGGGGAATGGAGTTTACCTTCTGGTAATGGGGATCATTGCCGGGGATATTACCTGACATTTTCGCTGGAGGAACAGGCCATTGGCTGGCCGCATTTCGAAATTGATGCCCCAGAGGGCACTGTCGTCGAGATGGTTGTCCGTGAATCGTTTGGTCCGGACAAGGATGCCTGGATGGACACCTACATTTTCCACTGGGCGCGCTTCACGTGTCGCGAGGGTTGGAACCAATTTGCACCCTTTGACTATGAGTCGTGCCGATGGATTCAGCTGCATGTGCATGGCCATACCCGATCGGTGACAATCCGGCGTGTAGGCCTGAGTCGCAGGATTTACTCGTTTGCAAAACCTGCGGAAGTGGCCAGTGAAGAACCTTCCCTGCAGCGGCTTCTGACGGCCAGCGTGAACACGATTTACAATAGTTGTCCGGACACAGTCATTGACGGCGCAGGACGTGAACGACAACAATACAGCGGTGATTGCGGCCATCAGCTTCATGCGGTGAGGTCCACTTTCGGCGAGTATGTGTTACCTGGGCGCTACCTGCGAAGTTTCAGCGAAGGTCAAACTCTAGATGGGTATTTTCTCGATTGCTGGCCGGGCTACGATCGCATGGCCCGGATTATGCAACGCCAACTGGGGCTGACCAAGTGGGGTCCATTGCTTGACCACGGCGTGGGTTTTGTTTTTGACAACTGGAACCATTATCAGGAATCAGGCGATCTGGAGGCATTGAAGGAGCCCTATCCCCGACTGCTGCGTTTTGCAGAGTATCTGGAAAAGCTCCGCGAGGAAAAAGGCTGGCGTGGATTGGTCCCGGTAGATGACCTCGGCACCCCTTGGGTGTGGATTGATCACCACGCCTACAGCGATGGATTCTTGCCCTCCGGCAAATGCCATCAGGAACGCAAGCTCTGCGCATTCAATCTCTACATTGCCGCCATGCTAATGCACGCCATGGCCCCCATCTGCCGGGTTTTTCGGCAGCCATCAATGGCACGGCATTGGGAAAAGGTTGGACGCGAGATCCTGCGCTGCACTGTCAAAGCTTTCTGGTGCTCACGCCGCCGCACATTCGTCAACAACCTTCCTTGGGAAAAGAAGGAGGGGAAGGCATGGTTTGATGACCGTTCCTTGGCGACAGCCGTCATCTTTGGTTTTTGTCCTGACGACGATGAACAGGCTAGCGTAGACATGCTCGAGCGTCCGCCCAAAAACCTCGGCATCTCTTATCCACCCAACGCCTGCTGGCGGTACTGGGCATTGTTCAAACACAACCGCGCTCAACCGGTTATCAATGATCTGCGCACCCGCTGGGCGGGCATGGCCTCGGTGCGTGATAACAACAGTCTCCAGGAAAACTTTTTCGGCGAGGTGGGTGGTAGCGAGCAATTTAGCCATTGTCCTCTTGCACCACTGATTCACCTCCACATGGATATTCTGGGACTACGCCCATCATCGCCCGGCTACAAGACGTTCACATGGCGGCCACAGTTGGGCGACCTTGAAGGATTGCGTGTCACCACGCGCACGCCGCAAGGTGATTTCCGGTTTGTCAGTCGCCGTGAATCCGGGCGCCAGATATTGGAAATGACAAAGCCCATGGGCATATCCGGGGTGTTAATTCTTCCTAAGGGTGCCACGGTGTCACTCAAAAATTCGAAACCTGCCAGCGGATCCAACTTGTATCACTACTTCATTGGCGCGGGTATGAAATCAGTCACCATTGAGATTCCTGATGAAGCTGTTGTAGGATACAAACGTGCACAAAAGTGAAGCATCTCATTATTGACCATTCTTCTCTTTACGAGGTTCGGTGGTCCAGAGCCTCACGGGGCTCGCGTCCCCCCGGCACACTTCGACGCCAGTTTGTCAGCGTGATAAGGCGCCCAAGTGCTGACCGATCTCATGAAACTATTTTCTGAATTGAGCTAATTATTTTTAATTCAAAAGAAAAATACCGGATCTGGTGAAATAACGCATAATGGCCGCTTCTCAATATCTTGTATAAATATATCTTGGAGTCTGCCATTTTTAAAAAACTTTTTTACAAACTGTGCAACTTAGACGAAGTTTGAGAGTTTTCAGAGGAGTCATGGGCAAACGGTTATCCTTAATTATTGTGCTGCTTTTTGTCGGCGGGACTGTTGCCTTCCTCTCACACTCCTACAATCAGTCGCAAATCGCATATCGCCATATGAAAAATGCCAAACAAGGACAAACTGCAAAAGAAGTTCGGTTGGATCAAAAGCCAGAAGCCTTCAGGGCCGACGCAGAGGGCAAAAAAGGACGGCACACCATAGATGATCGTATGGGGCAATACGGTGACGAGGCGATAGCTCGATTAAAACCTGCCTTCGAGTCTTATCAGGTCAGTTTTCCTCCGGAGCGTATTGTGCTTGTGGGTATAAAAAGCGAAAAAATTTTGCATCTTTATGCGGGCACACCTGAAAATACGAAATTCATTAAAACCTACCCCATTAAGGCCGCCAGTGGGGTCACTGGTCCAAAACTTAAAGAAGGCGATCGGCAGGTTCCAGAGGGCCTTTACAATATCGAATCTCTTAACCCCAATAGCCTTTACCACCTCTCCCTGCGCATAGGATATCCCAATGCCTTTGACAGGGCTATGGCACAATCTGACGGCCGGACCAACCTCGGCGGCGATATCATGATTCATGGAAAAGCTTCATCCGTTGGGTGTTTGGCTATGGGTGACGAAGCCGCAGAAGAGCTGTTTGTGATGGCCACGCTCACCGGCACAAATAATATAGAAGTCATCCTATCGCCCATTGATTTTCGCATAACAAGCACCCTTCCCTCACAACCCAAAGCGCCTTGGGCTGAAAAGACATTGTATCCAGAAATTAAGGCAAAACTTTCCGAACTCCCCTTGCCCGCTCCGCCCCTATTCGGAAAATGAATCGGCTCTTGTGTGTTTAGCTTGGATTGCTACGTTTAAGTCAAAATACCCATGAAACTTCGCTATTACTTTCTCGGCCTGTCATTTCTTCTCACTGTTATTGCTTGTACCACTGTTTCTGAAACAGACAAAAAAGCGCTCATCCTTATGTCGCCATCAGAAGAAATGCAGCTTGGGTTTAGCGCGTTCGAAGAGCTTAAAAAGAAAACACCCATATCCACTGATCCCCAAGCAAACGCGGCACTGCAACGAGTCGGGAATCGCATTTCTCAAGCCGTTGACATGCAAGGGGCGCAATGGGAATTTATTCTTTTTGAAGACAACAGCCCTAATGCCTTTGCTCTCCCTGGAGGAAAGGTCGGATTTCATACTGGCATATTGCCCATCACTCAAAACGAAGAAGGTATGGCTGTCGTGATGTCCCACGAGATCGCGCATGTCGTGTTGCGTCATGGCGCGCAACGTATGAGTGAGGGACTCGTTGCCGAAATGGGGCGCAACGCATTGGGCCTGGCACTTAACGATAACGAATATAGAACGCGGGAACTGGCCAATACGGCTTATGGTATGGGCAGTCAGTTATTCGTGATTCTTCCCCACAGCCGAAACCATGAACTCGAAGCTGACAAGATTGGATTAAGGTTCCTTAAAAGGGCTGGATACAACCCAGAAGCAGCCGTCGCATTTTGGAAAAGATTCGCCAATTTTAATGCAAGTTCAGGTGCCGGTAAACCACCCGAGTTCCTCTCCACCCACCCAGCCGACGCTCGACGCATTGCTCAAATCGAAGAAATTGTTCGTTCAGGCCAATATTGAGATTGTTAAATCGAAATATCCACGGTTCTTTGAACATAGTCGTGATTGGAAGTCCATATGGCATTCCTCCTGCTAACATCATTCCTACATGGATAGCTTGGTCATTCTAATCTTACTTGCAGCCATTTATATATTGGCGACGCTGGCTCTTCCTTTAGTGCGTATGAGAATGCTTGTGCGTGAACCTAAAGAGATTGCTCCTCCTTCCGTGGACGAAACGTCACCTGTGCCTCGGGCGCCAGAAACAAACGTGCCCACTGTCTCCCCTACAAGACCACCGATATACCATTTGTTTTAAACTCCCCCTGAATAGGGCCCTAAAGTTTCAAAACTCAAAACTACGTTTTTTCGTTCTCAAGAATGATTTATTGCCTCGTGAGTCTCTTGCTGGTTAAGTCGGGCACACTTTAACACAAAAACATTTATGCCTAATCGAACTGCCACAATAGAAACCAACAAGGGAATTATCACTTTCGAGCTCCACGAGACGGATGCCCCTAAAACCACTGAGAACTTCATTACCCTCGCTAATAAAGGGTATTATAATGGCGTCATATTCCATCGGGTGATCAAAAATTTTATGATCCAAGGAGGAGATCCCACTGGAACCGGGCGCGGTGGACAATCGGCTTGGGGTGGCAAATTTAACGACGAGATCAATAAAACTTCTGCCCTGTACCAGAAAGGCTACAAAAAAGGGACTGTGGCCATGGCAAATGCCGGTCCGAATACAAACGGCTCCCAGTTCTTCATCATGCACGGAGATTATCAACTCCCACCCAGTTACACGATCTTTGGCCAAGTTATCACTGGTCAGGATGTTGTGGACGCGATTGCCACTTCGAAAACTGCAGCGGCCGATCGTCCACTCGAAGAGATCAAGATGCTCAAGGTTTCGGCTGAATAACCTCTGAGTTAAAAGGTTTGGTTATCTAAGCGTATGCCAATAAATACTTCACATAAGATAGCTGGGGTAATGGTGCCTGTGTTCGCCTTGCGCCGTAATGCTGACATGGGTATTGGTGATACCTTAGCGGTTGAAGGGGCCATTGATTTTTGTGCCCAGCACGGAATAAAGGTGCTCCAACTCCTGCCTATCAATGAGACCAGCGGAGATAATAGCCCTTACAATGCCATTAGTTCCATCGCGCTCGAACCTTGCCTGTTAAACACATCCCCTGGCTTCGTCCCTGGGTTAACCCAAGCCCATGTGGATGAAATCGCACCGGCGGCAATCATCGACCAACTGAAGGAAGGTCCCGTTCAGTATTCCCGTGTGAAGCGGTTGAAGTTTTATCTTCTTTCGGCGGCTTTTGCCGAATTTGAGGCTACGCACCTCAAGGATAATTCGGCGGAAGCTCAGGAGTTTGCTCAATTTAAGGAATCAAATGCTTCTTGGCTTCACCCGTACACCCTTTTTCGTACGCTTGTCCGAGAGCATAAAGATAACTCTTGCTGGGCTCAGTGGGGTCCGGAAGTTCAAACATTGTCCGGTGCAGAGAGTTGGCTTTCCGCTTCACCAAGGGCTGAGGAACTCCAACGTTGGCGTGAGTTTTTTGCTTATGTTCAGTGGGTGGCATTCCGGCAATGGCAACATGTCCACGAATATGCGCTTTCCCGCAAAGTCGGGCTGATGGGAGATATTCCCTTTGGAGTAAGCCGCTACAGCGCGGATGTGTGGGCGGAACGGTTTCTCTTCAATCTTGATTGGTACGGTGGCGCGCCTCCTGAAAAGTTTTTCGTTTCTGATGAGTTTGTTCGGCGCTGGGGTCAAAACTGGGGCATTCCACTTTTTGATTGGGCTGTGCACGAATCACAGGATTTTGCTTGGTGGAAACAGCGTGTTCAATGTACAACCCGGATTTTTGATTATTTTAGAATCGACCACGTGCTTGGGTTTTTTCGGGTTTACGCTTTCCCATGGCCACCCGATCGCAATTTCGAATACACCCACATGTCCGACGAGGAAGCCGCTTCGAAACATATGGGTCACTTACCCAAATTTTTCCCTCATAACGATGAACCCCGCGAGTCAGCGGAACTTAATGCCGCAAATGGCTACAAACTAATGAGTAAAATCATGGAGTTTGCTGGTGACTGCGGGGTGGTGGCTGAAGACCTAGGCGTGGTTCCTTATTATGTGCGACCTATGCTCACTCAAATGGGCATCCCCGGTTTCACTATCCCCATTTTTGAACGCGAAGAGCCATCCCGAGAATTCATTCAGAAGGATAAATATTCCGAGATCAACCTCGTCACTCACGCGACGCATGATCATCAACCGATCAAAACCATATATGTCGATATGGTCATGCGCTGGCACGGGCCAGATGGCGATGAACATTGGGTCGAGATGCAACGTTTGATGCGTTTTCTGGGCATGGATCCTTTTAACCCTCCGACCGCTTTTACCAACGAAGTTCACGAGGCTTTTATTCGTGCACTTATGTTTTCCAAGGGATGGTTGTCGCTCTCAATGATCACCGACATTCTGGGGACAACCCAACGCTTTAATGAACCCGGCCTTTCTGCGGAATCAAACTGGAGCGAGCGTCTTGACCGACCTTTGGACCAATTCGCAGGTGACCCCATCTACGGCCGTAAAATCGAAATGTACGCGCGCCTTATTAAAGAGTCCGGGCGTTCTTAAAAAACCTTGTTTGCGGGGCTCCTGCTTGACCTCAAGGCAAAGCCTCCGTTTAGTCCACCGTGATGAATAGCAAACTGCCGATATACGAAATTGAACAAGCGGTTATTCAGGAACTTCCTAAACATCGGCGAGTGATTCTCCAAGCTCCGACGGGGTCTGGAAAATCAACTCAAATTCCTCAGATGCTGCTCGATCATCATCTTCAAGGTAACGGTCAGATCATCATTCTTCAGCCCCGCCGCCTCGCGACTCGTATGTTGGCCGCGCGGGTGGCCGCCGAGCGCCATTGTAAATTAGGTGACGAGGTGGGTTACCAAATCCGTTTCGAAGATGTGTCTTCCGGGGCTACAAAAATCAAGTTCGTGACGGAAGGGATTCTCCTCCGGCGCATGTTGACGAACCCCGAGCTCAAAGGAATTGGCACGGTTATTTTTGATGAATTTCATGAGCGCCATTTGTACGGAGATATTTCACTCGCACGCGCTTTTGAAATTCAGGCCACTTGCCGCCCAGACTTAAATATCCTTGTAATGAGTGCCACCTTGGGGATTGAACCGCTGCAATCCTATTTGGCCCCCTGCTCAGTTCTTTCTTCATCGGGACGCACATTTCCTGTGAACGTGCAATATCTCGATAAACCTCCCTACGACCAAGTATGGGATACAGCCACCCAGGAACTGGAACATCTCGTTTTAAATGATAAAGCTGAGGGGGACGTGCTTATTTTTATGCCGGGCACTTACGAAATCAGTCGCACTATTAATGCCCTCCGCAATTCAAAGGTTTCGAAAGATTCAATCATCCTCCCCCTCCATGGCGAACTTTCTACGCATGATCAAGACGCGGCTGTGACGCAATACGATAAACGCAAAATCATCGTTTCAACAAACGTGGCCGAAACATCGTTAACGATTGATGGCGTAAGAATCGTCATTGACTCCGGCCAAGCTCGCATTGCCAGGTTTGACCCACATCGGGGGATCAACACGCTGTTCATCGAGAAGATTAGTCAAGCTTCAGCTGAACAGCGCAGAGGCCGCGCGGGGCGTACGGCGCCAGGGATGTGTCTCCGGCTCTGGACAGAAAAAGAACATTGTGAGCGGTCGCCGATGGAAACTCCTGAAATTAATCGTCTTGATCTTTCAGAGGTCATTCTCACGCTTAAGGCTTCCGGGATAAACGATGTCACGGGTTTTCGCTGGCTTGAATCTCCGCACCCACGTCAAATTGAAAAGGCACTGACTCTTCTTACTGACTTAGGGGCACTGAGCAAAACCACGGGGGAAATAACGAAGATGGGTCACCGTATGTTATCCTTTCCGGTGCATCCTCGATATGCGCGCATGCTTCTTGCCGCTCAAGAATTTGGATGCGTTCAGCAGGCCTGTTTAATGGCGGCTTTGACTCAAGGCCGTGGCATATTGATTCGGAACGTAGGCAAACAAATCCAGGAACTCCGCCGTGATATGTTTGGAGAAACGGCGAACTCCGATTTTTTTATCCTGATGCGGGCCTGGACATGGGCAGACAAACAGGGTTATCGGATGGACGCTTGTCAGAAGCTGGGGGTTCACGCTCAATCCGCCCGCCAAGTGAGACCTCTGCTCGATCACTTTTTGCACATTGCCAAAGATGAAGGGCTGTCACTGGAAAACCAAAATAACACTGATGAAGCTTTGCAAAAGTGTATTCTAGCCGGGTTTTCGGATCAGGTTGGACATCGGGTTGATAAAGGGACGTTGCGTTGTCATTTAGTCCATAACCGCAAAGGGGTTGTCGCAAAGGATTCTATTGTCACCGAGAGCCCTTATATTGTCGCCGCAGAGGTGTCGGAAATAGAATCGCGTGATAAAGAGCTTACGGTGAACCTCTCTTTATTGACGAGAATAGAAATGGATTGGTTGAAGTCCATGTTCCCGGAAGATTTCTCCTCAACTTCCGGAGTGTCATGGGATGACTCGGCGCGTCGTGTAGTTTCCGAGAAAAAAATAATGTTTCGTGACCTAACACTTGAATCGGTGAGGAGCGAGGTGGTGCCTCAGACGGAGGCAGCTCATGTTCTAGCCACTGAGGTTCTGAAGAAAAATCTCACTTTAAAAGAGTGGTCGCCAGAAGTTGAACAATGGATCCTCAGGTTAAATTGCCTTGCCCAATGGTGTCCTGATCTAGGATTGCCAACGGTTTCCTCAGAAGAAAAACAGGACTTAATTGAACAGATTTGTTTTGGATCAAGTTCATACAAAGAAATTAAAGACAAACCCGTTTGGCCGGTTTTAAAAGCGTGGCTGAACCCAGCGCAACTGCCTTTACTCGACAAATACGTCCCAGAACGTCTTGAGCTGCCCAGCGGTCGCAAGGGGAAGATTGAATATTCGTCTGTGAACCCACCTGTCCTCAGTTCAACTATACAGAATTTGTTTGGATTAAATGAAACTCCAAAGATCGCAATGGGAACGGTTCCGTTGGTTATCGAAATCCTTGCCCCGAATCAGAGGCCAGTTCAAGTCACAAGCGATTTAAAAAGTTTTTGGTCTGAGCATTACCCAAAACTTAAACTGGAACTGCAACGGAAATATCCGAAGCACGAATGGCGTTAAGCCTTTGCTCGATTTAAAATAAAAACCCCGGAACCGCGAAGGCTCCGGGGTCACCCCTTAAGAAAATTCTGTTAGGCAACCCGAGCTGAATCGGTGTTCGCAATCAACCGATTGATCACATGAATCAGGCTTGCGTTTGGAGGTGTCACTTCAAATTTGATGACCTCTTTTTCGCAATAAAGTAAAATGTGGTTATTCTCGTCGAGGGCTGCCTCGGTGATCGAGCGAACTGATACCACTTTGTATTGGCTGTAAGGATGAAAGTTAGGCTCAAAAAACAGAAGGTAATCGTTGCTGACGATGAGTTCCATATCCACACCGTAGAGGTTTTCAAGAAACCGCTTATCCCGGTAATCAACAAGCCCTTCGTGGACAGCCACGCACTGCATGGTGATGAATGTTCCGTATTTCTTTTCGATGCCTTCTACCCAAAGGTTGATTTCTGGGTCCTGCGCAAATGGGTTAGGAACTTGATCTTTACCCACTACTTCTAAAACGGTTTCCATATTATGCCTTTCAATCAGTTGGTTGAACAAAATCTATATTAGCTAAAGCCATGCCAGCCTATGTTCGTCCCTCAAAATAGCTATGATCGAGAATGATTTGATGATTGCCCGACCATTTCTATATGTTTAATTTGATACTTAGGCGCAATTAACAAATCGATCCAAAGTGCCTATCATCTTGAGGCTTCCTTTATCCTCACCAAAGACTTCACAGGAATATGAGATTCCCCTCTGCACACCCATTCTACAGAAGTCTACTACGTCGTGCACCACACTCCACTCCCGGTGGTATCTAATTAAGTCAATATGCTTAATTCCACTTTTTAATAAAAATCGCCAATACCCTGATTTTTTGCCTGTGCCGATTTCCGGGGCTTATAAGTTATATTCTTTTGAAGCTCGCTTGAGCGAAATATGGGATCCCATAAAAAGAGTCTTGGCGCATGGGTTACCCCATACGCCAAGGCTCTGGTCCGTTTTAATGGACTATCTATGTGCTAATACGATTTACATCGAGAAAAACTCATCGTCATCATTATCGAACTCGACGAAATCTACAGAATCGTCTCGAGTATCATTAGGTGAAAATATACTTCCCACTGTATTTAACGCTGTATCTGCAACATCAACGCCAAAACCTATGGCATCTCCTGCTATATTTGCCGCGTCACTTACCAAAGGAATATAATTTTCGTCTGCGTCAACAATCACATCAGCGTCGTTGACATAAACAATCCTATCTTCCTCGATCACATCACCTACCGCATAATCCCGGTCTGAACCGGCCTGCGCTGGTAGTACACTTATTAATCCCGCTATGGCGGGGATAATCGCCCATTTCATATTTATGTTCATATTTGATTCTCCTCCTTTCGTAATCAAAATAGCTTGTCCCATGCCGATAGGCCTAGTATCAGGGGTTTGGTTAAACAAATTGCAGGAAGGAACCTGTTTAACATTAGTAGTCATAAGGATGAGCCTCAAACAAACGAGGGCGCTGAAGAATAAAAAGAGCAGCTAACCAAGAAACAGTGCTCAGCAAACTTGGGGATTAAATTGAGACGCAACCCCTTTGGGGTTGAACTGATTTCTCGCTTTAACCCAGGGTAGCTCCTCAACCCTGGGCTTTGTGGCGGAATCCATTTGGGATTCGTCTCGATTCGCGACCTGCCGCACCGCGGTTTCGAACATGCGCCCAGAGAAGCCCTTTTGGATTCATCGCGAAAAATTCGCGATCCGCCGCAACGCGGTTGTACCTTTGAATCCATGAAGTCTGCCGTTAATGCTATGCGCATTACCATTTCCTAAACAATTTCCCAAAGGGAAGTTTGTAGTAGAGCTCGAGCTCTGGAAAAAGAATCCCAAAGGGATTCCGTCACATAGCCCAGGGTTGCTCGTCCTCGAGAAACCCTGGGTATAAATCGGAATACACACAACCTCAAAGGGGTTGCGTCCATTAACCCAGAGAAGCCCTTATTTATTCGTCGCAAAAAATTCGCGATCCGCAATCTTAGGTTTTATTTGTCTTTCCACTTCATAATCGGGCGCGCGATTGTGCCGCCCATCTCATAAAGCTTTTCTTTATCGTGCATGAGTTCAGCGCGGGTTTGTCCGGTGAAGACATATTCCTTGAGTAGAAAAATCGCCTCTTCCGGACAAACCTCCTCGCACAGGCCACAATAAATGCACCGTAACATGTCGATTTTAAATTCTTTAGGAGCTTTCTCCACGTTTGTTTCAATCTCGTTAGGCCAGATTTTAATCGCGCGGGGCGGACAAATAAATTCGCACAACTGACAGCTTACACACTTCTCTCGACCTTCCTCGTCCTTGATCAAGGCTGGAGCTCCGCGGTATCCCTCCGGCATCGTCCACTGCTCCTCCGGGTACTGCATGGTTACCGATCCAGTTTTGGACATCTCAAGGTACGGATGGAGCTTATCGGTTTTACGGATTCCTAAGTTCGTCAGGAACGTTTTAACAAAATGCCCGACAGTAATGCGCATCCCAGATAAGATCACTGGAATATACAATTTTTCGAACCACTTCAAATTCGGACGCGCTACAACACTCATAATCAGTTTTTTTTTAATTAACCTTTTCCAACCAACACAAGAAGAACTGCCGTCAAAAAAATGTTCCCCAAGGCCAAAGGTAAAAGAATCTTCCATCCTAGATGCATCAGTTGATCATACCGAAAGCGTGGAAGCGTCCAACGGACCCAGATAAACAAGATCAGAAAGAGAACCAGTTTTATAGAAAAAGTGGCAACGTGCAAAATAGAGTACTTAATCGATGTAACGGTTTCCATACCTAAGGTCGATGCAGGTAAAAAGGGAAAGTGCCATCCCCCAAAAAACAAGGTCACCATCAGAGCAGACACAACAATCATGGCTGCGTATTCACCCAAAAAGAAAAGCGCGAATTTCATCGATGAATATTCCGTGTGATAACCCCCGACTAATTCGGTCTCAGACTCGGGCAGATCAAAAGGCAACCGATTTGTCTCAGCAAAACTAGCGATCAAAAAAATCAGAAATGACACTAGCATGGGCACCCATAACACAAAACTTCTCCAGTCAAACGCAGACATTGACTGCACAAAAAATGGAAGCACGCTCCAACCGTGCTCGGCTTGGTATTGAACGATCTGACTCAGGTTGAGTGATTGCGCAATCAAGAATACCGGAATAGCAGACAAGCCCATGGCGAGTTCATACGAAATCATTTGCGCGCTGGATCGAATCCCGCCCAGGAACGGATATTTGGAGTTTGACGCCCAACCACCAATAACAATCCCGTAGACGCTCAGCGATGCGATAGCAAACACGAACAGAACCCCGACGTCAAAATTGGCTACCACTAGACCAATCTCTGGAACATGAAACGTGCGACCGAAAAGGGTTACATCTCCCGATGTGATCATGCTCCCAAAAGGAATGACAGCCACAGTCAACAAAGCGGGGATCATCGCTAATGCAGGTGCAATCCAGAAATAAACCTTGTGCACATGAGCCGGAGTAAAATCCTCTTTGAACATGAACTTCAGTGCATCCGGCAGTGGTTGGAGTAACCCCGCAAACCCAACGCGGTTAGGCCCTAGGCGATCTTGGATCATGGCGCTGATACGGCGTTCCGCATAAACGCTATAAGAGACCAGTGGAAGGATAAACATGAATATGATTACCATTGTCTTGATAACCATGATCACAAATGGAAGAGCAGTCTGAAAATCCATAAGATTAAACGTTAACCCCTTGCGCCCCTACTTGAGCTAAGGTCAGCTCGGCAAATTGAGGAACCGATTCCGACGTGGCTACAAAAACACTGGCGACGTCCTCGTAATGCGTCCCGCCAAGAGAAGTAAGTAGGGTGTTCAGAAGTTCCCAGTTGTCAACACTACCACCCACGGGTTCGACAGCTTTATTTAATCTCTGAAGCCTGCCTTTTATATTAACCATCGTTCCGCGTTTTTCGGCCCATGAGACACCAGGTAATACGTAATGCGCCAAGTCTGTAGTTTTATTGGGCAGCATATCAATTGAACAGAGGAACTTAAGTTTTTTAAGTGCTTCTGGGTCAAACCCCGCCTCTACCACATCTTCGCCAAATACCAAAAGCCCCGAAAGCCGACCGGCGGCGACTGCATCGCGTATTTTTGTCAGATTCCCAGCGGAGTCGTCTGCGGCAATCCCGAGCATTCGCGCCCCATTCGTATTGGGGTTGCGATCTGCACTTAACAAAATGTCATCGGACGGACCACTACGATGCACAATATCCACCAATTCAACTTTAAGAACCTGCGCCAATTTCTTTACTAGGAACAGCTCTTCATTGGTCATTCTTCCAGAAGCCACAATCGCCAGTTCACCCTCAACCATTCCTTTGAGTGCCTTTTTGACCTCCCCCAAGGCGGACGCAGCGGACACTTGAGCAACCGAACCGTTGCGACGAATGGTCGCCGAACCTAAACGCTTTTCGTCATTTACAAATTTATAATTTAATCGCCCAAAATCACACATCCAACTGGAATTAACCGCATCGTTGTCGCGCGGCACTTGCCGATAAATAACCCCTTCACGACTACCGATCATGGTATTACATCCGGTCCCACAACTCGTGCAAATGCTCTCGGTCTCTTTCAGAAACCACACGCGCATTTTGAACCTGAAATCCTTGCTGGTCAGCGCTCCAACAGGACAAATATCTACTGTATTGAGGGAATAATTGTTTTCCAGTTTCTTACCGGGGTGACACGTCAGAGTATTAAAACTGCCCCGGTTCACGAAACCTAATACGTCGTCCTTCGCGATTTCATTGCAAAACCGAACACACCGCGAACAAAGGATACACCGTTCATCATCTAGAATGATCGTGGGTCCAAGATCAACTTTCTTTGGTTTTTTCACCTTTTCTTCAACAAATCGTGAATTGGCATTCCCATATTCAACGGAATATTCCTGTAGTTTACATTCCCCTGCTTCATCACATATTGGGCAATCCAATGGATGATTGATCAGAAGCAACTCCATCACACCCTTTTGGCATTCCTGAACCATTGGGGAATCTGTACGCACGCCCATTCCTTCGGCCACTGTGTTGGCACATGAAATAGCCGGACGCGGGATCCATCCAATTTCAGTTTGGCCATCTGCGCCAGTGATCGGCTTGCGGTCCGGCCCCATTTTGGGCATTCCCATTTCCACCAGACACATCCGGCAGTTTCCGGGGCTGCTCAGTTTTGGATGGTAACAATAATGCGGAACAAATTTACCAGCCAACTTGATGGCCTCAATGATACGAATCCCTTTAGGGACTTGCATCCATTGTCCATCAATTTGAACGTTAACCAGATCCACTTGTTTTTTTTCTTCGGTAACGGCTGCAGTCGTCATGGGAAATTCGTTTTTTACTGTATTAATGCCCCGCGGTAGAAACCCCGATCGGAGGCAATGCAGTTAAGGGGTTGTTTGCTTTTGCTTCAAATTCATCTTTAAATTTAGTCGTAAAACTCTGAACGGGCCATGCACACGCCTCACCGAACGCACAAATCGTCCGACCGGCAATGTTATCGGCCACATTTTTCAATAATGCTGTATCCTCTGCGCGGGCTAATCCGCCATCCATTCGCGTGAGGATTTTTTTCATCCACAACGAACCTTCGCGGCATGGCGTGCATTGGCCACAAGACTCGTGCGCGTAAAATTCAGATATGTTGTGCAGCACAGAAACCATGTCGCGCGTGTCGTTCATGACAATAATTCCACCCGACCCTGCCATTGATCCCACAGCGGACAATGTATCAAAATCCATGCGCACATCTTCAAGGCCGATTTCTTTATCGACCAACGCACCTTCGGCGTTTTTTTCTTTAATCTTATAGCGTTCCCCCGCCTTGAGAACTTTGGCGGACGATCCACCGGGAATGACGGCCTTTAACTTTCCGCCTTTGACCCCGCCACAAACATCGTTAATTAACTCGCCCATCGTCAGTGCACCCACTTCAAATTCATAATACCCAGGCTTATGCACATCGCCACTCACGCACAACACACGAGTTCCGGTATTGTTCGGGCGCCCGATCTTGGAAAATTCCGCACCGCCCATCTCGACGACGTGCTTCACGTTACAAAGCGTCTCGACGTTATTCACTATCGTCGGACTCATATAAAGACCTAGAACCGCAGGAAAGTAAGGAGGTTTAATACGCGGATACGGGCGTTTACCTTCCAATGACTCGATCAATCCGGTTTCTTCTCCGCAAATATAGGCCCCGGCCCCTCGATGAACAAAAATTTCAAGGTCGTACCCAGTTCCTAACACATTTTTGCCAAGGAAATTCTTCGCTTTCGCTTCTGCGAGCGCTCGTTCCAAAATCTGGGCACCCAAAGGGAATTCGCCCCTGATATAGATGTAGGCCAGCTTCACATGATTCGCAAAACAGGCAATGACCATGCCTTCGATCAACTGATGCGGGTCTTTATGCAAGATTTGACGATCTTTGAAGGTTCCTGGTTCAGACTCGTCGGCGTTACAGATGAGGTAAACGGGTTTTGTGTTTTTGGCTGGATCAATAAAGCTCCACTTCAACCCGCAGCTAAACCCTGCTCCTCCGCGCCCACGCAACCCTGAGGTTTTGACTTCAGTGATAATATCAGCGGGTTTTAACGTCACGGCCTTGCGCAAGCCTTCGTACCCCCCATTTTTCAGGTAACACTCGATATCGTTCGTGTAACCGGGTTGGTCAATATTTTTTAATATAAGGCGCTTTTCTGCCAAAGCCATAAGTCTCTCTCTTGACGTTAAGTCGACAATCAGTAATAAGTATGTCCGCTCAACAGTTCCTGCCGATTAGTGTAATGGTAGCACAAATGATTCTGGATCATTTTGTCTAGGTTCGAATCCTAGATCGGCAGCCATTTTGGACATACTTCTTGTTTCGTCAAAGTAGGCTTTGTGAATCTTTTCACAAGGATTTTCTTCTAGGAATCCAAGAAAGTATTTCTCCCGCCATGACTGGCGAAATCCCGTGCGGCACCCTTGATTCCATACGTCACTCAGCCTTAACCACCACTTGATTCTCAGCTTCATTGTGACCCACCACGTTATTGATTAGAATCGTATAAAATACGGCCGCCAGATTGCCAAAGGGAAGTTGTAAAGAGGTCGGTAATGCATAAAGCACAAACAAAACCGGGAACCAAAATGCCCAATTGGCAATGGTCGTGGGTATGAGCTTTTTTTCAAAATAACGATCCGCCATGATCCGCTTGAGCTTGGATCCGGAGAACCCTGTGTCACGCCAACTGAGCATGGTGCAATTGAGTGGATTGGCAAAAAACGTACTGTACCCAAGCTGGTCGATGAGCGTTTTAATCAGCAATGTCCGAAACGTCACGTCCTCCCCTATCCAGACAGCTAAACCCATGTAAAACGTGTCGACCACCATTCCTATGATGCCCCAGTAGAGAAAGTTGAAGGTCACGTATTTCCATCGCGCTCCCGGGAAGGCTGGGGCGTGGGTTAACGTTCGTTGGAGGAGGTCCGCAACGATTCCACTTAATATACCGGTGGAGAAAAAGCTAAAAATCACGCCCGTGTTTTGTTTAAATACAGCAAAGGCCTCTAGTTTCATGCGTACGGCTGGTATGAAATAAAAGGCAAGAACAAGGCTCGCCATGGCCATTTGTATCACGAGCATGGGTGCAATGTTGTGGCGTAGGGACCTTAGCACGGGGCGCACGGCCTTCTTTATCGTGTTCAATGGCATGATGAGATGCATACCGATACGCGAATTGCCGATGAGTTCATAGATTTTTTTCATCGGGTTTTATTGTTCATCAGTTTCCACTTCAATCATTCCGCTTTCCTTCCGGTGTCTTGGAGTTTAACTACTCGCATGAATGCGATCGTCGTCGAGAAAGCGGGTGGGCCTGAGGTTCTTCAGATTAAACAGGTCGATACTCCTGTGTGCGAACCGGGAACCATCCTGGTGAAGGTTCATGCGGCGGGCATTAACCCGGTCGATACTTACTTGCGTTCAGGTGATTACCCGATTGCCAAGTTCCCTTTCACTCCGGGGTTTGACGCGGCGGGGGTTATCGAGTCTATCAGCCCAAACGTAAAAGGCTTTCGCTTGGGGGATCGCGTTTACACGGGATTTAATATCTCTGGAGCCTACGCGGAGTACGTCTTGTGTCATGATCATCAAGTCTATGCCTTGCCAGATCGGGTTGAGTTCCCCGAAGGCGCCTGTATCAATGTCCCCTACGCGACGGCTTACAAAGCTTTGTATTTAAAAGGTCACGCCAAACCAGGCGAATACGTGCTCGTCCACGGGGGGAGCGGCGGTGTCGGTGTAGCGGCTATTCAATTAGCGCGCGCGGGTGGGTTCACTGTCATTGCAACAGCTGGCACTGATCAAGGGCTAAACCTGATCAATCAATGCGGCGCTCATCATGCCTTTAACCATAACTCCCCTTCATACGTGAACGACATTAAATCGCTCACGGCTGACCGCGGGATTGATGTTATTCTTGAGATGCTCGCCAATGTGAATTTAGAAAAGGATCTTGGACTGCTGGGTATGAACGGTCGGGTGGTAGTTATTGGGAATCGGGGTCGAGTGGAGATTGACCCTCGGTTGACTATGGGCAAAGAATTGTCAATAACCGGTATGGCCCTGTTTAATGCATCCTCGTCCGAACTTCGTTCTATTCACTCCGCTTTAAAGGCCGGATTTGATAATGGTTCTTTAAAGCCTGTGATCGGACACCAACTTCCATTGGCTGAAGCCGCGCGTGGTCATGAACTGGTTATGAAACCTGGATCCTACGGCAAGATCGTTCTTAAAATCTGAGGAATCAATTTAAGACTTGAACCGGTTCGTTATTTAACGGGTTCACTCGATGATTCCGGCGTGGCCGCCACTGGCTCAGCTGTGGATGTAGTCTCAGTGCTTGTTTCAGTCGTGGTTTCAGTACTTGTCTCGGTGGTCGTTTCGGTAGTTTCCGTGGTCGTTGCCGCAGGTGGCTTATGCGCTGGTACAGATTCAATTTCCTTCGATCTGTCCTCAGCCTTGTAAGAACGAGTCTGAGATTTCCTCGGTTCCTTGTATACCGTGTAGGGCGGATACGGATTGTAATAAAGTGACGATTCATTTTTCCGTTGGTTCGACTCGCACCCGGCCAATAAACCAACGCTTACGATGAGTAAAAATCCTTTGCGCACCCCAAAAATATAAGGACCGCATCGCCTTTTGTAAAGCGCGTTATCACCACAAAGGATTTGAAAGATGAAACACAGCCAGGATTTTTCAACCGGTAGAATAGAGAGTGTTGGGCGGAACTTAGTTTCACTCCCATCACTCTCTACTCTACTGATAACCTGCAGTTCCCTTTTTTCTTAAACCTTCGTGGCTTCGTGGCTTCGTGGCTTCGTGTGAAATTATCTTTTCCTGGTTCCCTCTTGCGTATCCTGCGCCTTTTCGCGGCTATTTCCCAAAGCCGTGTGGGCATGGCTCAGCCCTGATGAATTTTTGTCTCACACGAAGGCACGAAGATTGGTGGAGATAGAAAACAGACAGGACTGTTTGTTCTACGCTTTAACCCGGCGGCCCCGGCCGCCAATGGAGGATAGACGCTCCTGTCTGTCCTCTTTTCCATGTCAAAGGGGACTGTCAAAGGGGACGGACAAACTATCTTCTATGTCCCTCGTATTTGAACGATCATATGACACTATGATCTTAGTTCAAAGCATGGTTTGTCCGTCCCTTCGGATTCCCGGCCATTGTTTTCTCCCTTTTCTGGCGACGTTTTAATACCACGGGCGCTGTCGCCGGCATGGCCACCGGACTTACTTCCTCGATCATTCTGATTCTGATCAGTCCTGCTTTCATGGGTAAATCCGCGATATTTCCTCTCGATAATCCCGGTATC
>JAWXCD010000113.1:0-8632 GCA_034440535.1 Verrucomicrobiota bacterium | reverse complement strand
GGTTGCAAAGCTACCCTGGGTATATGCGGTAAAACCGCTCAACCCCAAAGGGGTTGCGTCTCAATTTGAATGAATAGGATGCCCGCGAATTCTCGCGACAAATACCAGAGGGATTCCACCCCAATCTTAGATTTGCCGAGCTGCCCCAAATGTAGACCGTCAAACTTTGTAGTTGATTCCATATAAGTTACTGAATTTATGACGGCCTACAATAGGATAGGTTCCAAAAACAGAAGTAGCCTGTTATTTTAAGTTTGTGATATAGGTCGGGTCGAAACGCCCTTGGAGCGCATGCCAAAGACCGAGTAAATTTCCGATGAGCCTTCCTTTGCGATCGATTTTTGAATCGCACAAAAATATCCCAAAGAAATTGGCCAAAGTGCCGAGGAGTATGAGTTTAAAGAAGATCAGGAACGGGCGAGGTAGGGTTCCTTTGCGGTATAAATATAGAGGATTAATAATTTGAGAGTAACCGAACTGGACCCCTGCAATCCGGCCTCCTTGAACATTGAGGTGGACGAGTCGGCATACAGCGAACCTCCCTATTTTCCCATGTTTCGCAATCCTATAAAAGAAGTCAGGCTCAAATAGCCATGAATAAAGAGGAAGCGCCTCGTCAAACTGCTCCTTAGTGAGCACGGACTTTCTGAAGTTCATGTTACAACCATAAGGAGTGAAGCTATTTAAATCCGTTGAATAGGAAGTCGGTACTTTTAAAATTAAGATCGATTCCTCCCGTGTCACATCACCGTCTCTGAGGCACAATCCATCACAAGCGATGAGGTCCGGTTGAGACTTAAATAGTTCTTGGACTCGTTGTAGATAATCGCTAGCAAGCTCCACGTCATCATCAAAAATCGAGATAAAGTTCGAGTTTGGATTCACTTCGGTAAGAGCACGATTTAATTGCCTCGTGAGACCCGGAGCAGAAAACAAGATTTTAACGAGCGGGTGTGAACGTAAAGCAGGGGATACATCGGATTCCGATACCAAGCAGATCAGGATTTCGTTAGGAACCACAGTTTGTGAGAGGAAGGATGAGATCGTTTGATCCAGAACACTGGGGCGATTTATTGAGGCAATAACGACAGAATGAAAAATCATACTTAGCGAAGGTACGCTGCCAGAGACGAGGGAGAGGTGCAAGACTAACGCTGCAGTGAAGTCTAAAGAGCAATAAAAAAGGCTCCGTGTGTCGGAGCCTTTAAATGTTTAAATTAATCTAGGGGGTTATTCGAAATAATAACTGACACCTATCATGCCGCCCATACCTTCAATGCCGTGGTTATTGGAAGTCGTGTCCATGTTGGACATATGATTGAAGTTAGCTGTGGCTTGCACTGACCAGTCGTCATTAATAAAGCAACGAAGACCTGCGTAAGGGCTGTAAGTGAAGTTAAATTCACTGCCTGCATAAGTTGGGATGAGCTTAGGGTCAATGAAGACGGCACCACCGTTAACACCGATGAAAGGGACCCATCTTGAACCTTCTTGAACGAAGTTATATTGCAAGGCGAGGAGGAACACTGGAGCGATATAAGAACCAGGGCCACTTACGAAACCACCACCGGAAAGACCCATAAAAAACTCGGCGTTACCGCGGAGAAGTGAAGGGCCAGTAGGGCTGTAAAGCATCATACCAAACATCGTGTTAGCAACCACGTAATCGATAGATTCAGGTTGAAAATCGCGTTGATTGATTCCATTGAAGTATCCGATTTCATTGCGGAATTCCCAATTGAGTGCTTGGAAATTTTTATCGTAACCGGTTGTTTCAACATCGGTGACTATGCCACGTGACAGATCTTGTTCACCAGCAATAGTGGAAGTGAGTGTTAAGGCGGCTAAGAGACCAGTCACCACGGCTTGTTTGATAGATGTAATCATAAGTTTTATTTCTTGTTGCGCAGATTATCGAGAGTTTTATTAATCACAAGCTTAATTCTCCTTAATTAAATCGGATTAGTTAAGGGTTTTAAACAGGATTCCGTTGTAATTGGGAAGCTAAATTTTTAAAACGCCCAGACGACGGTTAGCCGTAGCTGGGCGATCAAATTTTTATTGTGGCCAAAGGCCTGATTAAATCGGATTTAAAACGGAGCCTTGGGGTACTAGCTGCGTAGGACGTTGATTCACCTGATCATGATAGGCGATTCCTTGCGCTTCAACAGCGTTGATCCAGCTCCCGAAGAAGCAGGGTTTAGTCGCCGCCGCGTAGAGGGAAGGATGTGACTGCCGGATATTTTTCCCAGCAAGACTGATCTTAGTGCCATGAAGTTTTTTGATTTCTTCGCCGATTTTTTCTTTTGTCCAGCGACGGCGTTTACGGATGGCCTCGTATTCGATCCCTGCGCGGGCGAGGGCCTCTGACCAGTTACCGAAACGACGACGTGCGGTTGAAATAAGTGAGTTTGCGGTTTCATCCATCTTCTTGGAGCTCAGGTCAGCGCCCATAGCATTGAGACGTTGAATTTCTGTAAGAATGGATTCGTCGTCCCATGAACGGTACCGATAAATTTCTTGAGGAGCTAACCCAGCGCCTAAGAGAGCGGCACGCCAACTACCAAAGCGTTTTGGGCGGATGGCTGCGTAAACTAAAGGAGCGTGTTTACTCAGTACAATGGCCCGAAATGAAAGGTCCACACCTTGAGCATTAAGCTCTTGAATCGATTTAATAATCGATTCGTTGGTCCAATTCTTATATTTTCTAATGTTGTCGTATTCGATGCCAGCAGCTTGCACGGCTTCTTTCCAACTCCCATAATAGCGCATTCCCGCGGTGAGCAATTCAGGGCAGTTCTTTCTCATATGGTGAGAATACAAAGGCTGGTTTTCGCCACCACGGCGCTGAATTTCCTTAATTACTTCGTCCTTAGTCCAATTCATAGCGGGATCATTCCTTGTAAGAGGTTCGGCGGCAATAATAGCAGGATTAATGCTCAGCCACCATTGAAAATCCTAGGAAAGTTTAACTTTATAGTTAAGTTAAAGAAGCAAAAACGCAAAACATTGACCTTGCGTTGCTTATGGAATTATATCTAGAACAACAAAGAAAAAATTTATTTTTCTTCGACGGGTTTGGTATAGTAAAAATCGTTCACTTTACGGTAGATTGCAAGCCAGTATTCCTGCTCATCCGCAGAAAGCACTTTCATGACTTCACCAAGATTCTTACTGATATCGTTCTGAACCGCCTGAACGACCCCAACCCCTTTTTGAGTAATGCGCACTAAAACTTTTCGTCGATCTTCCGTAGAATGAAAGCGTTCCACGTAGCCGGCTTCAACCATTCGATCAATCAAGCCCGTTGCTGCAGCCGTGGTATGACCCATCAATTGAGCCAATTGTGACATGTTCCGTGATTCATCCTGATTCAAAAAGCTCAGGAGCGTATACTGAGAAATTGAAATGTTGCCTTTTGCGAGCTGATGAGACAAACTGATCAAAAAGCAACGTTGCAGCCGCATCATGATGTGGGCGAGTTCTTGAATTTTTTTATCGTTAGGAGCTATATTTTGCATAAAATGTAAGATGTTAACTATATTAATAGTAAACCGAATTTGGATTCAGTCAAGTTGTTATACTAAACTACACGAAGTTTCGCTTCTGTCACATAATATATCCCTATGAGTACACAGTTTTTAAGCGGTTTTGGTTTTTTTTCTGCACTCGACGAGGTTGAGCTACAAGCCATCCTAGAATTGACTCGCACCAAAAACTTTGAGGCTGGGGCTGAAGTCCTTCGAGAAGGCGACCCAAATGATACCATGTTCCTTGTCCAATCGGGCTCAGTCGAAGTGCTTAAAATCAAAGATAACAAGGAAATTTTGTTAGGAACGATCGAAGCGAATAATTTTCTAGGCGAAATGAGCCTTTTTTATCCCGCATCCAGTTCGGCCAGTGTTCGAGCCATTGAAAAAACATGTCTCTTAACTATTAAACATGAGGATCTCCTTGCATTCGTCAAGGACCGCCCTGAAGCCGGAAACAAGTTATTAATGGATGTTTTAAAGGTTGTTTGTCAGCGATTAAAAGAAATAAACGATCGTTACGGAGAATGTTTATTCTGGATTGCAGAACAAAAATAAATGGGGGTTCGATTGTTTACTGGTCTTGTCGAGGAATGCGGCTCCGTTGTTGCCATTGAAGAACGATCTGGAAGTAAAAGGCTGGTCGTTTCTGCGTCTATCGTCTTAAAGGACGCAAAGCTGGGGGATAGTATAGCCGTCAATGGGGCGTGCCTTACGATTGTCGGCATGAGGGACGGAACGGCATCATTTGATCTTCTGACGGAAACGTGGCGGGTAACTTCATTTTCTCAATTGACGCTTGGAAACAAAGTGAACCTCGAGCGCGCTTTGCTTTTAAACTCCCGAATGGGCGGTCATTTTATGACCGGGCATGTTGATGGTACAGGGACGGTTTCTCAATATGATCATCGGGGCCACGAAGCGCACCTCGAAATCAAATGCACCCCTGCACTTTCGCGTTATTGCGTGCATAAAGGGTGTATTGCAGTTGATGGAGTCAGTCTCACGATAGCTGAGGTAGAAGGAAACCTGATCCGCTTTTTTTTGATTCCCCACACGCTCTCGGAAACAAACCTGCACGCTCGGAAAAAAGGTGATCTTGTAAATCTAGAGACTGACTTGCTGGCAAAGTATGTGGAAAAATTAATCCCACATTAAATGCCTTCCATATTACCCGTTATTATCATTGGCGCGGGTCCAGCCGGCTTAGCCGCCGCAGCTGCTTTGCATCAGCGAGGCGTCCAGCCTCTTGTGTTGGAAGCAAAACACCAAGGTAGATCCAAAGTGTGTGGAGGCTTTCTGAATCCCGCTGTGTTGTCATGCTCACAATTGTCCCCCTTGATTTCCCACGTCATCGCTCAAGTTCCGAAAAACGAAATTTCTTCCCTTACTCTATCAACCTCACGAAAGACAAAAACATTTGCACTAGGTTCAAAAGCAAAGACCGTATGCAGAAAAACTTTAGATGAATCACTGTGGAAATCGGTCGCGGGTGCTGGGATAAAAATTCAAGGAGGGGAACCAGTTACGGCCATTACCCGAGATTCCTCTCATTGGCTTGTTCAAACCACACAAGAGTCTTATGCCGCGGACTGTGTCATCCTTGCGACTGGGCTTAACGACACTCTGGTTCCGTCTGGCCTTTCGGATTTAAAAGGCAACAACCGCCGCGTAGGAATTCAATTCACGCTAAAGCCGGAGGGGGTATTTCCACATTCCATCGGGCTGCACTTTGGCCCATGGGGTTACAGTGGGTCATGTCTTATGGGCGATGGGCTTGTGGATTGTTCAGCCGTCGTCCCTGTTGAAATTCTCAGGAAGTATGGGAATGCGGAAAAGATTTGGGCCATGATGAGTCACACGGACACATTTTTGCGTCAACACGGGAGCAGAATGCAACTCTTGAACAGCCAGGTGATCAGTCGTGTTTCTCCCAGGAGGAGGAAGGTGCAGTTATCTCAATTCATGACCTGCGGCGACGCATTACAATTTTTCGAACCCTTTACAGGGCAGGGGATTTGGCATGCCCTTTATTCAGGAAATCTCGCTGGCCATCGGATGGCGGATGCCTTGGACTATGTCCCTTGGAGTCAGACGCTAAGAAAGATGGAATCGGCGCATCGGGAATTTCTGAGAAGTTTTTCCCTTAACTTGAAACTGGCGCCCCTCTTAGGTTATCCTTGTGCAGCCGAAAAAATCGTGGACGCGGCAATGTTTGTACCGAGTGTCGTGCAATCAATGGTCAGTTGCGTTCTTGTCCCTAAAACCGAGCTATCGATAAAAAACGAACATGTTATACGCACAGTTTAAGGAGCTTCAGGCTATCCATTGCATTAACCATCTGTTAACTCGGCGCATTTCTGACATAGATGTGCAAGGGGAAAGGGATGTTGTACTTGAGCGCCTTGCCGAGACTCACAGGAGATGCTTAGAAAAAGCGGGAATGCCCGCCGCTAAGCTTGTCAGAGCCAATCAAGTCCATGGCCATAACTCGGTCATTGTCGCAGAACCGCAGATTCTGCCTGTCCCTCACACCGACGGGTTGATCACTCGAACACGCGGATTGCCACTTGGGATTTATGTGGCTGACTGCTGCCCTGTGTACATCGTTGATCCCGTACAACCCGCCATAGCGCTCGTACACGCTGGACGTAAAGGGATGGAACAAGAGATCGTCGGAAAAACGGTGGACACAATGAAAACCGCGTTTGGCTCGAATCCGGCCGACATGAGTGTCTTTCTTGGGCCCTGTATCCATGGCGATCATTACGAAGTCGACATCCCGCAAAAATTAATAGCCCAATGTCATGCTCTTGGTATTACCAAAGTGACCGACTCCGGAAAGTGTACTGCATGCCTTCCATCAGATTATTATTCATATCGAATGGAAAAAGGTAAAACCGGACGAATGCTTGCCGTGTTGATGCTCAATTGAAGCATAAGAGCAGGCAAAATTTGGGGTTAAGAATTACACAAGCTTGCTGAATTTATATTTTTCGGCTATAACCACGCACTATATGGGACGCCAATGGTTGCATGCGAAAAAAGCGGTTGCTTCACTCAAGAAAGCTAAGAACACATCTAAACTGGCTCGTGAAATTATGATTGCTGCCAAGCTTGGTGGACCGGACCCCGGAATTAATGCCCGGTTGTCGGCGGCCATGGACAAAGCGCGCAAGGAAAGTGTCACACGGGAAGCCATTGAACGGGCGGTAAAAAAAGGCTCCGGAACCGGCGACGAAAAACTCATGCTCGAGCATGTCGTGTTTGAGGGGTATGCGCCTCACAAAATCCCCGTGATCGTTGAAGTGATGACCGACAATAACAACCGGTCCGCACCGGAGATCCGTGTTCTATTTAAAAAAGGTCAGCTCGGGGCGGCAGGCACTAATAAGTTTTTGTTTGATCATGTTGGGTTGGTTGAAGCCTTCTCCGCTGACTCCAATGCAGACCCCGAAGGAGCAGCGATTGAAGCTGGGGCAAATGATTTTGCATTAATAGGTCATGCCCAGAACGATGACATTCCCACAGATGCCAAGGGCGCACGGTTCATAACTGAGCGCGCGGCGCTGCATACAGTCTCGCTTTGGTTATCCAAAAACGGGTGGACAGTTGTGACCTCTGAAATGGGTTATATTCCAAAGAATTTTCCGGACCTTTCCGACGAGCAACTCGCAGAAGTCGGTGAGTTTCTTCAAGATCTTGACGATCACGATGATGTTCACCGCGTTTGGGCGGCTCTTAAGTAGATAAGGTTTCGTCGTCTTTCCAGCCCTGCATGAGTTCAATTCGATTACCTTCGGGATCTTGAAAAAAACAGATTTTAAGCGCAGAGACCGAAGAGGAGCAACCGATGATCCCTTCGTGTTTTATTCCAGTGAGTTCTATTTGTTTTGCGGTAGCTTCTATATCTTCCACTTCAAAAGCAAGATGACTAAAACCCACATTCTGTGGACCCGCTTTTTGAGTCCTGTGTTCGGGTTGAGCGGAGAAAAGCTCTAAGCAGGACTCGCCTAACCGCAGCATGACAAATTCATCTGATTTTCCTGCGTTAAAGACTCGGACACGGCGCGCACCGAAATGGGTCGAATAAAATTTTTCCTGTGATTCCCGATCCTGGCAATTCAATGCGACGTGCTGAATAAATTTCATGATTTTTTAATTCTCAATTTCCTGGCGCAGTTTTTCTAAATCCTGCCAGCGAGAATAGGCTTCTTTAATTTTCCCCTCAAGGACACTTAGCTCGGCTTTAAGCAGAGGGATTTTCACAGCTTCATTTTGGTGAATGGTGGGGTCCCACAACTTTTTAGTAATGAAAGCCTGTTCAGATTCCCACTTCTCAATTTGTACCGGTAACTCCTCAAGTTCGCGTTTATCGCGGAGGGGGAATTTTTTTGGGCGTTCGGATTTTGTCTTAGGAGCGGGCGGAACCGCTGCAGGGGCAGGTTTAACAATAGGTCGTGGGTTTAGGACGCCCGGACGTTGGCGAACCCAATCTGAATAACCCCCAGTGTACTCGGTGACGAATCCATTTCCCTCGAAAACAAGAGTACTGGTCACGACGTTATCGAGGAACACGCGATCGTGGGACACGAGGAGCAAGGTCCCTTCGTAGTTGAGTAAAATATCCTCAAGGAGTTCGAGAGTTTCCGCGTCGAGGTCGTTGGTGGGTTCATCTAACACCAGCACGTTGGCGGGTTGTAGGAAAAGTTTTGCGAGGAGGAGTCTGTTCCGTTCGCCTCCGGACAGAAACCGGGCGGGCATCCGCACTTGCTCTGCGTCAAAGAGAAAGTCCTGGAGGTATCCATGAATATGCCGGGAACGCCCCATAAAGGTCACCATCTCGGCGTGTCCTGCCACGTTTTCCTTGAGTGACTTGGCGTCATCAATTTGACCCCGCAACTGGTCGAGATACAAAATTTGTAAGTTTGTCCCGTGTTTAACGGAGCCCGATGTAGGTTCAAGTTGGGCGAGAAGTAACTTCAGCAAAGTGGTTTTTCCACTGCCATTAGGTCCGATAATTCCAATTTTATCGCCGCGCCACAATGTGGAGGAAAACTCCTTGATGACAGGTGGGCGGGCGTCATAAGCAAACGAAACAT
>JAWXCD010000112.1:0-13501 GCA_034440535.1 Verrucomicrobiota bacterium | reverse complement strand
GATCCCGACCCATGAAGGGCGGAGCTCAATGGGGTGGACTCGTGACGGCGCGGGCATTGCGATTGCAGGCTATCACACTATCAGGTGCGAGCTGAGGGAAAGCACAGAGGAGAAGGACAGGGAAAATAGCCGCGAAAAGGTCTGGGTGGGAAGATAAGTTCACGCGAAGGCGCGAAGGAATTGGGAATGATTAACCGCAGATTGATGGGAAGAAACACAACGCTTTTAACTTATAACAGGTAAAAAATAAGTGACAGGATATTATTTGGTCTGGCCGCGATAAGACATCGCGGGGTTGAAATCTGCGAACAAACGGGACAACCTTGGCTGCCCCTCCCCAAAAAAGGCGCATTTTTAACTCTCCCGCAACCCCGCAGACTGGGCTTCTCGAAAAAATAAAGGATAGGCCATTATTATTTGCTCGAGGAACAACTCGTTTGGGATTCGTTGCGGGAAATCGAGATCTGATTTCGGGCAAATAGCCCAAGGGTAGTTTCGCAAACCTCAGGCTAAGTATCCCCAAAAAATTCTTGACTCTGATTTGTCTGCGCGCCTATAAGTTGTGTGTTGTTGGAAACGTACACCATATATGGTGTATAAAGCCGAGAAAACCAGCAACAATCCAGCCCAGGCAAGGGGCGGGAGAAAGCCCACCAAAGTATACAGCATTTGGATAATGCCCAGATGCGGACGGTTGGCTTAACACATAATAACAACCCAAAAGGAGCATGGCCCACTCCTTCATCCGACCCGGAGGAAAATGTCAGAATTTTTTGATAATCAGATTCAGTTACGCGGAATAGACCCACTTGAAAATGTTGAGTTTATCGTCCGCAAACGCGATGGGCGGGTCGACACCTTTAATGAAGCTCGCATTCAGATCGCCGTCGAAAGTGCATTCCTTGCTCACAATAAAACAAAAACCCTGACTGAAACTGAATCGTCGTCTGTTCTCGAAGTCACAAAAATCGTCGTTAACAAAATCCTTCAACTTGCTACTCGGGGGGTGCCCCTCGAAGTCGAAACAATTCAGGACACAGTCGAAAATGCATTGATGTTTGCCGGACACAACGGCATCGCTAAAGCTTACATTTTGTATCGTGACGAACGCAGTAAAGCGCGATCACGTCGTCAGCGTGAAGTGGTAAACAGTGACGAACCTTTGCTTCGAGAAAACCCCGGTCGGTTTGTCCTTTTCCCTGTGCGCCATGATGACCTGTGGGAGTTTTATAAAAAAGCTGAAGCCAGCTTCTGGACCGCAGAAGAAATTGATCTTTCATCGGACCTCGTTCATTGGAATGGGTTAAACGACGGTGAACGGCATTTTATAAAACACGTACTCGCCTTTTTTGCCGCATCGGATGGGATTGTTAATGAAAATCTTGCAGTCAATTTCATGCGCGAAGTACAGTACCCAGAAGCGCGTGCTTTTTATTCGATGCAGGCGATGATAGAAACCATTCATTCAGAGACCTATTCGCTTTTGATCGACACTTACATTAAAGACCAAGCAGAACAAAATTATTTATTTCGTGCCATTGAAACAGTGCCAGCGGTTGCTAAAAAGGCACAATGGGCCATGCGCTGGATATCATCGCCGGATTTCGCAGAGCGCCTGATTGCATTTGCGGCCGTGGAAGGAATATTTTTCAGCGGTTCCTTTTGTTCCGTGTTCTGGTTGAAAAAGCGGGGATTAATGCCAGGCCTTTCATTTTCGAATGAGCTTATATCGCGTGACGAAGGGTTGCATTGCGATTTCGCTGTGGCCCTCCACAACAACCACATGAAAAAACAAGTTTCGGAATCCATGATACACGAGATCATTGGCAGTGCCCTTGAGATCGAAAAGGAATTCATACTTGAGGCACTCCCGGTGCGGTTGATTGGAATGAATAGCACGTTAATGAGTCAATATTTGGAATTTGTAGCCGACAGATTATTGCGCGACTTCAACTGTAGACCTTTATACAACACCACGAACCCCTTTGACTTCATGCAAAACATTGCGTTGCAGAACAAAACGAACTTTTTTGAGAAGCGCGTAGCGGAATATCGCAAGGCCAATGTGGGAGATACAGCCTCGAGTCCCTCATCGGCGCTTGCTCTTGACGAAGATTTTTAATCCTGCTCGTTTCACCTCTATTCGAAATATTCCATGACTACTGCCACATTAACCTTGTCTGTCCTCAAACGAGATGGACGTCGCGAAACCGTTTCTGAAGATAAAATTCTTAAACGCATCAGGTCGGTTTGTCAGGGACTCGACCAGCGATACGTGAACCCCGCGTTGATATCCAAAAAAGTGTACGATGGATTATATGAAGGCGTGACAACGGCGAAAATCGACGAGTTAGCCGCCGAAACAGCCGCGGCCATGACCTTGACGCATCCAGATTACGCCATACTTGCGGGTCGGATGGCAGTGACTTCCTTGCGCAAGAATGCTCCAGCAACCTTCTCAGAAGCCATCTCCCAATTGTATCATTATACCGATCCAAAAACGGGGCAACCGGCAGGTTTAATCGATGATGCCGTGTACCAGACCGTGAGCAAGAACCCTGGTTATTTTAACGGGCTCATCCATCCTGAACGCGATCTTATTTTTGATTATTTTGGGTATCGTACGCTTCAAAAATCGTACCTCCTTAAAATGCATGGAAAAACCATCGAAACTCCACAATACCTTTATTTACGTGTGGCCGTGGGTTTATGGCTAGAACAAGTGGACATGGTTGAGAAGACATACGACCTTTTGTCGCGGGGTTTATTCACGCATGCCACGCCGACTATGTTTAACGCGGGCACAAAACGTCCTCAGTTGTCATCCTGTTTCCTGATTGATTTGGCCGATGACTCCATCCAAGGCATATTTAAAAGTGTTTCTGATTCCGCTTTGATTTCAAAAAATGCAGGTGGAATAGGAATAAGCATACATAAAATGCGGGCCAAAGGGTCGTACATCAAAGGAACATTTGGTATCTCCAATGGCATTGTTCCTTTTTTACGAATTTTTAACGAAACTGCCCGTGCCGTCGACCAAGGTGGTGGTAAACGGAAAGGTTCGATCGCCGTTTATCTAGAACCATGGCACGCGGATATTTTTGACTTTCTTGATTTGAGAAAGAACCATGGAAAAGAAGAAATGCGCGCGCGCGATTTGTTCCTCGCTCTATGGATTCCCGACCTATTCATGAAACGGGTAAAAGAGGACGGACAGTGGACATTATTTTGTCCAAATGAAGCCCCAGGCCTCCATGAAGTCTACGATGCACCGAATAAAAAGAAATTTACGGAGCTTTACGAGAAATTGGAAAAAGAAGGAAAAGGTCGCCAGACGATAAAAGCCCGCCTGTTATGGACGAAAATTTTGGACAGCCAAATTGAAACGGGAACGCCGTACATGCTTTTTAAAGACGCTGCCAATTATAAATCGAATCAAAAGAACCTTGGCATTATTAAGTCTTCAAATTTGTGTACCGAAATAATGGAATACACGGATGCTGACGAAACAGCTGTTTGTAACTTAGCCTCCATTGCGTTGCCTAAGTTTGCCGTGGTCAAAGATGGAACTGCCGGGTTCGACCATGAAGCTCTTTTTAACGTCGCTTATCAAGTCACAGTCAATTTGAACCGAGTGATTGATATTAATTATTATCCCACCCCAGAAAGCAAAAAGTCGAATCTCAGACATCGTCCCATCGGTATTGGGATTCAAGGTTTGGCAGATTTGTACGCCATTTTACATTTTCCGTTCGAATCAGAACCCGCACGCACTTTAAACCGGGAAATATTTGAGACCATTTATTTTGCGGCACTAACGGCATCTAAAGATGAGGCCAAGAAAAACGGGGCCTATGAGACGTTCGCAGGGTCTCCTGCATCGGAAGGAACTTTGCAGTTCGATCTTTGGAATGCCGGGCCCGAAGAGTTTTCAGGACGTTGGGATTGGGCTGGACTTAAAGGTGAGATAAAGCAGCACGGATTACGGAATTCCCTTCTGTTAGCTCCAATGCCTACGGCTTCGACCGCGCAAATCCTCGGGAACAATGAGTGTTTCGAGCCATTTACCTCCAATGTTTACAAACGCAATACGTTGTCGGGTGAATATGTCATGGTTAATAAGCATTTAGTGCGTGATTTAATTGCCCTGGACCAGTGGAACGACGCCATGCGTAATAAATTAATCATGGAAAATGGGTCTGTGCAGAATATGCCCGAAATTCCACAGAAGCTCCGGGACGTTTACAAGACGGTGTGGGAAATTAAACAACGGACGTTAATGGACCTATCCCGCGACCGCGGTTTGTTTATTTGCCAATCACAATCACTCAATATATTCATCGCTGAACCTAATGTGGGTAAATTGACATCTGCGCATTTTTATTCGTGGGAAAAAGGTTTAAAGACGGGGATGTATTATTTACGCAGCCAATCTAAATCCGAAGCCCTTAAGGATTTGGGAGTTACTATGGACAAGCCTGAGGCAACTCCCGCACTTGCGCCCGAAGTTGAGGCGGTCGCCTGTTCCCTTGAAAATCCAGAGTCGTGCCAAGCATGCGGAAGTTAAAAACAAAATTGCAAGTCACCGGCTTAGAGGTAACTTAGACACACTCACAAGAGTATAGGCAAAAAATATGAGTGTCGAAAATGCTACTAAAACGGAAGCAGACGAATTGCAGGGATCACGCAATGCGAAAGGTGAATGGCGTCCGCCTTATGCAATTAAGTACGCGCCAATTTTCAGATGGCCCCCTCAGATCAAGGGAGTTTTTAAGTGGCTTTTTGGTTATCCTGGATATCTTTGGCCGTGGAACGTTATCTACGTCGCGATTGTTTTGGTTTCTTGGTTTTACCTTCAGCCGAGTTTAGACCGATGTGTCACGTTTAAATGGGATTGGATAGCTCAGATGTTGTTGAGAAATCTAGCCTTAGTCTGGATCATCTCAGGAGGTTGGCATTTACTTTTGTATACGTGGAAAGTGCAGGGAAATCAGCGGAAATATGATCCTCGGTGGCAGAGTGAAAATAACCCTTCATTCCTCTTTAAGAACCAAGTCTACGATAACATTTTTTGGAGCTGCGTCAGCGCGGTGCCCATTTGGACCGCCTATGAGGTATTTTATATGTGGGCAGCGGCCAATCATTGGGTTCCATACGTGAGCTGGACCGAGCACCCCATTTATTGCACGGTTTGGATGCTGCTTATTCCCATTTGGCGTGAATTTCATTTTTATTGGATACATCGACTCATTCACTGGAAACGCATTTACAGGTACGTTCACTCTTTGCATCATAAAAATGTGAACCCAGGACCTTGGTCAGGGTTGGCGATGCATCCTATTGAGCATATTTTTTATTTCAGCGTAGTATTGATCCATTGGGTGGTTCCATCGCACCCCATTCATTTTCTATTTAATGCTCAGCATACGGCACTAACTCCAGCAGGGGGGCATCATGGGTTTGAAGGACCTATTTTGGATGGGAAAATACCTACGGGCTCCTATTTCCATTATTTACATCATCGATATTTTGAATGTAACTATGGGGAGGCTACCTTACCGTTGGATAAACTTTTCGGCACATTCAGGGACGGACTGCCTACCGGTGCTGGGGCAAAGTTACCTGAAGAACACAAATCTTGATATCGTTGTAACCATGAACACGGATCATAAGAACCCATCTTCGTATTCATTTAAAAAGCGGTCGGCGGATGAAAGAGGAGCGACCGATTTAGGCTGGTTGAAAAGTCGACACACCTTTTCTTTCGGCGAATATTACGATAAAGATTTCATCGGTTTTGAATCTTTGTGTGTCATTAATGATGATGTGGTGGCCCCCGGAGAAGGATTTGGAATGCATCCCCACAAAGACGCTGAGATTTTTAGTTATGTCATTGAAGGTTCGTTGGAGCATAAGGATACCTTGGGCCATAGGACCACGATTAATGCAGGTGAATTTCAATACATGAGCGCAGGGAGTGGGATACTCCATAGTGAATACAATCCAGCCCCTGATAAACCGGTACATTTTTTACAGGTATGGCTTAAGCCAAACCAATTGGGCGGTGAGCCGAGGTACGCAGAAATCCGTAAGGACACTGTGTTGACAAATAACAAGATGCAGCATCTTTTTTTTGGGTCCCATGTTCAAGGAACTATACCGCAGCGGCAAAGTGCTGAAATTTACATGGGCCGTTTGGAAACCAACGGTAAGTTATCGATGCTTACTGAAGAAAAACCCGTGTGGATTCATCTTATTCAAGGTGCGCTTAAAGTGGGAGAAGAGAACCTTAAAACAGGCGATGGTGCAGCCGTTCGTGGCGCGTATAACTTAGATTTTAAAGCATTGGAACCGACAGAGTTCCTTGTTTTTTTACTTTAATATTTGAGCGACTCCTGATAGCCAAAAGATAAAGAATCTGCCTATATGTTTTTTGTCTATGAAAGCATGGACTGGGACCGGACCCCCGCATGTTCGGTCCCACCTTTTGTCATGGAGGAGTGAACGGTTAGAAAGTAGTCCCAGGCCACACTTCCAAAAAAGGATTATCGCTCTTCAAGATCTGAGTCGTCTTCGGATTCGCTTGATTCGGGAGTGAAGGTTTCTTCATCGGGGAGGTCAACGAGGAACGAAGGAGATGGGAATTTGCCATCGGCATAGGTGGCAAAAATTTGATCAAGGAACGGGTCTTCGTATTCGATCAGAACTGATTTTGCAAAAAGTTCGAAGTCGTCGCTTGCGTAGGCCGCCACATCGAAGTCGTCTGTGGCTTCAAGTACCTGATCAAAGGCCGTTTTCATAATCTCAGTCACTGTTTTGAGGGCGGCACCTGAAGGATTAAGATGAGAAAACTCGTCATCAATTTCATCTGAGAGGCGCAACCATTCGGACTCGAAAGGGGCATCGGCATCACGATCGTCCAGTGCAAAAACGCAATCCAACTCGCGGAAGAAGGCTGTGTTAATGAGTTTGCCTGAACGTAGAAGATTCAGAATATCGTCAAGAGAGTGAGAAACCATAAATGTGGTCCATTTTGCACAATGATCAGTGTCTGTCCAGAAAGTCAGTGCGAGCGTGGCAATTTTCTTGCGCCCATTTCTATTGCCGTTAATTAATGAGAGCAGCAATTTATCGCTCACCAATTTATGACATACACAACCTGCTCCGTTCCTGAAAAGGGCCAAAAAATCACGATCAATAATGGAAAACTGACAGTTCCGGAAAATCCGATCATTCCATTTATCCGTGGTGATGGAACCGGGCCGGACATTTGGGCTTCTAGCGAACGGGTTATCAATGAGGCAGTCAAAAAAGCGTACGGTGGCAAGCGCACAATCTCATGGATGGAAGTGTACGCGGGCGAGCTTGCTAAAACCAAATACGATAATTGGCTTCCGGACGATACGGTTGCAGCTTTTAAAGAATTTCTTATTGGGATCAAAGGACCGCTCACAACGCCTGTTGGCGGCGGAATTCGTTCGTTGAACGTGGCCCTTCGTCAAATGTTGGATCTCTATGTGTGTTTGCGTCCGGTTCAGTATTTTTCCGGTGTTCCATCACCCGTGAAGCATCCAGAAAAAGTGGACATGGTTATTTTCCGGGAAAACACGGAAGATATCTACGCGGGAATTGAATACGCAGCTGGAACATCCGAGTCTGCCAAAGTGTTGGAATTTCTTGCAAAAGAATTTCCGAAGGAATTTAAAAAAATCAGATTTGGCACCGAACAAGCGACTCAAGAATGGCTTACATCAGCGGCATTACCAACAGCGGATGGCCCTGCTCTTCAAGTGGGCATTGGGTTTAAACCCATCAGTCGGCTAGGTTCTGAACGCATTGCGCGCGCGGCTATCAAATACGCGATCGATAATAAACGCCGCAGCGTCACTCTTGTGCACAAGGGCAACATCATGAAATTTACAGAAGGCGCATTCCGTGATTGGGGATATGGCGTCGCGGACCGTGAATTTGCGGCTCAGACTTATTCCTGGGCTATTTGGGAAAATACAAAAAAGGAAAAAGGCGAAGCTGCTGCGAATGAAGAAATGAAAGCCGCACAAAAGTCTGGGCGCATTATTGTGAAAGACGCCATTGCTGACATTACCTTGCAGCAAGTGTTGACCCGGCCCGAAGATTTTGACGTGATTATTACACCCAACCTAAATGGTGATTACCTTTCAGACGCATTAGCAGCGCAGGTGGGTGGGATAGGCATTGCTCCGGGGGGTAATGTGAATTACGTGAGTGGACATGCCATCTTTGAAGCGACCCATGGGACAGCACCAAAATATGCGAACCTTGATAAAGTTAACCCAGGGTCAGTGATTCTTTCAGGTGAAATGATGCTTCGTTATATGGGTTGGGGAGAAGCAGCAGATCTGATTCTAAAGGGGCTCAATGGGGCTATTGCATCGAAGAAAGTGACGTATGATTTTGCGCGTCAGATGGATGGAGCCACGGAAGTTAAATGTTCGGAATTCGGCTCTGGAATTATCGAAAACATGTAACAAGCTAAATTGGTGTTCTTGTTTTCTTGATTCTGCATTAGAGTGTTTGAACACATGGATGCGAAATACCGAGAGATTGCCTTGCAGGATTTACGCGGGCCTACGCCTAAAGTAAAACCTTATAACGTTGTTCCGATTGGGAGCATGATTCAGGGGGTGATGAAGGCGTGGGGACTTGGTGAAAAAGCCATGCAGGCACGAATTGTAAAGGAGTGGCCACAAATCGTCGGGCCCTTATTTGCGCAACACACGCATCCTACTGGGTTTATTCGCAAAACACTTACTGTGGGAGTGACCCATCCAGCTTTCCATTACGAGGTTCGTGTACAGAAACCATTATGGATCCAGAAAATTAACGATCGCCTTGGACAAGTTGTCATTAAGGAAATCATTTTTAGAGTGGGCGGATGAATTTTGTCAAAGTAAGCCAGAGTACTTGCAATGCTCAACACCAACCTGTAATGTAACATTTTGATATTGGCGTCTAAATGAGTCCCATTAGCCCGGAAAATACCGTACCGCAATCACCTCTTCCGATCCTGCAAGGCGAAGCCTTGTTTTGGAGTTTGTTTCGCGAGAGTAGTGATGTGCATTTATTGCTTGAGACGAAAACACTTACCATTCTGGATTTAAACCCTGCCGCAGAAAAAGTGTTTGGGTATTCGCGTGAAGAATTGTTGAACCGCTGTTTTAGTCCTGCGCTCTCTGAGACCCAACGAATGTATGTGGATGAAACGCAACGGCTGAGATCCATCATAAAAACTTTAAACGAGGGAAAGCGTTTCACTTTTCCAAAAAGCGACGGGATCTTTTTCACGGCCGAGGGACGGGCCATTCTGGTGTCGGTACAAAACCAGACATTTATTTTGATCATGCTTAAGACGGGTTCTGAAAAGCGGAAGCACGACGAACAGTTGCGTCAGATGGAAAAGCTGATGGCCATTGGACAAATGGTCGCAGGGGTGGCACATGAAATCAATAATCCGCTCACTGTGATTAAAGGTCGATTGGACTTATTGAAACTCACTCCTGGGTTACCGGAGAAAGTGAATGGCTGGGTAAAGGCGATGGATACTCAGCTGGATCGCGTTGTTCAAATCGTGAAGAACTTCCTTCTTTTTTCACGTAAAGATTCTATTGAAAAGGAACTCGTGAACATGACGGAAGTGGTCAAGAAATCATTGGAATTCAGGCGCTACGAGCTTTCACTGGTCAATATAGAAGTCATTGAAGATTACGGTGACATTACCCCTTACGTGATGGCCAGCAGCGGACAAATTGAGCAAGTTTTTCTTAACCTTATCAATAATGCCTACCATGCGATGTCGGGTTCACCGGGCATCCTTAGGATTAAGATGCGTTGTGAAAGCGACATGGTTCATGTGACCTTTACTGATTCCGGTCCAGGGATCAGTGATGACATTATTATGCGCATTTTTGAGCCTTTTTTTACGACCAAGGACGTTGGCCAAGGAACGGGCTTGGGGCTCAGTATATCTTACTCCATCGTGCAGGACCACGGCGGTCACCTGTCTGTTTGGAATGAACTAGGGGCTGGTGCGGCATTCAAAGTCCAACTCCCTATAACCAATTTTGATGGTGTAATACCCGCTACTTAACTCACTTTCCTGCGCTTGTTTACCGAGTAGATAGGCGCTCAATTCACCCTGCAACCAAAAGTTCATTTATGTCTCAACAACCCATTGACTCAAACCTTATGTCTGAACCGATCCACGTCCCTAAAATTGTGGATGAAGAAAAAGTTAAGTTTTTTGTTGAGAACGGATATATTGTAGTCGAAGGGTTGATTTCCCAAAATGAGGTTGAGGAGTTGCGTCAAGACACTTTGTTTATGGCCAGAGGTGGATACCCTAGCCAGTCCTTAAAACCTTTGCCTGAAACAATGAACGATAAAGAAGTTCTTGAGAATATACTTTGCATTCATCAGCCCCATCATCTGAGTCCAGTATTAAAGAAGTATGTGACACACGAAAAGGTGTGCGGCGTACTCAGTCAAATAGCAGCCGCGCATCTGCCATTTTGGGATGGCAGCGTGAAAGTATGCAATCCATGTTGTTCGTAAAACCACCAGGATTTCAAGGTCAAGCATGGCATCAAGATGAGATATATATTCCCACGCGCGACCGTTCACTTGTAGGTGCTTGGATTGCCCTCGATGACGCGACTATTGAGAATGGCTGTTTGTGGGTTGCTCCAAAATCCCATAAAACGGGGTATTTATATCCCCAGCGCCCACATAATAATGATGATGAATTTGACTTTGCCCCAGAGAGTTATGGGTTTGGTGAATTAGAAACCATTCCTGTCGAAGTCAAAGCCGGGTCGGTTGTCTTTTTTAATGGTTACCTACTCCATCGTTCACACAAAAATCGGAGCAATATCTTTCGTCGTGCTTTCGTGAGTCATTGCATGAATGCATGGAGCCATTTGCCATGGTCAGTCTCCGACAAGGAATCTGTCGCCACCGCCGACCGCCGGGGTATTCTGCCTGTGGCAGGGGTGGACCCTTATAAGTGGAAGGGTTACGATAACGTTTCCAACGATGTTTTTCTCCGTACTTGCAAAGCGGTTGTCAAGAAAGCCGAGCCAGCAGCTCCAGCTGTCAGTTAATCCCGACTTTCGCTACTGGGCGCGATAATCGGGTCGATAGAACAACTCAGGAACCGCAGATTATTTTCTGAGATTAGCCGCGAAAAGTCGCAAAATAGAATCAGGGGAAAGAAACGCGGACAGGAATGTGTGTGCTACACTCGGATACACGGTATTCGGCGTGACGCTTAGAGCGAAGCCACCGGAACGGGGCTATTAAAAGCGTTTGGGAATTGAGGAGTGGGTGGCGGTCTTGGAGATCTTTTTCTGAAGGGGCGGGGTTTTATCGACCAATTTCCGTTCAAGGTCTTTTTCTTCTTTGCTCATGGCGGCGCGACGCTCTTTTTCTTCTTGTTCCTTTTTCATGGCGTCTGGGAACAGTTTTTCATTTTCCTTTTTACGTAAGCGCGGATCTTTGGCGGAATCACTGCGAGTCCGAGCGTAAGGGTCATAGGGCTTTGGTGCCGTATTTTCTTCATTTAAAATGACTGTGGTCGTGCCATTTGTCTCGGTTATTTTTTCCTGAGCTTGTGCAAGTGGCGAAGAAAAAATGATGATGCAATAAAGAATAACAAAACGGAGGATCATAATGTCGGAAGGGTTGTAGTGGGAATGAACCTATTCAACAGCTGCTGTCGCCGCGGTAAATTGGAAGGTTTGGTTGGTTAATTTCCTAGTCAAATCAAGGGCAAGATTTCTGAAGACGATCATACCCGTGTGAGGTTCAGTCCCAATGATACGATCAAAACTTTGTCTTTGGATAATCAGGACAATACTATTTTCTGTAGCGATCGTTGTTGCAGTACGGGGTAATTGATTAAGAAAGGCGATTTCGCCAAAAGTATCACCTGGTCCAAGAACCGCGACTTCGACAGGGTCGGGCGTGTTCACTTGGACTGAAACCTTTCCACGCATGATGACATAGAGTTCGTCTGAAGTGGTGCCCGCTTCAAAAATGGCCTCACCCGCGCGGAACAGTTTTTGTTTAAAGAGCTTTGCAAGGTGTTTGAGTTCGACCGGGCTAAGGCCTTGAAAAATCGTTAGGTCCTTGAGCAATTTAACAATGGCCAACTCCATTCTGAGATCTGAAAACGTTTTATCAATCCGGCGCAATGTTTCGGAAGGATCCGGGAGTTCGTACTCCATCGCCGTTTCTTTGAATTTAGCGGCGAGTTCGGCAGCCATGTTTTCTTGGTACTTGGGATTAACCGCAAGCCATGCTTCCTCGTACACAGGTCGGAGCGGACTTTTTTCGGAGACAACGACAGAAACGGCGGCCGCAAGTTCCTCACCCATTTCAATGACAAGGATCAAGCAGTTATATGAAAAGAAACTGCCAAAAGGCGAGTTCCCACCGTAAACCTCATAAAAGAGATCACGTATGGGCTCTGCATCCCGTCTTTCCGCTGGACGTACCGATAATTGCATAATGGTAGATTGTTGTGAAAGCTATCAGATCAATTTTAAACTGAAAAGTATAAAAACTCGAAGTTTGAATTTGCCCCTGGCGAGTTCCTCTAACTCGGACGTGAGAGCAAAGGGGTGCGGCGCGAGTTTTTTACAACAGTGTCTAGTGCCGCTGAGAAGGGCAACCCCGTCTCATTCATACAAGAACAAGGCGCAATATACAACTAATAGCCTGTCCCTAAGGTTTTGTCCTAATAATGGAGGCTCGTGTGTGTCGATGGCATAGACGGAAATGGCTGGCACCCCGGCTAGGGTGCGATTCATGTTTGGTAATCCGGTGGTGTCACTTCGCTCAACCACCGGCTACAGGCTTTCATACCTCCGGCATGGGAAACACGGAAACTCCGTGTTTGCCTTCATCAAAGGGGACATCAAAGGGGACGGACAAATAATTTGTCATTTAAAAGCAATTTTCAACGCTTATCATAAATAAACGGTCATATGGTTGCTATGGTCGGAGGATAATAGTTTGTCCGTCCCTTCGAAGTCCTGACCGCATCATTTTCCGAAACCGTTCCTTTTCCCTGTCCCCCAGAACAAATCTCCTATCCACCACCCGCGAAAGGCAGTGGTAAAAACACTTTCCATCACCCTTCAATCTCAATTCCCTCATAGAACAACCCCTTTTGCAATATCCTCAATTGAAAGACATTATAAATACATTTTACTTAAGGTTTTATACTATTTTGTACTTTGTCCACAACTATTAGCCTGTCCCTAAGTTTTTTTGTCCCGATCTCAAAGGTGATTTGGGGCTGCGCCCGATCTATCATCAAAAACCCGAACGCATCGAGGCTCATTTATTCGTCGCTTTTCTAGCCTACTGCCTGACCACCACCCTGCGCCAACAGCTCCGCGGAATTGCCGGGGGGCTTATGCCCCGCACCCTCTATGAAAAATTTGCCACCGTCCAAATG
>JAWXCD010000111.1:0-23108 GCA_034440535.1 Verrucomicrobiota bacterium | reverse complement strand
GGGTTGGGCGGGTGGGGTTTCAACCGCCATTGTGATGGATGAGCATCCCCATGGGCACATGAGTTCGCTGGGTTTCGACAACAGACCCGGACAGCGCGCGTTGCTCGGTTCATGGCCCTACCGTGAGGAACCCCGCCAACGTTCCCAATGCGAGCTGGATCCCACTAAACAAAGCTTGTTCACACCAGTCATCACTTATTTCACCTTAAGCCCCGGTAACTCCGTCGAATTTTCATTTCATCTCTTTACCGGTTCATCCGACCCCCACGCCTTTGCTCCTGTTCTGAGGGAATCGTTCGAGTGGTTCGATCCGGCGTATCCGCTCAAACCGTGGTATCCATTGGTCGAAGGTGCAGACCATGCCGCGCACGGGCTCTTCCATTATTATTATGATCCTGAGTTTCGGGCTCTATGGGAAACGTGCTCGTATGAACGGTACTTTGCTAAGAACGACCGGTTTCAAGAACGGTTCGATATGCACACTGGGTTCGTCAGCGGGATTCCTTATGCCTTTGCCATGCTCGTGTACGGTCAGCAAAAGAACCGACCTGACATTTCTGAGGCAGGGAAAAACGTGATAGATTTTTGCTGCGAAAATCTGACCGAATACGGCACGTTCTGGAGTAAATTCAGTAAGGAGGAAGGATGGACCACCGGATGGCCTTCGCCCCAGACTATAAAAGGATCTCCGACCATGGGATCAAAAGGAGGCGAACTACAAGCACGCACAATTGCTGAGGCGACCCTTTTTGCAGCGCGGGGCGTAAAGCGTGTTAAGTCCGCGCAATCCCGCGATCTGTGGACTCGAGCGGTCACTAAAAATCTTGATTACGTTCTTAAAGTGATGCGCCCCGATGGGAACACCGGTGCCTCGTATCAAATCAAAGATGGATCGGTTGCGTACTGGGACGGGGAAGAGGGAATCCATTGGATCAGCGCTTTTATTGAGGGATACCGCATCACGCAAAATGAAAAGTATCTACAAGCCGCGATCAAAGCCGGCACATTTTTTGAAGCGTCCGTCAATGACGCTTACATGAGCGGCGCACCGGAAGGATCCCACCTTCTGGTTACCAGCGAAGACGCACAGAACGCGACCATGGCCTATACCCTGTTGTGGGAGGAAACAAAAAGTGAACATTGGAAAGACGTGGCGATGAAGTCCTTCGATCTTTTTATGACGTTTCGTTGGCAATACAATACGGTTTTTCCGGAGATGACGATACTTGACCAGTACGATTATCGAACAAAAGGGCTCGATATCTCGTCCCCAAACAATGTGCATCTCCACCCCTTCGGCCCACTTGTTCTGGAAGAAATGGTCAAACTTTGGGAGACAACCGGAGACTCCTATTTGATCCGGCAAATACGCAATAATATTCAAGGGTGTCATCAGATGATGGCCCAAGCCGACGGCGTCTTTGATGCGCGACGAGGGATGATGACTGAACGCTGGCACCAAACGCCCAGTGGCGTTCCAAAAGGGGGCACGTTACAACTTGCCCATTCATGGTGCAGCGGGTGTCTCCTGCTCGCGGACAACTTTCTCGCGGAATACGGCTCAGTCATGATCGATGGCAGGACGGGCGAACTTGTTGCCCTAGAAGCGTTAGGGGTAACCGGGTCGCCAAAAGCGTGGCGCGTGATGAATCAATGGAAAACTAATTTGACGATTCAAGTTGTGATCCGTGAGGCGCATGGACAATTTTTATCAGGAAAAATCCGCAAGGAATTTAAAGGCGGCACGCAACGCGTTTCATTAACCATCAAAGCAGGTGAAACCGTTAAGATTCAGTGGTTGAAGGCAAAAGTTAAGAGATAACTCAGCATAAATCCCAATTCATTTATGGAACCACGCATCAGTTTCATCACCCTCGGTGTCCGCGATTTTTCAAGGGCCGTTACCTTTTATAGAGACACCTTAAAACTGCCTATCAAAAGTCAGCATGAAGAAGTTATCTTTTTTGAGATGGGGAAAACTTGGCTTGCGTTATACCCGCGGGACCTTCTCGCCAAGGATGCAGGCGTGCCGGATGAAGGTTCCGGCTTTGCGGGGTTCACGCTCGCGCACAATGTGAGCACAATTGAACAGGTAGACGCGCTCCTTAAAGAAGTCAGCGAGGCAGGTGGAAAAATAGTCAAACAAGGACAAAAAGCTTTCTGGGGTGGGTACACAGGTTATTTTTCCGACCCCGACGGTTTCCTATGGGAAGTCGCTTGGAACCCCGAGTTCCCGCACGTTTGAGCGACCACGATCGAATCGCAGCCCATGGCTGCGAACCTTGCTACCGGGGATTAACCAATCCGAGTGGGAGGTTTAGGGCTGCTTCGAAATGAGTGACGAGGACACGATAATTTTCTTCCGGAATTGCTTGAAGCCTTTGTTGGAGATCCGACTTAATATCGTCAATGGGCGACGACTGCTCAATAAATGTTGTCGCGTCATTGAAGTTCTCCTTCTTTCGCGACAGCACCCTTTTCATCTCCTTTGACCACGTACGCAAGGTGCCTGAAAAATGGTTAAACGTTGAACCAATAGCGCGTTCAATCGGTTTAACGGTGATTTTTTTACATGCTATAAACACTGCTTTCCGGATGACCCCAGCTCTCTCCACAGGGCATCCTGATTGGGGAACATATGCGTGTTTGAAAGCGTAGTTCCAAAGATAAGCGGAGTGATAGGTCGAACTTGTTTCGTCTATCGCTCGTTTGATTTCCATGAAGTAAAAAATTTTTCTGAAAATCTTTTTGACCGGATAAACCAGCACAATAAAAAGGCATCCGTGCATCGACCATTTAAAGGGATCAACCACCAGAGCATTGAGCGCCTTGGCATCTAATGAAACACCGTACTTACGGCCCAACTCCACCGCTAATTTTTTACGAAAATAATTCTTCGCTAAATCGTCCAGAACGGGCAACGGAACCAAGACTGACATTCCGGCCAATAGCGAATTTCGCACTATGAGACCTTGATTTTGCATCCAATGATCCAGCATTAATTACCTTTCCCAGAAAATGACCAAAGACTCAAGGCTGGGAACGGGTGTTGTAGTTGCGATAACATCGTTTAGCCAGAGTTCAGTGACACGTTTGAAAATCCATGCTCTTGCCAAGTGGTTCACAATAAGTAGAATGCCCGACCTATGTCACAAACGGTCCGTAATCTACAATTTGCCGCCGATAAGAAGTGGGTGCTCCCGGAAACATTCAAAAATGCGTTGCGCGTACTCAACGAAAAAACGACCGCTGATTGGGTTAAGGCCAGTATCGCGGAGCTTGTCATTGATCAAAGTTGGACAGAGCTCAACGATCGTTTCTACAAAACGTTGTCGTTTGGAACTGGGGGAATCCGCGGACGGACAATCGGCAAAATCGTAACCAAAGCCGAAACAGGTACCCCCACCCCGCTTGGCCGTCCTCAGTACCCAGCTGTAGGCACGAACACAATGAACTTTTTCAACATCAGCCGGGCGACACAAGGGCTGGTTAATTATGTTAAAAAGAATTTCACCCCGGTTGAACCCAACCAGAAAGCCAAGATCGTCATTGGCCACGACACCCGCCACTATTCTCGGGAGTTCGCGGAGTTCACTGCTCAGCTTGTGGCAGACATGGGCGCCGACGCGTATTTGTTCGAATCAGAACGTTCAACCCCTGAAACGTCTTTCGCTATCCGACACCTCGAAGCTCAAGCGGGCGTGGTCATCACGGCTAGTCACAATCCTTCCCACGACAATGGGTTCAAAGTTTATTATGAAGACGGCGCCCAAGTGGTTGAACCTCATGCGTCCGGAATCATTACGGAAGTGAACGCTATAACGAGCGAACTTATTTTAGAACCCGCCTTAGATAAAGGAACGATTCATGGCGTCGGCCGAGAAATTGATGAAGCGTACACGAAAAAGGTGATCGGACTTGTGCTTGATCCCACTTTGGTCGCTCAGCAAAGCCAATCATTAAAGATCGTGTTCAGTCCATTGCACGGGACGGGGGCAAAACTTGTGCCTAGGATCCTAAAGGATCTTGGGTTTAATTTCTCTCTCGTTGCAGAACAGACCGAGCCGGACGGACGCTTTCCGACGGTGCTTTCGCCAAACCCGGAGAACGCTGAAGCCATGGCCCTAGGGATGAACCAAGCTATCCGAGAGGGCGCAGACATTGTGGTCGCCACGGATCCCGATGCAGATCGTATGGGTGCGGCGGCAAAAATCGAAACGGGGGAAATGGTTCTTTTGAACGGGAACCAAATCGGATCGCTCATGGCTTGGTACCGGACCAAAAAACATTTCGAGCTGGGATATATCACCAAAGAAAACGCGAGCCATGCGGCATTGATTAAAACATTTGTAACTACGGATCTCCAAAAAGCGATTGCGAAGCATTTTGGTGTTAAACTGGTTGAGACATTAACCGGATTTAAGTACATCGGGGAAAAGCTAAGGATTTATACGGCAGTCGTCATAGACCATAAAAAAATGAGTGAACGCGACTGGCGCGAGCTTAGCGAAGGAGCCAAGAGGGATCTACTCCTTAAATTCAGTACCTATTATATTTTCGGTGGAGAGGAAAGTTACGGATATAGCGCCAACGAGTACGCACGCGATAAAGACGCTAACGCCGCTGTCGCCATGTTATGTGAAGTAGCGGCTTATGCGAAGTCAGTGGGTAAAACTTTAATCACACTGTTGGACGATATTTATGCTGACCTTGGTTATTTTAGCGAGAAACTAGGACAACTCACCTTGGAAGGTGCCGAGGGTGCGATGAAAATTCAGAAGGTCTTAGCTTCTTTTGACATCCAACCACCTACTGGGTTCGGTTCAGAAAAAATCCTGAAGGTGGAGGATTACGCCAAGCAAGATCTGGTTGATGTTGATGGTAAAACCATGCCCAAAGAAAAGATGTTCATCTTCCACCTCGAAAGTGGATCACGGATCGCTGTTCGGGGATCCGGCACAGAACCTAAAGTAAAATTTTATATGTTCGGCCAGACCTTACCGACACTTGGAACGAAATTCACCATAACGGAGTTGGCCGAAGCCAAAGCCGCAACAACACTCTACCTCGACTCCCTTTGGGAAACAGTAAAAGCCGACGCTCAATTGCGTATGGATTAATTCAAGGTAAACTTGGATTGGTTAAGCATTAAGGGACTAATCATTGGAAACCCCTTCAGGTTGTGGGTGGGTGGAACTTTATCCATGGTTTGATGAGCTGCCCTTGGGTAGTCCGTCAAACAGAACGTAACTTATCAAATTTCGCGCGGCGGCCCTCGTTTTTTTGTTGAGGTCAATTGCAGGTGCAATCTTATGGGTGGCGCAACCCCTTTGGGGTTGTGTGTGTCTGACTTTTACCCAGGGTTTCTCGTGCCCCAGCAACCCTGAGCTGTGTGACGGAATCCCGGTGGGATTTTTTCGGAAATGGTGATGCGCATACCATTAAATACCAGACCCCCTGAGGATTCATGACCACAACCGCATTGCGGCTGTTCGCGAACCCTCGCGAACGAATCCCGAAGGGATTCCTTTTCAGACGGCTGCTAGGACGAGGAGTCAAAATGGGTTTTGCTCTAAGCGACAGCTCGGACTCTTGTCCGTCGTCTTGTTCATGGGTTTTTAAATTACCACTTTTTACATTAACCAATTGAATTTCTTGCTACTTAGGGTATTTTGAGGCCAACGCCGTAAGGTTTTACGCTGCCTGTTGATTGGACACCCCATGAAAAATTTCTCAACGGAATCGCTGGCTACCTTGTTACGAGACGATGATCCCTCGGTGATCACTTTAGTCAAAGAACAGCTCTACGAGCAAGGGCTCGAAGATATTGTCACTCTGCGGGGTATGAGCGGATCTGGGGACATCCTCGTCGACCAACATTTAAATGAGGTGATTGCGCGGATAGAACATGAGCTCTTTCAGGAAGAATTTCTTCTTTATTGCCATGGCTTTCCCTTGGATGGAGACCTTGAAGATGCCTGTTGGAAGTTAGCAAAACTTTCTTTCACCGGTTCAGATGAAAAGCAGGGACGCAAATTACTCGACGAGTGGGCGGGCGTGGTGAATATCCGTTTATCACAGGCCAAGGATACTCTCGCCGGTATAAACATCCTGGCCGATTTCCTGACCCGAGATCTTGGGTTTAAGGGAAACACTCAGAACTATTATCATACTGACAACAACTATATTAACCGAGTTCTAGAAACACGTTGCGGTATACCTATTTCTCTGTCACTGATTTATCTGCTCATCGGACGAAGGTTAAATCTTCCGCTCAAGGGCATTGGCATGCCAGGTCACTTTATATGCGCATGGAACAACGTCTATTTTGATCCCTTCAAAGGCGGTAAAGTGCTCCATCGCGAGGAATGCGTCAACCTGTGTAAAGAGTTCGGGTACACCTTTCAGGACCATTACCTAAACCCGATTAGCAATAAATTTATCCTCGCCCGAATGATTAACAACTTACAGTATGTTTACGAGATGGGCGGCCAACATGATCATCATTTGCTCATGATGAACTACTTGAACGCCCTCCAAGCTTAGAGTCGCGGTTCAGTAAGAACCTTCACGCTAGTGTAGGGCGTCATAAATCTAGTCACTTATATGGAATCAGCTGCAAAACTTGACAGCTTACATTTGGGGTAGCTCGGCAACTCTAAGATTGGAGCGGAGTCCCACTGGTATTCGTCGCGAGAACTCGCGGGTATCCTATTCATTTAAATTGAGGCGCAACCCCTTTGGGGTTGTTCTGATTTTTCGTTTTTAACCCAGGGTAGCTTTGCAACCCTGGGCTTTGTGGCGGAATCCCTTTGGGATTCGTTCGCGAGAGTTCGCGAACAAACCACATATTATTATGAGTGGAATAATTGATCCGCAAACATGGCGTTAATGGTATGGACATTACCTTTTCCGGAAAATGCTCCCAAAGGAACTTGTTACAGAGCTCAAGCTCTGAAAAAGAATCCCAAAGGGATTCCGTCGGACAGCCCAGGGTTGCTCGTCCGCGAGAAACCCTGGATAAAACCCAGCTCACACTCAACCCCAAAGGGGTTGCGCCATATGATTGCAATTGCAATGAACCTCATCAAACGCGGTCCGCGCGAAATTTGGAAAGTTACGTTCTGTTTGACGAACTGCACTAGTCTACTAAAAGACGTGAGGTGATAAATAATACAAATATCCCGCTTTCAACTCAAGCCCTGCACCAGCCGACTGTGGGAGTTCGACTTTAATGGCAGGCGTTTGAGACTTTGCAAAAATCCCCAACATGCTTGAGAGGGAGAAGGGCACTTGGTAATCAATCACGCGTGCACCTTCAGACACTTTCGATTTAGTCCGAGCATAGGCGATGGCATCATCCAATGTACCCAAACCATCGACGAGCTTCACTGCCAACGCCTGTTTCCCAGAAAATATCCGGCCGTCGGCGATTCCATTTCGCAGGTACTCTTTATCGAGCTTGCGTTCGTTCGCTACAATCGACAAAAACTGGTCATAGGTTTCCATCACCAAATCTTGAATAAGTTGCATTTCTTCAGGCTCAGGTTCACGACTTCCGCTTAGTATATCTTTAAACTTTCCGCTCTTAAAAACCATCGAGCGAACTCCCACTTTACCCATTAAATCCTTATAGTTAATCGTTTGCATGATCACACCAATGGACCCAGTCAAGGTAAGCTCGTCGGCGAAAATGTAATCCCCGCCCATGGCTGCGTAATAACCGCCACTCGCCGCCACTGAGCCCATGCTAATCACAACAGGTTTTTCTGTTTTATCACGGACCTGCTTAATTGCGCGGTATATTTGGTCGGATGCAAGGACCTCGCCGCCGGGGGAGTCAATTCGAATCACGACAGCTTTGATTTTGTCATCGCGTTCTACGAGTTTCATTTGTTCGCGAATGTCTCCAACCATGCCATCAATTCCAACGTGGCCTTGGATTGATGATGAGATAAGGCCCTCGAGACGGATGATCGCAATTTTTTCTGATGATGAATTCCCACTGAGTGTTCTTTCGGTAAAGATAGCTCCTGGGCCAGAAAAGGTTGTGCTACCACCACTGAAAGCGACAACCAAGAATAGGAGAAGGTTTAAACCAAGACTTAATAAGAAGAGGACCATGAGAATTACAAACCGTCTACGGTATCGAGTTGATTCTTTAATGGGCAATGTGTTTGGAATGTTTGCAGGCGATGGCAGAGGAGGAGGAGGTAATGACATACGTTTCCCAAGTTACGAAAAATCCCGCCGCACGCAAGCATGCATTAGATGGGGTTTATCACAAGCCATAGAATAATAGACTGGGATGCCTATTAAGCTGCTTTGGTTTGGAGTAGCTCCGTCACATGATGAATGAGTTCCACTGGGCTGAAAGGTTTAGTCAGGAACACTGAAGCTCCTGCTTCCTTAGCCTGTTGCCGTGTGGCTTGCTGGCCCCGGGCGGTGAGCATAATAACTGGCAGATGCTCAAACAACGGTTTGGACTTTATTGTTTGGACAGCTTCAAATCCTGTCATGCCGGGCATCATCACATCGATAATCATTAAATCCGGACTCACAATTCCAACCCGTTGAACTGCTTCCTCTCCAGATCCCGCTGTTTCTATTCCGCATCCTGTTTTTCCCAATATGAATTGCAACAACTTGAGCATGAAGACTTCGTCATCAACCACGAGAATTTTTTTGTTATTCATATTATAAAACCTCCACAGCAATGAGTGTTCGATCGTCGGTCGCATCGGCGCCATTAGTGAAGTTTTTTACCCCCTCAAGAAAGTCTGCGCAGAATTTGTCCCCCGGCCCATGCCACAATTCTGAAGCGTGCTCTGCCACCCCTCGCATACCTAACATGTCACCTCTGGGATTCTCGGCTTCAAAAATCCCATCCGTGATCATGAGAATTTTGTCCCATTCTTTTAAAAAAACCTTCTCACTCTTGTACTCAGATTCCAACGTTAATCCGAGAGGCAATCCTTCTGTTGCATGAAAATCCGCGCCAGAATCGCCATCTTGCCGTAGGATGATTAATGGACAATGGCCCGCGTTGGATAAGGTCAGGCTCATGTCGTCGTAAGAGAGATAAGCGACTTGAGCCGTAATAAACATATTGAGTTGGGCAATGTCCTGTGACACTTTCCGGTTTACTTCCGTTAGGAGTTTTTCCGGCGTTGTGGCTAGGTCCATATGTGAATGCACCACCGTTCGGAAAATCATCGCCAACAGTGCTGCGGGCACGCCTTTACCCATAACATCAGCAATGACGAGTAAAACCCCCTTGTCCCCCACAGGTAAAACGTCAAAATAGTCTCCCCCCACTTCCTGCGCATTCTGACATGTGCCGTAGATACGGAACCGTCGCGTATCAGGAAACTTTTCAGGCAGAAGAGATCGTTGAATCTGGGCCGCAATCTCAAGATCACGCCGAGCGCGTTGCTGGTTGTGCCGTTGTTTCTGAAGCCGGGCGTTGATGTATGCAATTCCCAGAAAGTCCGCCACCACCTTGATTAAACTGATTTGACCTGCAGTAAAATAGGGACCTTCTCGACTACGCAAGAGCGTCAGCACTCCCAAAGTCTTTTCTTGGAAAAAGATGGGACACACAAAAGCACTCCCATGCAGCGAGAACAACGGATCCTGCATTCTTAATTGCGAACAATCTTCAACGGTTCTTTCCTCCCGATGCTTAAAAACTATTCCTTCGACAAAAGCGTCTTGAATATGAATGGAGTGCGTCAAATGGGCTGCTACCCCTGTCGCATAATACCTCAGTTCAAGATTGTCATCGTGACGTGCGATCCGAACAAACGCTTCTGAACCATCCACGAGCTTCACGAGACGTTGCAGCGCGGATGTGACAAATTCCCGAAAACTATGGGCGGTTGCCAGTTCTTCGGCATAATGGAAGAGAGCAGACAAACTTTCATAGCTTGTACTGAGATCCTCGGTCATCGAAGCAATGATCGTATTGGCTTCTGAGACAACGGTAGCGGCATACCCCATTTGAAAATGAAATTCTATGGGGGTTTTTGTTAAATTGTTGGGCTTTAAACGAGGAACTCTGGCTGTTTCCACAGTCACTAATAGTTCCTGTTCATGCCAACACCACCCGATCCTCCATGTCTTTCGCGGTTCATCTTCAAATGCCTGATCCAATTGAGTCCGTACTGTTTCTAAAAGACATTCAACGGTTTTGCGAGGGGCTGCCCTTTTATGGCAATACTCCTCTAAGCTCGCCAAAACCTTTGGGATATTAGAAGTTTCACCTCCCATTTGGCAATAGACCCACTCCTGATATTGGAAATCATCGGTGTTCATCTTTACGACGCACCTGCTGCTGACACCTTTCCGAGACTTTAAACAAACGTTAATCTGTATTAACAAGCAGTTCGTGGACCAAATAAAGGTATTCCTGAGACCACCTGGCTGAAAATTCCTCCCCCGGCGCTCTCCAAGACGACGGGCGACCACGATAATTGAAAGGAGGCTGGCTCAAATAAACTCTGAAGAGCCTTAGAATCCGCATTAAATGGGCAGAAAAAAAGCGGTCTCAATGAGACCGCTTTTTTGGGGATAAATTTTCTTACGGTTTAGATGTACCTGCGATTGCAACAAAAAACGTTTTGCCGCGAGAAGAGATTTCAGGCTTTTTGCGGCCTCGGTAAAATTTGTTGTAATATTCTACGAGCCTTGTGGCGTGAGCTTCTTTATCAAATTTAAGTTTCTCACCACGCAACATTCTTTCGCAATATTGTTTCCATTCAATGTATTCAGGTTGGTATTCCCGTTTGATTTCACGGATCAATGGATTTTGCGTATCATTTTTACGACGGATGCGGCAGTACCACTCGTTATCATTCGTTTTACGGGACCACAATCCGAACCCGGCCCGACTCAGAGCCTTATAAAGACTCATGTAATCAGCCTTACTCATTAATTTTACATCCAAGCGTCCGGCAATCATTTTTCGAGATAGATCCGTGAACCTTGGGCGAAAAGTGGGATCATCAGAACGCAGGATTAAAACCGTCAAAGGAACTTTATCATTTTTGCTAGACATGACGGTAATATATCCATCAAAAAGATTATGTCAATAATTTTAGTCCAAAAAATAAGAAACTGTATCTATATGTTATCGAAATTAAGTTTATATTAGGCTTTTGAGCGGAATCCCTTTGGGATTCGTGGCGAAAATTCGCGACCGGATTTCTCGCTTATTGCCCCCACAACCTGAGGTACAAAGGCGCCTTAAGATGCTTTTGCCACGGGCCAACCTGTTTTCCCGTTGCGGGCAAGATTTAAGGATTTCTCTACTAAATCTAACATAGAAAAAGGTTTCCGAATCTGGGGCACTTTCGCTCGTTGTAGCCTCTCACTGACCTCGCTCCGACCTTCATCCCCTGTAATAAACATCAACCTGCTTCGTAATTCAGGACGATTCATCTCTATCCAATCCAATAATGCCATTCCATCCTTGCCTGGCATGCGAATATCGGACAGTACTAAGTCAAAATCCTCCATGACCAATCTTGTGATGGCTTCGGCTCCATCAGAAGCTGTCACTACGGTAATTCCATCAATCGAGGTGGTAAAAATGTCTTTAATCATCTGCTGAATCTCCACTTCATCATCAACGACGAGCACTTTTTGAAGCGCATGCTCCTCGTCTCGCGGGAGCATTTTTGGTTGTTCTGGAAGAGGCATTTCTTCTAATCCTAAATGAAGGGGTAACATCACGGTGAAGGTTGTTCCTAGGCCTGGTTCACTCCTGACATTGATACGTCCATTATGCCTATTGATTATCCCATAACAAATCGTGAGGCCTAATCCATTTCCACCGGTTTGCCCTTTTGTCGTAAAAAATGGTTCAAAGATACGATTCATGTCCGCAGTAGTTATCCCAATACCCGAATCTCGAACATTAATGCTCGCCCATCCGTCAGTTTCTTCAATTTCAATTTCCAAACTCCGATGAGGTTTTCCAGACATTGCTTGGAGGGCGTTCAAAACCAGATTAATCAACACTTGTTTCACTTGTGACATGTCGGCTCGCACCATCACTTTTTCAGAGGGTAACTCCTTTCGGAAAGTGTCGGTTTGTTCTCGAATGCTCATCCGAAGTAACGCGTGTGTTTCATCTACGACCGTGCGTAAATCCCCAGGAACAGGGTCCACAGGTAAGGGCTTGGAAAGATTCAACAATTGACGGATAATCTTAGCTGAGTCCAAGGCACAATCCCGGATCACAGAGCACGATCTTAAAAAAAGTGGGTTGGCCACAGTCTTATTCTGTTCTAAGAGCAACTCAGTAAACCCAACAATAGGCGAAAGTTTGTTGTTAATTTCGTGCGCGATTCCTCCAACCAAAGTTTCCAGCATTGAATGTTTTTCTTTCTGCACCATTTGCAATTCAAACATCCGCTTCTCTGTGACGTCCTCGATCGACAGACACGCTTGGTCACGGTCATCGTACCCCGTCATACTTAACTTAAGATCACGGTTCCCCCGCGTCCCAATGAGACAACGGATTTCACTTTCATTTACTGTACCGACCAATAAACGGTCAATTTCCACCTTGAGCGGTCCGTTCACAAGCTGAGCGATATGACAAGGAACTGGTATAATGTCCAAACCTAGACTGCCAAAAAAGAGATTATTACAGGTCGCCACAAAACCACTTCTCTCAATCAATGCGAGGCCAAACGGGTGGTTTTCGAAAAGCGATTGATACCGATCAGACGACTTACTAATTTCATCCATCTTTATATGCAAAAGAGATGATTGAAGGTTCGCTAACCTGCAAACCGGTATTAAGCCTAAATAAAATCCATTTTCATCTGCGAGCACCACGTCGTCGTGAAAGAATTCTTCTCCACGCGACAACGCTTTCGCTAACACATGATGCAAGGTTTCGCCGATGTGCACGATCAAACACTCGGTCTGGACACAATTAAAAACGAATTCGCGAAAATACACGGAGTAACCAAACTGCGATCCCAACAAAAATCCTATATGCCCACGACTCACTATTCCGATTGGTTTTCCATTTTCGACGACGGCAATAAATTTGGAGTGATGATTCTGAAAAATTTGATACGTGTTCGATACGCTCTCATTCCTGCCCACTTTTAAAGCATGATCCACCAAGGCAAACAGCTTTGGTCCGTCAGACTTTGGAAGGAGTTCAGGGCTCATTTTTTATGATATCGCGCCATTAACAGAGGAATAATGTCTGTGTGCATTTTCAAGCTCGTGCTTGGATTATCGATGCAAAAACGATCCCATTGAGAGCGAGTGATAAACCAAACTTTTCCGGTTTGCGTGAAGACAATTGAGGGAAGCCGTATATCAAGTTTAAAAAAGGACACTTCTCCAAACCAAAGCCCAGCCGAGAGTCGTTTATCGTGAAGTGCGCAGGGAACACCATTGGAATGATAAATCAATTCTCCTGACATCAAAACGTAGAGGACCGGATTCTCTTTATCTTGCGCGGGGACCGTTGCTTCTTCGAGGATTACGGTAAAATCGCCTACTCCTTCAAGACTCTTTAGTTCGTTTTCTTCCAGATTATGAAACAGGGTGTTAAGAAACATGATCTCGATACTCTGCCCTACGCTTGTTACAACGAGGTACCAGAAATGAAAAGAAGGTGAAACGTCCTTTAGCTTCGAGGCATCCACCGTCCTCTCAGGGCCATAATGGCGCACATTTTCCTATCCGCCTCTTCTAATAGGGTAAAAACTCATCCATCGCTTTGCCTCTCAAAACTGGGCCTTAACAAAACAGATGTCTTTAACCCAACCGTAAGGGGGACGTCATAGTGTTGACACATTTAAAAGGCAGACTGCCTCTACATGAGTGATCAATTTGTAAAAGCTAGCGAGTTAGTTCACAGCGCTAAATTTATCCAAAGCCACACTCCCATTAAGGATGTCGCTGAATTTTTTAAACAAAGTCCACTCCATTACCTCGCGATTACGGAGAACAACGGAATCACCGGACTTATTTCCAAAGCCCTGATTCTTTCTCAGGTGGGCGCTCGATACGGTTGGGCCTTGTACGCCGACAAGCCCGTTTCTGAAATCATGAACCGAAACCCTCTTGTCGTGGATGGCGCCTCAGATGGCGTGGAAGTTCTAAGACACGTCGCACAGAGAGGTGAAGCTGATTTTTACGATGATATTATCGTTTCACAAGACGGCGTTTTTGCCGGCCTTATTTCCGTGAAAGACCTCATCATGGCCGAGCTCGACAGTTTGGAAAAACAACTGGTCCAAGCAACAAGGCAAAGGCAAATATTGGAACAAACCATTTCCGCGCATCTATTGGATCAGTCGCCTAATGAGGAAATGATGCACGAAAAGGTTCAAGCCATTGTTGAAACGGCATACGAACTGGCCACTGCTGAACAAACCACGGGTGATGATATGCAATTCCAAGGGCAGCTGGGAATGTTTAGTTCCATCGATTTGGTTCAACTACTGGTTCAAGGAAACAAAACCGGGATTCTCATTCTAAAAGCTGGGTCGCGCAACGAGAGCCAAAGTTTTAAAATATTTTTTAACAATGGTCAGATCATTCATTCTGAAGGTGCTGGCGACAGTGGTCACGAAGCCCTCTGGAAGGCACTGCGCCTAACCACGGGCGAGTTTCGCTTCGAGTTTTCCTCGGCTTGCCCCGTCAAAACGATCTCTGACAACCCCATGCAACTTTTATTGGAAGCGTGCAAACGCCAAGACCACGAAACCAGCGATCTCCCTGTATGAAATCCCCACTTAGTTCCGCCTATTGCATTCGTCTTTTAAACCAGGCCTATTCGGCATTCGGTATCAGCCCGCCCAAAGAGGCCATGGTTAAAAAACCCAGTAAAAAGAAAAAACTCAGTTCCACTCTACGCACGGCTCAATAAGCCCCTTGTGATACTTGAACAGGACTTTCGGACTCGTTGCTTTTAAATTCAGTTGCTCGATTGTGTCGCGAAGAGTGACGAAGGCCAAAAATCCATAAACCCAAGGCGTAGGAATCGGAATAGAATAAACTCAACAAACTCTAGTGTCCGATTCAATTCTGCGGCAATGTCCAAAAGGGTGTGCTTTCCATCCACTCTCCGTCCTTCCTAATCATGGCTCAGATTTTTTCTGTTCAGGGATTTAACAATGTTAATGCCTACAGATTTTTCCTTGTTTTCCTACAAAGCCAACGCGCACGGGCCTTTATCTAGGTTCAAATTGATGGTGACATTTTGTCAGGCTGTCCAAATCGGGCCGTTTTAAATCACCAACTCAAAGGAAGTTTTTCCTAGTTGTTTTCCATTGATCATAACTTCAACGATGTGAATGCCCGAATAATGAGTGCGCGTAGTAAAATCACGTATGTGTTGTCCGCGCGTAAAATGAATAGACTCGCCCGGTTGTAATGTGAGTTCTTTCAACTTAAAAACTTTCGCTGATGTCGCCCCTGACTTTTTTACGTAGTGAACACTATAATCCACAACGAGCTTTTGTGGTTTCGGGGATGTGGACTGTAACCGAAATGTTAATGCGATGCGCTGTCCTAATTTCACTCTTTTTGGTGTCATCGAAAGTTGATCAAGCATGACACGAGGCGTTGATCCAGCTCCAATAAAACTTAATGCCGCACGGTCACCTTTCTTAATTAACGTGCGCAACGCGTGTTTAACAATCCATTGAGTGTAGGTGTTTTCAAGCGGCCACTGCTTTAATCGATCGAGTACCCACCGAGGGTGATCCTTCGTGATGTCGTTTAAATGATTAGCTACAGACTTGCGGACATAGAGACTCGGATCTTTTTTTAAGTTGTTCAAAATGGGCCACGCGGGGCTTGGATCCAACACAAGCGCCTCAAGCTTGAATGACCACGGTAATCGAGGTCTACATCCTTCGCTTGCCAACCGACGAACAGCTTCATGCTCGTCTCGAGACCATTCTTCCATGATAACAAGAGACTGGATCAAGTCCTTTCTTATAAACGGACGCACAGCGAACTCGGATGATCCATAGATCGTAAAAAACTTCAGAGCGTCCATTGAATAGGTGAAATCGTTAAGCCCATAAAGGGCCACGTAATCGGGCAGCACCAAAGAAACAAAGTTATGATCAACCCTCGGCGCCAACAACCGCAGAACTTTTACCGACGAGCGAAAATCACCTGGTAATGCGGCATGTAAACTTTCCGTCATCCGTCGCAAACGCTGCATGAGTGAGAGTGATTCGAGATCATCAATTCCTAAATCCAAAAAAGTCTTGGTCTTAAACCCCTTGCACACTAAGGCCGCCTCCTTGGCCACCGTTCGAAACCGCTCCTCATCAAACATCAACTTCAAAGCCGGATATGTCGTCTCCACCATGGCGAAGAGTCAGCCGCTGCGCAGAAATACTCCAGTTGAAAAACTTCAAATATAAGTAAATGTTCTTTTCATGGGGTTATTCTGACCTTGCTAAATGGGTCCCACGTCCGACTGGTTTAGCTCTAGTTCGCCATTCACCCAAACCCCATTGTTCCCTCTCGACGTGAGAAAGTTGATGGGTAATATCCGGCTGTGATTGTGGCCAATTCCCTTTCCACGAAGGACATCTACCGCCCATGAAGCCAATAAGTGGCATTGTGGTAGCCTGCTCTGTATGTGCTGGACAACAGATTATTCAATCCCATACAGAATTAGCTATAATACTTTCATTCGTGTCAGCCATGATATCAGCCATTATTACATTCTTGAAACCTGCTGAAAAGGCTAACGACCATCAGAGAGCGGGGACAGAGTTTGTTCGACCTTGACGTCTGGCTGGGCCCTCAGGATTTTGACCTTTTCCAGAATGGAATGGAAAAGTTTGGGGCAATCCACACCCTCGTCAAACAGACTTTTTTTGGGTTGCTAAAACCGGACTTCCTTGCGACATTGAAACCCTCTTACACATGACCACGACCTTTCCGTGCCCAGTTGATAAAACTTTTCAGTTCACCACGCCAATCCAATCAGCCCCTGTCGGCTGTTATCAAGTGCCAGTGCCTGGAGAGATTGACCGGGATGGGTTGGCCATTACGAAGCTCGGAGCTCGTGGTTGGGGACGTCTCCATCATTTTAGGAACTATTACAATGCCGGATGGGGAGAAGGCCAAGGGAAGCCTGTTTCGCCCAAAGCTGTGGAAGCATTTTATCAATTCTTGGCCCTCATTGAGTTCCCCGCGAACATCAAGCCCAGCATTTTTCTGACAGATCAAGGAAGCCTTGAGCTTTGCTGGGAAAACGAGTCCGGGAACGATATCCAATTGGAGTTTTCATCCACAGGAATCGAATACTACATTGAGTCAAATGAACAAGAAGGCACACTTGGACTTTTGGAGATTGCCGAGTTGCCCAACCGCCTGAGGTAACCCATGGCGTTAGATGCCACGGAAGAAATCGTTCGGGCTATCTGTTCCGATAAATTTGATGGAGAGCGGTATTCTCCCAGTCTGTTTAAAGGCGAAAATACATCCGTCAGCCGCCTTTCTGTAATCCCCCTTGAAGAACATTGGGACCTATTTCAGAAAAATGTCCAAGTACCTCCCGAACGAATCCTTGTGCAAATTGGACAGATACACATTGGAGCCATGCAACGAGTCGGCGAAGAACATCTTACAAAGCTTCAATTAACCGTCGAACCTGACCCCCTTGACTGGAATCCTGGCCATGCTGTTATGCCTCAAAATATTTCCAAGGGTTTGTCCAAAAAGATCACCAAAAAGATGGAAAAACATTCCATTCCAACTCATCTCCAAAAAGCCTGAAAAAGTTTGAGCACTCAAAACAATGGGGCAACAAACCTTCAAATTGAAACAACTATTGTCTCACTCGTTTAAACCCAGCATATTTTAATGTCCGGCTCCTTCTCGATCCTCATTTTCTCCTTTTTAGATTCAATCACGTCCTTTTATTCCTATTCATGGTCACCGCTGCCTTGACTTCACTTCGAGCATCACGTACTCCCATTGTATGCCGTTTTTTGTGATTGGAGAGGATAACCAAAAATATGGTCCGGCAAGCGAACTGACCATTCAACAATGGTTGCGGGAAGGGCGTATTGGCGAAGAAACTGTTCTCGAGGAAAAAGACTCCGGAGAACGACGTAAGGCTAGAGCTTGGGAGTTTCTGGCGGAAATTTTTACGCCAACTGAGGATACCACCAAGGCTAAATGGAAGGATCAATTTAATTTTGTCTCAAAAACTGGGAAAATAGCCTTTGAACCCTGCCTGCGTTATGTCTGGGGTTTGTATCTCAAAAACTTCCTCGCCCTTTCAGGAACCGCCTTCCTTATTGTGGCTGTGGCTATCGGAATTCTGGGTCCTTGTTTTTTTGTTCTCTACAAAATTCGCAACATCGGTCCGCTTCTCTGCGAGTTTGTTTTTTTCAGTCTAACTTTTGGTTTCTCAGGTTACCTCCTGACCAACCTTTTTAAAATGTCGCTCGACGCGGTCGATGGGAAAAAGGTGCGTCTTCAGGAACTTTGGGATCGCCCCGAGTGGTTGCATCGGTCGACCAGCGCCGGATTTCTAGCAGGTGCTGCGATCGGCGCCGCCTCCTTATTGTTCTGTTTCCCGGCTATTCCGGTCATGGTCCTCCTTTTCCCAGGCTTTATCCTCCTCGCAGACCGCAAGGAGCGCGTGCCTATGGATGCATTTAAACAGGGGCTGGAACTGGTTAAAGATAACTTCGGCAACCTTTGGCCTCTCCTCTTGGCGGCGGCTATCGGAATTATGTGTTCCATGGGTGTAGGCCTGGTTTTTGTCCTGCCCTTAATTACCTTAATGTTATCAATGGCCTACCGAACGATTAACGAACCAGATGAGCCAGAAGAATAATCCATCGCCCATAGAAAACTCCCTGTGGCGATTGATCAGTGATGGCCCCCATTCACCTTCAGCAAACATGGCTCGCGATGAAGCTTTGTGGAGGTTGTCGCCGGTTCCAGTTCTTCGTTTCTATCGCTGGGCCGTCCCCTGTTTTTCAATAGGATACTTTCAACGCGTCACCGAATGCGGCATTCCTGTCGGGGTTTCTTTTGTCCGGCGTCCCACGGGCGGGGGCGTGGTGGATCACTCTTCCGATTTCACTTATACGATCTCCCTTCCTCCCGATCATTTTTTGGCCCAAGCGAGGGCCGCTGAGAGTTATCGCCAAGTGCACGAGGCGGTCGCTTTGGGCCTCAGAAAATCTGGGATAGACGCCAACCTCGCTCCCTGTTGCGCGCGCAGAACGTCGACAGCGTGTTTTGAAAACCCTGTCAAATTTGACTTGATGCTTGGAACCCAAAAAATAGGCGGCAGCGCCCAGCGCAGAACTAAATGGGGCCTCCTCCTTCAAGGATCCCTTGTCCTCCCCTCGCGCCCGACTTCTCTCGAAAGCTCACTGGAATCATCATTCAAGGAACTGTTCCAATGCACTTTTGAACCCTCGGTTCTTACTTCCGAAGAAGTGCAATTGGCCACAACCCTTGATCATTCGCAGTACAGCGCCCGTGAATGGAATTATAAGTACCCCTAAAAGCTAATCAATCGACACGGAAACACTATCGTCGCTTATGCAGCTCAGTGTTTCAGTGCAGCACAAAAAAGAACTTATTTATTTGGAGCTTTTCAAAAGCTGATGAAGTTTATCGGTGCCTTTGGGTGCAGTCACTTTACCTGATAAAATTTCCGCAGTAGTCACTCCTTGGCCGTAGGCTTTACGGTTTACTTCGTAGTTAACCGACACAACTTGGCCTCCAATAGTGGCCCCTGCAAAGGCTCCATCCGACTTGGTTGTGTAAACAAAGAGTTCCCCTTGGGGAATCGCCTCTTCCGTCACATGATCCGGCCCAGCGGTCGCTGTTGCTTTGGCGTCAAATTTGAATTTTTCGTCACCCGTAAATTGTTCCAGGGCTGCATCGGACATGAGTACGTATATGTACTTTTTGCTTTCAAACCCTAATTGAGCACCCACGCTCCCGCCCCCTTGTCCAAAAGCCAATGGTGCTGACCACCCTTTTTGCGTACGCGCTAAAAGTATTCCGTCACCATGCGATCCGCCGATTCCAATTCCGCCCCTAGTAATTTCAATGATCGCAACAGCCCGTGCTTTGGCGAGAATCTCGCGGGGGATTGGCGTGTTAGAGTTTTGCTTGGTTGAAAGGATCCCAACCGCTTCATTAATCCATTCGCGCATCCCAGCGTGTACCGTGGTCCCAGACAATACGATACCCAAAAGCATAACCCCAAATAATTTCTTAATCATAGGTCTCACACTAACCCCTTTTCCCTCAAACACACCTACGAATTCTTAAAGTTTTAGACCTTGCTGCTAAGAAAAGAGCTAACTAACCGAATTGTTTGAAAAAATATTCATTTCGTAAGTCGTCTGCCTACAGCGCTTTAAGATTTATTTAAAAATATTTTGTTTTTTATTCAACGTTTTCCCTGCGGCTATGTCTGAACATATAGATTTAAGTTAGGTTTCCTTGTTAAGTTTAGGTTTATCCGGGGCACGAGTAGTGCCCCGGTTTTTTTTGTACTGATTGATTTTGGGCTGCCCGGTCTTTACCCTACCTCTGCTCACCCTTCCTACCCATGACGGCCGTCTTTACCAACGCTAGTTACCAATTGATTGCCGAACGGCCCGAGTTTCTTGTGGTCAGTAAACCTTCACATTTACTCGTGCACCCCACCAAGCCGTCACCGGTCACGACCTTAATTGATCTCCTTCGTTTAGATTATCCGAACGAGCCCTTGAGTCTGGTCAACCGCCTCGACCGTGAAACGAGTGGACTGATTATTGTCGCCCGTTCAAAGGAGGCTTCGGGGAAAATGGGCAAAAAACTCATGCGCCGCGAGGTCACTAAAGAATATCATGCGCTGGTGTATGGTCACGGGACATTGCCCGAACAAGGCGAAATCGACGCGCCCTTGGGCAGGCTAGGTGAAGTGGGTGAAACGAACATCTATTTGCGGCAATCCGTGTTGCCCTTGCAGGAAGGGAAAAAAATTTATCCGGCTCGCACTTCCTACAAAATCCTGAAAACGTTCACTCGCAGTGACTCCGATAAAACTTTCCACCTGGTTCAATTGCAAGCGCACACTGGGCGTCTGCACCAAGTCCGCGTGCATATGTCGTATATCGGATTCCCCTTAGTTGGTGATAAAATTTATGGGCCGGACAGTAACCACTATTTGACGTTCATTCGCGAAAATATGAGTGAAGCTCTGCGCAAGGATTTATTGATGGACCGTCACGCCCTCCATGCCAGTCGATTGAATTTTGAATGGGACGGCGAGTTGTTAACGTTTGAATCGCCCCTACCCGCGGATATGTGCCTTTTTATGGAATCCCACGTAATCGTAGATTCTTCATCATGAATACGTGGAGAGAAATTCAACAAAGCAAAAAACATTTAACTTCGCCGATAGTGTTGACTCATTCGCGCGATGTTGCGCTGAATGGAAGCCATTTGCTCAGATAATATATCGTTCCCGGAATCATCCCCCCCGCCAGTAACCGAGATCGATGAACCTGACCCAGATGTGCTTTTGGACCCACCCTGGATAGACACCGAAGCCGACACGGTTGCCGTTCGCGAGGTTGAACCCTCTCCACCCGAATCTCCATCTACAGTATCCAAAGCAAAATCCCGCCCGGCAGCCATTGCCTTTTTTCCGGCACCCCCGCCTTTATCGCCCGTCGCGCCAAGTTCCCCACTTAATGAGGAAAAGAGCCCGCCCGATCCACCGCCACTTCCCCCGAAAGCCCCTGACAACTCGCCTGATAACATTCCCGAGGCTCCTCCAGCCCCCGAAGTGGCCCCGGCCGCAGCCATTGAAGCGCCCCCAGTGGCCGCAGCGGCCGCTACACTTGCCACTTGTACCGCTTTTTCAATCGCCGCCTGCATCGCCTGCTGCGTCATCGTGGCTGTCCCCGCCGCCAATGGCGAAAAAAATTGAGCACCGCCCGCCACAACTTTCTGCACAATTAAGGGACCCGATATGGTGACGAGCAATATCCAAATGGCCACAATGATCCATGGAATTATGAGCCAAACTAAATACGTCATCCATCCACCACCCAATGAGGCAATGTACGCGGCCAAAGATTGCATACCCTCAACCTTGGTAATCTCTGTTCCCTGCCCCATTTTCTGCAACAAAGTCAATGGTCCTCCCAAACTGGCACTCCACTCGACCGCCCAATCAAACAAGACAACCGTTCCCACGTGACCTATGGCCCAACCAAGCGGCCAACAAGCAATCCCTACTAATCCCAAAATGTAAGTTAAACTTTGTGAGCGATACGTTTTACTCCCTAAACCCGCGATGAACACCGGAAGTATGGAGGCACCCGCAAGGAAGAGAAAAGTCCGAATTGTTTCTAAAACCTCTATGACCAGACCGCTGACCCACAATAAAACAGACAGAAAACAACCTCCAATAATGATCACAATTTCTTTCAACCACATTTTAAGTGTAAAAATCAGGGTTATAGCTTTTATTCCAGCAATGGGTGTGTTCAGAAGTCCCTGAAAAAAACCTTTCAGAGGCGCTAAAAATTCAGACACCGTGCCTTGGTTCTCCTTCGTGGGAGTCTGCACTTCATTATTAAGCTTGTTGAAAACTTTAGCATAATCGATTGCAGAATCCGCAATCTGCTCCGGGGTATGTAACCCCGTAGCCGCGGTAATTCCATTAGCCAAATCTAAGCAGGTGGTAGACAATTTTTGCGTCACCCCTACGCATGCCGTTAATACTAAAAACGTTGCGATTGTTTTGGTTGTATTTTGTGGCCCGTCGGCATCACGCATCGCAAATATAAGTGACCCCGTGATCATGATAAACGCGACGCTCGTGAAAACCTTAGTAATAGGCTCAACCAGTTTGGGAAGCTTCTGGGTCATATCACCTTTTGGAAGCCTTTTTTCATCTCCAAAAGCCTCAGAAATGCTGCCCATTAACAGAATGATAATACAGAAACATTTAATCATTCTTTGACGGAGTTACTGGGATTGTAGCGGGCTTTGGATCCTCATTCCGTCTTCTATTTAAAGATTCATACATTTTCTTTTCGAACTTTTTAACCTTCGCTATG